>DATMLO010000148.1:0-8043 GCA_035570495.1 Allostellaceae bacterium | reverse complement strand
GTCTCCGCGACATGCCGCCAGTAAAACAGGCTGAGCCAAGCCCCGAGCACCACGAGACCGGCGGTCAGCGGCAACAAACGCGAGATATCGAGCCGATAGAGCAGCGCGCCCGATAGCGCGAGCAGCGGAAAGCTGCGCACGCCGCCCGGCCGGACCTGGCTACCCTGGGCGTTGAATTCCTCGAAGGCCAGTCCGAAGAAAAACCCCAACCCGAGCAGTAGCAGGAACCCCGTAATCGGGGCGTTTGTCGTCAAGGCGCCGATCTCCCCCCGAAGCCGCGGTGCTCGGTAAGCACGCGGCCGCTTAGGGTGCCATCGATCGGCGCATCGAGCACGTCAATTGAAACGTCTTGCAACTTCCTGGCGCGTTGTCGCCACGGCCTCGGTTAAGGGCGACCCCCGGCTCGCGACTCGCTCGGCGCGGGATGCTGGACTGGGCCGGGCTTCGGTGCTGGCCGCGCCGGCGCGGTTTGTGGGGCGGTGGCTTGGGGGACGGTGGCTTGGGGGACGGCGGCTTGGGGGACGGCGGCTTGGGGGACGGCGGCTTGTGGGGCGACGGCTTGTGGCGGTGGCGCATCGTCGGCGACCGATAGGCTTGTACCCGCGACTGGCGTTTCGGTGGCCGCGCGCTGGATCGTGATCGTATCGCCCGGCTCGACGAACGAGGCCTCGTTGCCCTGAAGTTGCGTTGTCTTTCCGTCCTCGCGCCGCAGGATCACGCACTTCGCCGCCGCATCGTCACCGGCGGTCGCTGGATTGGTGGCGCCGCTCTGCTCGCGATCGACGATCATTGTACCGGTCGCGATGCGCGCGGCCGTCTCGGAGAGTTTTTGCTCGACATCGGCGAGATCGCTCTGGGTCTGATCGCGTGTCTTATTGCGCAGCTCGATGATCGACTCGTCGGCCTTGCCGATGTCCTCTTTGGCGCGCAGCGCGGCGGTATCGAGGTCGAGCCGGCGGCTTGCGGTGTCGAGTTCGGTCTCGCGCAAGCTATATTCGCGCGGTGCAATCGCGAGGCCCCGCTGCACGAGGCTGGAGGTGTTGTTCACCTCCTCCTTCATGAGCCCCAGTTCCTGATCCATGTTTTTCATCTTGTCCTGGAGCGACGCGACCTCGCTATTGAGCAGCGATTTCAGTTGGTTGAGCGCGTTGATCTGCGACGACATGGCGTCGCGCCGGGTGGCGAAGATCGACTCCTCGCGCTGAATCAGCTGAGCGATATTGGGGTCGTTCTGCTCGCGCGTGAGTCCCTGCGGGAAGGTGATCGCATTGGCATCGTTGAGCTCGGCCTCAAGTCGGGCGCGCCGCGCCAGCAACTGCTCGTATTCCAAGCGATGAACGCGCAAATCGCCGGCGGTCGTGAGCAGCAGCGCCGGGTCATTGACGCGGTATCGGCCGCCCGCGATGCTGATCGCCTGAAGCACGGTGAGGCCCGGCTGATACGGGTATGCGCCGGGTTTGCTGATGTCACCGAGAAGGTAGAACGGGCGATACTGAATGATTTCGATCGACGCCTGCGGTCGGATGGTCAGCCCGAAACGGGTTTGCAGCTGGGTCGAGATGGTATCGGCGAGCTGGTCGGTGGTTTGACCGGCCGCCTTGAGCGCGCCTAAGAGCGGCATCGCAACCTCACCGTCGGCACCCACATCGTAGCTGCCGTTGAGCGCGGTCCACTCATGGACGTCGCCCACCGAGCTGCGCCACTCAAACACCTTGATGCGCAGCTCATCGCCAATGTCGAGACGATAGCCCTGGCTCCCGGCGGAGGTCTCCGCAAGCGCCGCGCCGCCTTGGAAAATGGCGATGATTGCGACGACGAAAAGCAGCGTTCGCATGAAACTCGTTCCTGTTGTCGTCGGCGACAAACACCCGCCAGCGGCCGCCGATTGCTCGGCCGTGGCGGATTGTCGCGGTTTGTATCGATGCGGAACGGGATTGCACCCGCCGCGTTTGGGGTCGGGGTTTAGCGATAAAGGGTTTCGGTTTTGCGTCTCGCCGTCGGCATCGCGACCGTTGGACGACCGCAATTGCTGCGTGCGGTCGTCGACGAGTTGGCGCGCCAGACGCGCCCAGCCGACCGGATCGTGATCTCTGCTCCTACAGCCGATGACGTGGCCGGGATTATCGCCGGCCCGTCGGTTGAGGTCGTTCTCGGCTCGCGCGGGCTGACCAGTCAGCGTAACGCGATCATCGAGCGCGTGGGGGATGACGATGTCCTGCAATTCTTCGACGACGACTTTATCCCGGCGCCGACCTATCTCGCCGCGATCGAGCGCGGGTTCGCAACCTGGCCGGATATAGTCATGGCGACAGGCAGCGTCATCGCCGACGGCATCCTCGGGCCGGGCTTCGAGATAGACGAGGCGCGCGGCCGTCTGGCGGCGGCAGCCGTGGAGAGCGCCGATACGGCCGAGACCGTGACGAACGGTTACGGGTGCAATATGGCGGTCCGCTTATCGGCCGTCCGGGCGATGAAATACCGCTTCGACGAACGCCTGCCGCTTTACGGCTGGCTCGAAGACGTCGATTTCAGCCTGCAGCTCGCGCGCCACGGCCGCATCGTTAAGCTCTCGGCGGCGCGCGGAGTCCATCTCGGGGTCAAGCAAGGCCGGCAATCCGGGGTTCGGCTGGGCTACTCGCAGGTCGCCAACCCGATCTACCTGTCGCGCAAAGGGACCTGCCCCTGGCCGCGGGCCGTGCAGCAGATCGGCCGGAATATGGCGATGAACCTGGCGCGGGCGCTTCATCCCGAGCCCTTTGTCGATCGCGCAGGCCGGGTGGTCGGAAATCTGAAGGCGGTGCGAGACCTGATCACCGGGCGGCTCGACCCGCAGCGCATCTTGGAACTGTAAGGTGGCTGCGGGGGTTCGCAGCCTATCGACGCATCTGCCGCGGAGTCGCGGGTGTCGACCGCGAGTGGTCAACCTGCTGAGGGGCTTTGACTTGGCGCGAGCGCAGCACTGCCCGCAGCACAAAACCCGCCGCGTATCCGACTTGCAAGGCGACCACGGCGATGACGGCATCCAATACCGCCACGCCGACGCCATGCGAGATGCCGGCCACGATCGCGATCAGCGCGGCGCCGAACAACACGACGACGAACATCATCAAACGTATGGCCGCGCCGCAAGCCGTGCCGATGAGAAACAGACCCGCCGCCAACCAATACATTTGTTCACCTCGGCCGGGTCGGCAGACCTTTCGGGTCGCCAGCCCACTTTGCCACCGATATGGCACGTATCTGCCTTAAATATAAGCTGCCGGAGCGAGAAGAGATAGTGGGCGGGCAGCCGCAAATCCGCCAATCACCGAGGAAATGCGAGGTTGTTCTCGAGGGGAAAAGGAACGTAATATTAGTTCAAAGAAATTTTCCGAAAACTGACAGAAATAAATAATACTCAACCTATGTTAGTGAAATTCGGGATTTTGATCGAACCAAGGCGCAGATGTTACCTTGCATTTACAAAATAACGCTCCGAATCAGGATATTTTTCATTGACAGATTTACGTGCCTTGCCGATTATTCCCCCGCTTTCGCAGGGTAAATCGTAGTATCTATTTGATTTAATTAGAGGGTGGGGCGCTACCTCAAGAAGAGTTAGCCTCTTCTCACCACTGCCGAAAACCGCAACAGCGGGCACCCCCGCAAAACGTCGGGGCAATCAAGCAAAATATCAGGGACAATATACCTTCCAGATCTCGTTAAAGATCGGAAGAAAATGTTGTTGCTGCGGTTGTAAGCAAAATAACTGACCCGAAGAATCAAAATAAATTGCGCTGGCTGGGAGGAAGCGCCGGATCACGAGTGGGAGAGTTTCATGCCTGATGGTACGTCTGCACTGGCGACACGGCGGCGCGAGCAGGTTCCCTTGAACAAGACCTGGCGGACCGCTTCCACATTCACCGGCGGTTCTTCCGGCCGAGCCGCCGACAACGGGTTTCACGGCGAATATCAGGCGGCGACCTCCAACGTCGTTCAACTGCATCGGCCCGCTCTTGCGGTTGGCGGGGCGGCGAAACGCGGTTTTGACGTTATGGCGGCTCTGGCCGCGCTGCTTCTGCTGTTGCCGCTGTTTGGGCTGATCGCGCTAGCGATCAAATTATGGGACCGGGGCCCCGTGTTTTATCGACACCGCCGGGTTGGCCTGAACGGAGCCGACTTCGATTGCTTGAAATTCCGCAGCATGGTGGCCAACGGCGATGAAGTGCTGGCGCGCCATCTCGCTGCTAACGGCGAGGCGGCGCGCGAATGGGAAGAAACGCGCAAGCTCAAGAACGACCCGCGCATCACCCCGCTCGGTTCGAGCCTGCGGAAGACTAGCATCGACGAGCTGCCGCAGCTGGTGAACATCCTGAGGGGTGAAATGAGCTTTGTCGGACCGCGGCCGATCGTCACCGCGGAGGTGCCAAAATACGGCGCCTGCATCGACCAGTATCTGAGCGCGCGGCCGGGGCTGACGGGCCCGTGGCAGGTCAGCGGCCGCAACGAGGTCGATTACTCGACCCGGGTCGAGCTCGACCGTAACTACATCGAATCCTGGAGCTTTTGGCGAGATCTCGCGATCATCGTCAAGACCGCTCGCGTGGTCGTCTCCGCGCGCGGCTGCTACTAGCGGCGCGCGGCAGGAGCCAGGCCTTGGACGGGTCGGCAAAGCCCGAGCGGGTTGTCGTGATCAACGATGACGCGGTCGCGCGCGGCGGTGCGGCGGCGATCGCTGTCGCTTCGACAAAGCTTCTCCGGGCGCGGGGCGTCGCGGTCACCTTTCTGACGGGAATGGGGCCTGCGGACCCTGGTCTGGAGGCGTGTGGGGCGATGGTCTCGATCCTTGGTGGCCGCCATCTGCTCGACCGCAGTACTGGCTCCGCCATAACAAAAGGGCTGTTCGACCCCGACACAAAGCTGGCGCTGACGCGCTGGATCGACGCGAACGACACGCCCGAGACGATCTACCACCTGCACAACTGGCATAAAGTGCTGTCGCCATCGGTGTTTGTCCCGTTGCGCCGTGTGGCGGGCCGGCTAATGATATCGACGCACGATCATTTTCTCGCCTGCCCCAACGGCGCCTATTTCCACTACCCCCGGCAACGCGCATGCGAGCTGAGGCCGGGCAGCCTCGCCTGCGTGGCGACCGCGTGCGACCGGCGCCATTACGGCCACAAGTTGTGGCGTGTCGCGCGTCACGCGCTGCGCCATCGCCTCTTCGATCTGACAACGACGCCCGCCCAAATTATCGCCGTGCACGAGACGATGATCCCGCTCTTGGCGCGGGGGGCGATCGACCCAGGTCGCATCCGGGTTCTGCGCAACCCGGTCACCCCGTGGCGGGCGACGCGCGTTAGGGCCGAAAACAATCGCGATGTTTTTTTTGTCGGCCGGCTCGATGGCGATAAAGGTGCCGATCTGCTGGCGCGCGCGGCAGAAAGGGTGGGTGCGAAGCTGCGGCTGGTCGGCGATGGCCCGCTCGCCGGCGAGATCGTCCGCGATTGCCCAAATGTCGAATTGCTCGGCTGGCGCGGCCACGACGAGATCGCTGACCTTGCCGCCACGGCACGGATGGTGGTTTCGCCGACCGTGAGCCGCGAAACGTTTGGCCTGGTGGCATTCGAAGCATTGATGAGCGGCATTCCCGCGATTGTCGCGCGCAACTCACCTTTCGCCGAGGAAATCGTCGAACGCGAGCTGGGGTTCGCTTGCGACCCGCACGACGAGCACGCCCTCGCCGACGCGATCGCGACGCTGCTGCATGACGACCTGCTGGTGCGCCGCATGAGCCGCCGGGCGTTCGAGGAAGCTCGGCAAATGGCGCCGACCCCGGCGCAGTGGTGCGACGGGCTGCTCGCACTTTATCGCGAGCGCCTGGCCCCGGGCGGCGACGACGCGCCGCCGGCCAGCATCGGGGTTGGGGGGCTGGGCTGATGCTCGACACGCCCATCCCGCCAGCGGAGGGCGCGTGGCCCATGCCGACCGAGCGCACGCAGACTGTGACGCTCGCCGACGCGGTGGCGTTTTCGCGTCAGCAATTTTGGGTGATCGCCGGCACGGTCGCCGTGCTGCTCATTCTCGCGACGCTCTATGTCCTGTTCACGCCCTCGACCTATGTCGGGCGGGCGGAATTGCTGATCGAACCGGAGAAGCAGCCTGCGCTGTGGCAAGCGAACGGCACGATCGACCTGACGATGGACAGCGCACAGGTCGAAAGTCAGGTCGAAGTTCTTCAGTCGGAGCGCATCGCCAGTGATGTGATCACCAGGCTCGGGCTGATCAACGATCCTGAATTTCGTACGTCTGGCTCGGATTACGCGCGGCAGCGTGCCGCGCTGGCGCATTTCGAAAACGGGCTGAGTGCTCGGCGCGTTGGCCAGTCTTATGTCATCGAAGTGTCGTTCCGCTCGCCTGATCCGCAAAAGGCCGCGCAGATCACGAACGCCGTTACCGACGCCTATCTGCGCGACCAGCAGCAGGCGAGGCAAGATGTCGCAGATCAGGCAAGCCAGTGGATGGAATCCCAGATTGCCGATCTTGGCGTACAGCTCAACACCGCCGCCGCAGCCGCGCAGGAGTTCCGCGTCTCCCACGGCATCACCGAAGTGTCCGGCAACAATGGACAGCCGCAGCTCATCGACAAGCTGACCCAACTGGAGGCCAAAGCGGAGGCTTATCGCAAGGTCTATGAAGGACTGCTGGAGCATTTTACCGAGGACAAGCAGCAGGCGTCCTACCCGGTGTCGAACGCCCGGGTCATCACCTCGGCGGCACAACCGCTGGGCAAAAGCTATCCGAAAACCAAGCTGATCCTGCTGCTCGCGATCCTGATCGGGTTGGTTGTCGGCATCGCGATCGCCGCGGCGCGGGTGATGCTCGACGGTAGCGTGCGCAGCGCCAAGCAGCTTCGCCAGGCGCTCGGGCTCACGGTGCTCGGCGCGCTGCCGAAACAGCGCATCGAACCTTTACCGGACAGCAAGGGCAGCGATCGGGTCGAGGTCGTCGATGCACCGCTCTCCGCGTTCAGCGAGGCGCTGCGGAACGTCAAGTTTTCGGTACAGCGCGCCAGCGGCAGCCGGTCGGGATGCCGCCTTGGCATCCTGTCGCTGCGGCCCGAGGATGCAAAGAGCACTGTCGCCGTGAACCTGGCCGCGCTATTCGCGGCGTCCGGCAGCAATACGCTGCTCGTCGACGCCGATTTCCAAGATCGGCGGCTCTCCAGGCGGGCAGCTCCGAGTGCCTCGATCGGCCTTGCCGAGGCGTTGCGCGAGGGCGATCCGTCCGACGCGCTTGTCGTTGACTTGAAGACGAACACGCATGTGCTTCCGGTTGGCAGCCGGACGCCCGTCGCGAACCCGTCGGACTTGCTCGATACGCCGGCTTTGCCGGCGCTGCTGGCCAAGCTCAGGGACAGGTTTGCGACAATCATCGTCGACTTGCCGGCGCTGGAAAGCGCTTGCGGCGCCCGCGCCGTGGCGCCGCTGCTCGACGGCTGCATCCTTGTCGCAATACACGGGCGCACATCGCTGCGCGCGCTCGAAGACGCGATCGACGTGCTGCGCGGCGATAATGTCAGCGTGTTCGGTGTGGTTATCGCCGATGCATCGGACGACATCCCGCCGCTGCTTGGCCTGCATCTCGATGAGGTGCGCGATTTCGATTACGTCAACTGGGCGCATTCGATGCAGCAGCGGCTGCGCCGGGCGGGATGACGATGATCCATCTCGGCCTTTTATTCCATGAGCTGTTCGAGCTGTGCGCGCATGCCGGCTTTAAACACCTCGCGGGAAAAGCCGCTGGCGTGGCGAACGATCGCCGCCGGCTCGAAATCGCCGGCGCGAAACCCTTCGATCGCGTCGATCAGCGCATCGACAGTCTGCTCATCGAACAGAACACCCGAGACGCCTGGCCGTACGGTCTCAGTCGCGCCGCCTCGGCCGTACGCGATGACCGGGCGGCCGCTGGCCATCGCCTCGACCGGGACGATGCCGAAATCCTCCTCGCCCGGAAAGATCAGCGCCTGACAGCGCGCGTAGTGATGACGCAGATCGGCAAAGG
>DATMLO010000147.1:0-18900 GCA_035570495.1 Allostellaceae bacterium | reverse complement strand
CGGCCGCGATCATATAGGTCAGCGTTCCGCCGTTTTTTGGCGTCTCGTCGGCGAGCCCCGGGGCGTAAGCGGGCAGCGCCAGCGTCGCGCCCAGTGCCGCCGTCATCAATATGCGATACGTCCTCATGCCCTAGTTTCCTTCCCCTACCTACTCTTTGATTTTGTGACTTAATTGACCTGGCTGCAGGCGACCCAGTGGCCCGGCCGAAGCTCGCGCAGTTCGGGCGGCGCGCGCTGGCACTCGGCAACGGCGATCGGGCAGCGCGGGTGAAAGACGCAGCCCGAGGGTGGATTGATCGGGCTCGGCACCTCACCCGACAGCGGCTGAAAGATGCGGTCGGCCTCGACCGTCGGGTCGGGCACCGGAACCGCCGCGAGCAGCGCCCGGGTATAGGGATGCAGCGGGTTGTCAAAGACCTCGTCGCAGCTCGCAAGCTCGACGACGTGCCCCAGATACATCACCGCGACGCGCTGGCAGAGATGCCGCACGACGCTGAGATCGTGCGCGATGAAGAGATAGGTGAGGTGGAATTTCTCGCGCAAATCCTCGAGCAGATTGATGATCTGCGCCTGGATCGAGACGTCGAGCGCCGAGACCGCCTCGTCGCAGACGATAAATTCCGGGTCGACCGCCAGTGCGCGGGCGATGCCGACGCGTTGCCGCTGGCCGCCTGACATCTCGTGCGGGTAGCGGTCGGCGAAATTGGGGTTGAGGCCGCAGACCGACAGGAGCTCGCGCACCCGCGCGGTGCGGCGTTTGGCGTCATGCTCGATGCCGTGCACCATCATCGGCTCGCCGATGATCGTCCCGACCTTCTGGCGCGGGTTCAGCGAGCTGTACGGGTCCTGAAAGATGACCTGGATGCGGCGGCGGAGCCCAACGAGCGCCTTGCGGTCGAGGCCCGCGATATCGACGCCGTCATAGAGGATCGCGCCTGCGGTTGGGGTTTCGAGGCGCAGGATGCAGCGCCCCATCGTCGTCTTGCCGCAGCCGCTTTCGCCGACGAGGCCCAGCGTCTCGCCGCGCCCGATCGTGAGGCTGACGCCGTCGACCGCCTTGACCTCGCCGATCTTGCGGCGGGCGACGATCCCCTCGGTGATCGGGAAGTGCATCTTGAGGCCGCGCACCTCGACCAGCGGCGCGGTCTCGGCTTTCGTCTCAGCCACGCTCACGCCGCTTGTCCGGCGTCGAGGGTCGACAGCTCGGGGCCGCGGAAGCAGGCGGCGAACTGGCCGGGCTCGCCGACTGGCTCGAGGCGCGGCGCGGAGACGGCACAGGCCTCGATCGCGAAGCGGCAGCGCGGCCGGAACGAGCAGCCTTTGTCGAGCCGCGTCAAGTCGGGCGGCTGTCCCTCGATCGGGTCGAGCCGCGCCTGACGCGGCCGATCGAGCCGCGGCACCGATTTGAGCAGCGCCATGGTGTAGGGATGGTGCGGGTTGTGATAGATCGCCGCCGCTGGGCCGCTCTCGACGATACGCCCGGCATACATCACGTTCACCCGGTGCGCGTAGCGCGCGACGATGCCGAGATTGTGGGTGATGACGATCAGCGCGACGCCCAATTGATGCGTCAGCCGCTGCATCAGCTCGAGGATCTGCGCCTGGATCGTCACGTCGAGCGCGGTCGTCGGCTCGTCGGCGATGATGAGCTTGGGCTCGCAGGCCAGCGCGATCGCGATCATCACGCGCTGGCGCATCCCGCCGGACAGCTGGTGTGGGTATTGCCTGAGGCGCCGCTTCGCGTCGGCGATGCCGACCAGCCCCATCAGCTCCTCGGCGCGCTTTTCGGCCGCGGCGCGCCCGCTGCCGCGATGCTGCTCGATCATCTCGGTGATCTGCCGGCCGATCGTCAGCACCGGGTTCAATGAGGTCATCGGCTCCTGAAACACCATGCCGATCTCGCCGCCGCGCACATGGCGCATCTCGGCGTCGGTGAGTTTCATGAGATCGCGGCCGCCGAACAACACCTCGCCGCCGACCACTCGTCCCGGCGGGTCGGGGATGAGGCGCAGGATCGACAAGGCGCCGACCGATTTGCCCGAGCCGCTTTCGCCCACCACCGCGACGGTCTCGCCGGGGTCGACCGTGTAGGACACGCCGTCGACCGCGCGCACCACACCAGCGCCGGTGCGGAACTCGGTGCGCAGATCGCGGACTTCCAGCAAGGGCGGCAAAAGTGCGTCTCCCCCTCGAAACCTTACATGAAGCTGACGGCGTTCTTTTGGTTGCGGGCGTTGGTAGCGGCACCCCGCAGCGGTGTCAATTACAGCGCCAAGCCGTCGCGGTTTTCGGATGCGGCCTCTCGCCGCAGGATCGAGCCATGGCGGGGCGCCGCTCAGCGCGCTCCGGGATAGACGTCCTCGCCGTAGGCGCGACGGATGTCGTCGAGCAGCGCGCCTGATGGCGGCGCGTAGGTGAGACGCTTGCTGGTGAAGTGGCCGGTCAGCGCGCGCATGCTGACCGCCAGCTCGCCCATTTTGACGAGGGCGATGAGGCCGTTGACCACCGGCGCCTTGTCGACCTCATGGATGCCGGCCTCGGCGAGGATCGTCATGACGATCCCGCCGGCGGGGATCACGCATTCCGCGCCCTTGCCGATGCCGCGACGAGCAGCGGCGCGAAAGCGCTCGATGACCGCGTCACGTATCGCCTCATCCTCGAAAGCGCGGTCGAACTGGCCGGCGCGCTCGACCTCGATCTCCTCCATCGAGGCGAGCCGGCCGGCGAGGCCGGTGGCTGCGATATTGTCGGTGACCCGGCGAGCGAACTTGGCGTTGACGTTGACTACCGAAAAGTTCGCGCCCATCAGGCAGGCGAGATGCACCGAGGCTTCGCACAGACCCAAGACCGGAATGTTTAGCAGCTCGCGCAGCGCATGGAGGCCCGGCTCGAAAATATTGCCGATCAAAAACGCGTCATAGCCCTCGCGCTCGGCCTTGAGGCCGTTTTCGAGGATTTCGCCGGCGTCGCGGAATTCGAGGTAGCGGTACTGGTCGGCGATCGCCTTGCCGGGGGCGAGCCCGTGCACCTCGATCGTCGTGCCGGTCGCCGCGGCTTTTTGCAGAATTGCAGCCAAACTCTGCGCATAGGGGCCGTCGGTCGAGCGGCGTGAGGCGCCGAGGCTCTGATAGAAGAGGCGCATCTTTCTTCCTCTCAATTGTCATTCCCGCGAAAGCGGGAACCCATGAACACAGGCTTGCGCCAGCCCTGCTCCGTCCGTGTTCATGGGTTCCGGGTTCATCGCTGCGCGATGCCCCGGAATGACATCCTTCTTAAAATCACACCCCAAACGTGAACCGGCTGCCGGTGCTCGACTGCACGACCTGGTTCGGCATCGCGCGCAACGCGGCCTCGATAAAGGGGCGGCCGGTGCAATGCATCGGCACGACGACATCGGGGTTGAGCGCCTTCAGCTCGGCGACGCTGTGCTCGATATAGTCGGCGGGCGCGGCGCCGAGGTGGAAGCCGCCGATCACCGCGTGCACCTTCTCGACGCCGGAGACGGCCTGCGCGGTCTTGACGGTGTTGATGAGTCCGCAATGGCCACAGGACGAGATCACCACGAGACCGCGGCCTTGCACGACATAGCAGGTCGCGTGCTCGTCGGGGTGCTTGTCGAGGACGAGCCGGCCGCGCTTCTCGGCCTCGGTGAAATGATCGAGCGGGGTGGGCTCGACCAGGGTCGTCGGGGTCACCGTCTCGAAGGATTGCCAGGCGATCGGGCCGCTGGTGAAGGGGCCGTCCAAGGCATGCGCATGCTCACAGCACACGGTCTCGACATGCGCCGCTGCCAGCGCGTGCGCGTCAAGCGCGCCGACCGAGACCGGGTCGCCGCCGCGCGCGCCGGCCCATTTCTCGCGATAGGTGATGTTGCCCGCGCCGGTAAAGAGCTTGAGGTCGTCGCGCAGCCCGGGCCGGTAGCGTTCGACGAACCCGACCATGCCGCCGTAATGGTCGCGGTGCGAGTGGCTGAGGATCAGCCCGTCGAGCTTTTCGGGCGCGATGCCGAGCAGGTCGAAATTGCGGTTCAGCACCTCGGGGGTGAAGCCGAAATCGAGCAGATATTGATGGCGCTCGCCCGCGGCCTCGGATTCGAGATGCAGCGACAGACCCCATTCGCAGGCAAAGGTCTCCTTCTCGCGGCCCGGCATGCGGCCGACATGCTCGATGCGCACATGCGGGTGCTCCGCCTTTGGCATGAAGATGTCGTGGTACGAGTCGACGACCAGCCGCACCGAGAGCGATGTGACGGTCGGGGCCTGGAATGGTTTTGCTGCGCTCAGGGCCATACTTAACCTCGCTAGAACACAATTATCAGACCGCCGTTCGACGATATGTGACCGCATTCATAAGAACCGTCATCGCTAAAGATGCGCAGCTTCGAGCCATCATCGAATGTGAGTGAGAGGCAGTAAGATTCACCCTCTACTCTAACAACGCGGCGTTGAAGAAGCTGGTGCAGATAAAGCGCGGCTTGAGGCTGCGTCTGACAATCATGCGAATGCGAATTTCCGTCTCTATCGAGCTGCTCGATGCGGCCCTCGACAGAGATATGACCGCCCTTAGCAAACCGAAACTGTAACGCATACGGGTCGAGACAAATCTGGGCGATCTCCTCACCGAGAAGAAATTGCAGTTCAGCTGTTGGAGGAAACGGATGCATACGGTCAGAATGATCGGTGCCTCCGAGCGGTGCAATCAGTCATGATGAAGGTATGACCGACGAACTCGGATTGCCGCCAGGCGCGTTTACCCGCATCGACGAAGAGGATGACGAGGCGTTCTACGAGCCGGCGCGGCTCGTCACCCATATCGACGACCACGCCATCCGTGTGTTGACCGGGCTCTACCGCGAAATGCTGCCGGCAGGCGGGGTGCTGCTCGATTTGATGTCGAGCTGGGTCAGTCATCTGCCGCCCGATATCGACTACGCCGAGGTGATCGGCCACGGCATGAACGCCGAGGAGCTCGCGGCCAACAAGCGGCTGTCGCGCTTTTTTTTGCAGAACCTCAACCGCGAGACCGCGCTGCCGCTCGCTGACAACAGCGTCGACGCGGCGATGATCTGCGTCTCGATCCAGTACCTGCAGCAGCCGGTCGCGGTGCTGCGTGAGGCCGTGCGGGTGCTGCGGCCGGGCGCGCCGATCGTCATCAGCTTTTCCAACCGCTGCTTCTGGACCAAAGCGGTCGCGGTGTGGCGCGCGCTTGACGACAGCGGCCATGCAAGGCTGGTCGAGACCTATCTGAACCACGCCGGGTTCGCGGCGATCGAGACGCGTCGCCTGTGCCCCTATATCGAGGACGAGCAGGACCCGATGTACGCGGTCATCGGACGGACGCCGGAGTAAGCCCCCCACCCCAACCCTCCCCCGCTAGCGGGGGAGGGAGCGCGCCGCGCTAGCGGCAAGCGGGTGGGGGTTGTAGGTTTCCCGGAACTGAATTCGGGGAGAAGAACGATGCAATTGGGCACGTTGCTGCCGTTGGGCGATATCGGCGGGACGCCGCAGGTGATGCGGGAATACGCGCAGGCCGCCGAAGCCGCGGGATACGATTTTATCGAGGCGCCCGACCACGTCGTGGGCGCCAATCCCGACAGCCAAGGGGCGGGCGACCGCATGTCGGCTGGGCTCTACCATGATCCGTTCGTGCTGTTCTCGTATCTCGCCGGGATCACGCCAAAGCTCGGCTTTTCGACCGGCGTGTTGATCCTGGCGCAGCGTCAGGCGGTGCTGGTCGCGAAGCAGGCGGCGTGTCTCGACGCGATGTGCGGCAGCCGGTTCCGGCTCGGCGTCGGCGTCGGCTGGAACGAGGTGGAATTCACCGCGCTCAACGAGAATTTCAAGAATCGCGGCCGCCGCTCCGAGGAGCAGGTGCAGGTCATGCAGAAATTATGGGCCGAGCCGTTCGTCAAGTTCGAGGGCCGGTATCACACGCTCCAGGATGCCGGGATCAACCCGCGGCCGGCTTCAGGCAAGGTGCCGGTGTGGTTTGGCGGTCACCATGAGCGCACGCTCGAGCGCATCGCCAAATGGGGTGACGGCTGGATGCCCAACGCCTATCCCGCCGACCAGAGCGCGCTGGATATTCTCGCGTCGCTGCGCAAGCTGACCGAGCAAGCCGGGCGCAACCCGGCCGATGTCGGGATCGAGGTATGGACCTCGATGGGGTCGGGCAGCGAAAGCGACTGGGCGAAGGAAGCGCAGTTCTGGAAGAAGGCCGGGGCGACCCATCTGTGCCTGACGACGACCTTCCATCGCCGCCACCACCATCGCCTCGCCGGGCAAACGCTCAGCGACCATGTCGCGGCGCTGAAGCGTTTCCATAACGCGGTGGCGGATGCGCTTTGATTTTCCCTCTCCGCCCATTGGGGGGAGAGGGTGGCCGCGGCGTAGCGGCGGCCGGGTGAGGTGGGAACGCGGAGACGCTTCTGGAATCCCTCACCTCACCTAACCTCTCCGCCCCCGGGGGCGGAGAGGGACTAAAGGGAGGACTTCTGATGACGATTACCGTCAGCCCACTACATCCGCATATCGGAGCGGAGGTCTCGGGGGTCGATGCGTCGGCCGTGCCCGAGGGCGAGACCCTCGCCGCGCTGTGGCGGGCGATCGACCAATATTCGGTGGTAGTGCTGAAGCGCCAGTCGGTCACGGACGCGCAGCTGAAGGCGTTCGCCGCGCCGTTCGGCCCGCTCGAGATTGGCCGCGCGGCGTTGCAGGGCGGCAAGCGCCGGCTCACTATTCCCGAGATCGGCGATATCTCGAACCTCGATATCGACAACAACATCCGTGCCCGCGACGACCGGCGGCGGCTCGACATGCTCGGCAACCGGCTGTGGCACACCGATGCGTCCTACATGCCGGTGCCGGTGGTGCTGGGGATGCTGTTCGCGGTCGCGGTGCCGCCGGCCTCGGCGCTCGGCGCGGGCGAGACCGAGTTCGCCGACATGCGCGCCGCGTATGACGCGCTCGATGACGAGATGAAGGCGGCGATCGACGGGCTTGTCGTCGAGCACGACATCTTCTGGTCGCGCGGGCAGATCGGCTTTACCGAATTCCCGCCGGGCGAGCGCGAGAAATACCCGCCGAGCCCACAAAAGCTGATGCGCCGCCACCCCGGCTCGGGCCGTAAGACGCTGTACCTGTCGGCGCATGCTTCGCACATTGTCGGCTGGCCGGTGGCGGACGGGCGGCTGTTGCTGAGCGACCTCAACGCCCACGCGACGCAGCGGCAGTTTGTCTACAGCCACAAATGGGCGACCGGCGATCTGGTGATCTGGGACAATCGCTGCACGATGCACCGCGGTCGGCCGCATAACGAGAACGCGCCGCGCGACCTGCGGCGCGCGACGACGCTCGATGTCGGCTCGACTTTGGAAGAAGCGGCCTAGTCAGCCGCGTCGCGGGTCGGCAGGAAGGGGCCGACCTGCTCGACATAAGTGCCGGTGGGAATGAGCGTCGGGTCTTCGCGCCACCTTGCGTCGGCGATCGACGACTCATATTCGAACCGCAGTACGCCCAAAATATGGTGCACCTTGGTATTGTCGTCGGAGAGCGGCATGTAAATCCGCTTTGACGCCAGCTCAAAGCCCCTGGCGGTGATGTACCTGTTGCTGAGGAAGAGGGGCGCTTTCCAACGGCACACCTGGCGGTAGATGCCGTGAATAAAGTCCCGCAGATCGGCGGGGAACATCTCATCGGGATAGCGGCCCGTGAAATCCTCGCCATAGGCATCGACCGTTGCCGTGCCGATCAGGCGATAGCGAAACCGTGCGCCGCCGTCGATGACATCGATGAGCTGCAGATTGGGCAAAACACCCGGCGGTATCTCGATCGGATCGACGTCGCGCTTGCGCGGCATCGAACTGCCGCCGCATTTCGCCAGCCAATAAGAAAGTGCCGGCCCCAGGATCGGATCGTCGCGATAGTTGTAAGTCATTGTCCTTTGTTTCACCGCGGCGTGGACGTAATTGGAAGAGGCAGCTTAGAGAGCGAGTTCTGGGGCGAGGCCGTCAACATCGACGGCCTCGGTATGATGCCATTCGGGTGTGGCTTGCATGTCCCACAGGCCCTCGTCGAACACGGCGCCGTATTCGAAGCGCATGACGCCCAGGATATGCTGCACGGCCACGCCGTCCTCCGACAGCGGCATGTAGATGCGCATCGAGAACAGATCGACGTCACGCGGCGTGTGGTATTTGTTGCGCGAGAAGATCGGCGCTTTCGACGTGCAGACCGAACGATAGAGGCTCTGGACGAAATCGAGCCGGCCGTCGGGAAACAGCTCATCGACGATGCGGCCGCTGAAGTCCCTGCCATAGGCCTCGACCAGCGCGGTGCCGATCAGCCGGTAGCGGAACCGCGCGCCGCCATCGATGGCGTCGATGATCTGCAGGTTGGGCAAGATTTTCGGTGGTATCTCGATCGGGTCGATATCGCGCTTGCGCGGCATCGATCGGCCACTGCGCTTGCCCGTCCAATAGGACAGGGCGGGGCCGAGTACCGGGTCGTCGCGATAATTATATGTCATCAATGTTCTTCCGCCGCGGCCAGGCGCCACAGTCGTAAACGCGCGAGGGTAAAGAACGCGTAAATTGTCGCGCTTGCCGCAACGCGCGGCCACGCTCACGCAGCGATGTATGGCTTGGTGCGGACATGCTCCGGGCGGACGCCGATCCCGACGAGTCGCGCGGGAAGGCGGCGCAGCAGCGGAAAATAGTTGAAGAGCTTCATGATCGCCGGCGCCTCGAACGGCTTTCGCGTGTCGAGCAGCCGGTCGATCAGCCGGTTCTGCACCGTCAGCTGCATTTTCTGGATCACCTGCATCGGGAAGGTGCGCCGCTTCTGGACCTGGGCGAGGTGATCGGTCGTCAGACGGCCCTCGCGCAGCGGTGCGCCGAGGATGTTGGCGGCGGCGATGGCGTCCTGTACGGCGACATTGACCCCGACGCCGCCGATCGGTGACATCGCGTGCGCTGCGTCGCCGATGCACAAAAGACCCGGTCGCCACCATGTCTTGAGGCGGTCCACCGCGACGGTCAGCAGCTTGACCTGCTCCCAATCGGTCAGCTCGGCGGTTCGGTCACCGAGCCATGGGGCCATCCGCGCGATGTCGTCGCGGAAAGCGTCGAGGCCTTGTTTGTGAATCTCGTCATAGCCGCCCTTGCGGATCACGTAAGCGCATTGCCAATAGTCGCCGCGGTTGAGCGTCACCAGCAGATGGCCGAAATTGACGTAGCCGCCGGTCTGCTCCGGGTCGCTCTCGCGCCGCGACAGCCGCATCCACAGCACGTCCATCGGCGCGCCCATGTTTTCGACCGTGAAGCCGGCGCGCTCGCGGATGACCGAGTGGCGGCCGTCGGCGCCGACGACGAGATCGGCGCGGAACTCGACCGGTCCTTCGGGTCCCTTTGCGCGCAGCCCGACGACGCGGTCATTTCCGGGGGCACCCTCGACGATCAGGTCGGTGGCGTCGGTTTCCATGCGCAGGTCAAAGCCGGGATAGCGCTTCCCCTGTTCGGCCAGGAAATCGAGGAAATCCCATTGCGGCATCAGCGCGACGAATTTGCATGCCGTCGGCAGATGGGTGAAATCGGCGAACTTGATCTCGGTCTCGCCAATCTTGATCCCGATGTCATGAACCTTGTCGTGCGGCACCTTGAGGAACTGTTCGAGTAGGCCGAGCTCGTGCATGACCTGCAGGGTCGAGGGATGGATCGTGTCGCCGCGGAAATCGCGGAAGAAGTCGCGGTGCTTTTCGAGCACGGTAACCCTGACCCCGGCACGCGCCAGCAGAAAGCCTAGCATCACCCCGGCCGGTCCGCCGCCGGCGATGCAGCATGTCGTGCGGATTGACGCGTCGGTCATAACGGGTGTCTCTTCATGCGCGAAACGCACGGGCGCGAGCAAATTTTTGCGCCGGGAGCGGGAACAAAAACCCGACCTGGTGCGTCTAAATGTGTTGGCGGCACAATTCCCTCTCGCAGACGGAGCGTAACATGTTTCGCAACACCCCCAAGATCGACTGGTTCCGGCGTGCTCTGATGGCCACGGCCTTTGTCGGAGCGGGCGTTCTGACGGTGGGCGCGACCTCGTCGCAGGCCCAGGCCCAGTACTATTACCCCTACGGTTACTACCCGTATTCGTATTACTCGGGCTACTATCCGTATTACGGCTACCCGTACCGTTACGGCTATGGCTACCCGGTCGGCGTCCGCGTTGGTTGGGGGTGGGGTTGGCGTGGCGGTTGGGGCGGTGGCTGGCACGGCGGCTGGGGCGGTGGGCGTCACCGTTAAGCGGCCGTATTGATAGCGGCGGGGATTGCGGTCCCCGCTGCCAGAGAGCTTCAAGACCCGGCACCGGCGCAAGCCCGGCGCCGGGTTTTTTGTGCTGTGGAGGCTGCAGCGGGGCATAACGACAACGCAACTCCCGCTCACACGATACGATCAGCGCGCATGGTTGCGTGCCCGCGTCGCGCGCAAAGGTGAGCCCCGATCTACGCAGCCGGCGGTTGGGCACGAAACGCATCCGTTCCGTATAAATAATCGACGTAAGCAACGGAAAAGACAAGGAGCGTCACATGTCCACTACCCGCAAGATAGGCAATGTCCGTCGCGCTCTGATGGCCGGGATCTTTGTCGCGGTCGGGGCGCTCGCCGTCGGCGCTGAGACGGCGCCGGCTCATGCGCAGGGCTACTACCAGTACAACAATCCGTATTACGGCTCATACCCGAATGACTACGGATACCGCCACGCCATGTGGCAGTGGCGGCACCAGTACTGGCGCTGGTACCACCAGTACGGCCGCTAGCCGCCAGCCTCGCGGCGCGGTCCGCGACCCAGCCCGGCCGGGAACTCCCGGCCGGGTTCGTTTTTGCCCGTTTCGCGCCGCTGCTTCGGCGGGCTATACAGGAGCTCATGCTCGACCCATCGCTGTTTGCCGCGCGTCCCGACCTCGTGATCGACGATGCGACGATCCCCGAGCTGCCCAATCACTATCGCGGCAAGGTTCGCGACAATTACGATCTGCCCGACGGACGGCGCATCATTATCGCGACCGACCGCCTCACCGCGTTCGACCGCAGCATCGCCGCGATCCCGTGCAAGGGTCAGGTGCTGACCCAGACGGCGCGGTTCTGGTTTAATGAGACGGGCGATATCTGCCCCAACCATGTCATCGAATACCCCGACCCGAATGTGCTGGTTTGCCGCCGGCTCGACATCATGCCGGTCGAGATCGTGGTGCGCGACTACATGGCGGGCACGACCGGCACCTCGATCTGGTCGATGTACAAATCTGGCCGGCGTGAAATGTACGGCCATCGCTTTCCCGATGGGATGCGCGAAAACCAGAAGCTGCCGCAAACCATCCTGACGCCGACCACCAAGGCGCCGATCGGCGAGCATGACGAGCCGGTGACGCCGGCCGAGATCGTCGCGCGCGGGCTGCTTTCCGCCGCGCAGTGGGAGGCGGTGTCGGGGATTGCGCTGACGCTGTTCGCGCGTGGGCGTGAGATGGCGGCGGCGCGCGGGCTGATTCTGGTCGACACCAAATACGAGTTCGGCTTTGACGGCGACGGCCGGATCGTCCTCGGCGACGAAATCCATACGCCGGATAGCAGCCGGTACTGGTTTGCCGAGACCTATCCCGCGCGTTTCGCGGCCGGCGAGCCGCCCGAGGCCTTTGACAAGGACGTGCTGCGCCGCTGGGTTGCCGCGCGCTGCGATCCTTACCGCGATGAGATCCCCGCGATCCCGCCGCAAGTCATCGGCGAAACCGCCGCGGTCTATATCGACGCCTATGAGCGCATCACCGGCGAGAGCTTCGCCGTGCCGCCGCCGGGGCAGACGGTGCTCGATCGCATCCGGCGGAACCTCGCACCGTATTTTTAAAGGGCGCTGCCGCCGTCCTCTCGGCTTCGTGATTTGAGTGTCAGGAAACGAACCCGTATCGTTTCTCTGTTCCCCGTTTCACGCGAGAGGAGGGTGCGATATGGGCTTTCAGGCGATCCGACCTGTTCGTGCCGCGGCTCTCGCGGCGGTGTTGCTTGTCGGCGGGGCGTTGACGGGCGGTGTCGCGCCGGCCCAGGCGCAAGGATACCCCCACTGCTACTACCCTTATTACAATCCGTATTACTGCGGATACTATGCCGGATATTATCCATATTACGGTTATCCGTATTACGGCTATCCCGGCTTTCGCTACAACGTCGGCTTTGGCCCGCGTTTCTTTGGCTTCCACGGTTTCCACGGTGGGTTTCGTGGCGGTTTCCGCGGTGGCGGCTTCCGCCGCTAGCGGGCGCTGGCAGAGCGATCTACCGCAGCGCCTCGCTGAGCAGCGAGAGCGCGTTGAGCGCCGGGGCGAGGCCGCTATAGGGGCCGGTCTGGATCACTGTTTCGATGATCTCCGTCTTGCTGAGCCCGGCACTGAGCGCGGACTGGCCGAATTTCTGCACCTGGCCGTCGAGCTTTAGCGCGGTGAAGGCGGCGACCGTGATCAGCGCCCGCTGTCGCCGGTCGAGGCCCGGCCGGTCCCAGATCTCGCTGTAGCCGTACTGGATCGCGACCGGGTAGAGCGCCTGGGTCACCGGGTTCTCCGCGGCGGCGTAGCCGGAATAGGCGCGCGTGCCGTGGATCGCCTCCATCAGCGCGCGGCCGCGCTGGTCGAGGACTTCGATCGGGTCGTCGCGTGGGGCTTCCTCCGGGAGTGCAATGCCGCGCTCGGCGTAGACCGCTTCGGCCACCGCCATCGCTTCCTCGCTCGCCGGCAGCCCGCAATAAATGCCGCATTGGATGAAGATTTCGACGATCGTGCGCGGCGCCAATTCCATATCGAGCGCGGCGACGATGTGGCGGCGCAAATGGTTGAGCCGCTGCACCGAGCACAGCGCCGCGAGCGAGGCGATCATTCGGTCGGAGAGCGCCAGACCCGGCCGGTTCCACACCGCGCCAAACGCCAGCTCGGCGCGCAGATCGGCGTAATTGGGGACGAAATGCGTGAGGGCCCCGTCGCCGAACAGCCGTCGGCGCAGAGCGGTGCCGTCGCGACGCAGGTCTTCGCGGGTGGTCATAAGTTCGTCTCGCAGGATGTTTGACGGATAGGGCGCGCTAGCCTAACACGCGCGCAACAGCCCGAGGGGAGGGAAGCGCCGTGCTCGAAACCACGATCGCCGGGAGTCTGCCGAAACCGGCTTGGCTGGCCGAGCCGCAAAAGCTCTGGGCGCCATGGCGGCTCGATGGCGATGCGCTGGCCGACGCCAAGCGCGACGCCACGATCCTTGCGCTGAAGTTGCAGGAAGACGCCGGCATCGACATCGTCACCGACGGCGAGCAGTCGCGGCAACATTTTGTCCACGGCTTTCTCGAGAACCTCGACGGCATCGATTTCGGACGCAAAGTACGGATGGGGATCCGCAACAACCGCTACGAGGCCGATTGCCCGAGCGTCACCGGACCGCTGCGGCGGCGCAGCAGCGTGCACGCGACCGAGGCGCTGCTCGCCCGCGCGCACACCACGCGCGGCCTCAAATTTACGCTGCCCGGGCCGATGACGATTATCGATACGATCGCCAACGCGCATTACCGCGACCGGGTCGAGATGGCGATGGCCTTTGCCGGCCTGTTGAACGAGGAGGCGCGCGAGCTGGCGTCGATCGGCGTCGATGTGATCCAGTTCGACGAGCCGGCCTTCAATGTCTACATGGCGGAGGCTGCGGGCTGGGGGATCGAGGCGCTGCACCGTGCGATCGAGGGGCTCACCTGCAAGACTGCGGTGCATATCTGCTACGGCTACGGCATCAAGGCGAATATCGACTGGAAGGCCGGGCTCGGCGCGGAGTGGCGGCAATACGAGACGGTGTTCCCGGCGCTGGCGGCGAGCCGGATCGACCAGGTGTCACTTGAATGCATCAACTCGCGGGTGCCGCTCGAGCTGATGAGCCTGCTCGCGGGCAAGGACGTGCTGATCGGGGCGATCGACGTCGCGAGCGAGCATGTCGAGACGCCCGACGAAGTCGCGGCGACGATCGATCGCGCGCTCAAGCATGTCGCGGCCGATCGGCTCTACCCCTGCACCAATTGTGGCATGGCGCCGATCTCCTCGGACCTTGCCTATAAGAAGCTCGCCGCGCTATCCGCCGGCGCCGCGCTGGTGCGGGGCCGCGCCTAAGGACGCCGCCGTGTGAGGCGGCCGACCCAAAGAAACAGCATCGTGATGGCCGGGCCGACGCCGCCGACGATGACGATAGCGGCCAAAAAAGCTTCGCGCGCGGCCTCCGGGCTCTCGGTGTTCTGCTCGAAGAACCAATAAAAATGCCAAAGGATAGCAGCCCCGATCGCGGCCACCACACAGAACGCCACGCCGTGGATGAGCAGTTCCCGGATGACGTGATGGTCGGACGGGGGGCCGCTTCTCATTCGTTGAGGGGCTCGGCCACCCGCTAGAAAGGCGGAGGCCCGACGACCTCCCAACCGTGACGCTCGCGCTGCGCGATGGCCTCGGGGCCATTCGGTTCGCCGTCCGGATGCGCCAGCCGCTCCTCGAAAAACCCGCCGGCTTTGGCCGGGGTGTAGAGAAAGAGGATGCGCGCGGTCTCGCTGCCGGTGTTCTTCCAGGCATGCGCCACATTGCGCGGGAAGAAGGCGCACGAGCCGGCCCTGCCGATGGTCACCTCGTCGCCGATTTTCATCGTCACTTCACCGGCGAGCACATAGGCGACCTCGTCGCTGTCATGGTGCAGGTGATAGGTCGTCTCGGTACCGGCGGGCGCCGTTTCCTCGAACAGCATGATGCTGTCGGCAGTCTCACCGCCGAGCAGCTTGAGCGCCGAGAACCGTCCGGGCGCCATGTCGAGCACCTTGCCGCCCCCCGGTGGCACGACAAAGCCTTTCACCTCCATGTTCGGTCTCCTTTCTGTCTTCACCCCTTAGTCGCGACGATGAACATGCGGCGGAACGGGAAGAGTGTCTTGCCGTCGGGCCGCCGCGGGTAATGCGCGTCGACAAGCCTGGTATAGGTGTCTTCGAACTCGCCGCGCATGGGCTCGTCGAGCGCGCCGAGGAGCGGGGAGAGCCAGGTCGATTTGGTGTATTCCTTGACCGCGTGCTCGCCATCGAGCACCTGCAGGTATTCGGTTTCCCACATGTCGAGCCTCGCGGCGATCGGTGCGAGGAGATTGTAATAGAACGCCGGCTCCTCGACCGGCGCCGGGCGCAGCATCGGTTCGAGGATTGAGCGCCACGGCCCCATGCGTGCCGCTTCGCCCATCGAGGTGTGCGACGGCGCGCCGAAATTCCTGGGGATCTGCACCGCGAAGGTGCCGCCGGGCGCGAGGCTGTTGAACAGCGCGACAAAGACCGGGGCGTGATCCTCGATCCAGTGCAGCGCGGCGTTCGAATAGATCACGTCGGGCGGGGAAGGCGGCAGCCAGGTCGCGAGATCGGCCTGCTGCCAGTCGAGCTTGGGCATCTCGGCCTTGGCCTTCGCCAGCATCTCGGCCGAGCTGTCGACGCCGACAATCTGCGCGTCGGGCCAGCGCGCCGCGATGAACTTCGTGACATTGCCGGCACCGGCGCCGAGGTCGTAGACGTGCCGCGGCGCCTCGTTCTCGATATGCGCCAGGAGGTCGAGCGCGGGCCGCAGCCGCGGGCCGGCGAATTTGAGGTATTGCGTGGGATCCCAGGCCATTTTCCTAACCGCCGTCGTTTGCCGCGGCAGCATAGGTCGATCGCCGGGTCATCGGGTAGGGGCCGTTTTCGAGCCGTTCGACAAAAGCCGGCAGCGCCTGACATTGCGCTGCGCCGGCGTAATAGCCGCCCTTGATCTGCGTCGCGCCGATCAGCGCTCGCACAAAGACCTCGATAAATTCGCGGTCCGGCGGGTTGGGGCGCTGCCAGAAGCCGGCGAGATCGCCCTGGTCAGTGAGGCCAGGGACGTCGTAAATCGCACTCCCGAGCGGCTTTACCGGGACGCCGAGGCGCAGCGCGGTGAGCCCGGTCGTGCTGTTGACCGTGACCACGCCGGCGGCGTTGGCGACGAGCGCTTCGGTCACGCCGCCTTCGAGAAAGACGACGCGGCCATGGCCGGCGATGAGCCGCCGCCAGTCGATCAGCCCCTCGTCGAGCGGGTGCGCGACGACGACTAGCCGGCGTCCGCTGCCGCTGTCGGCGAAAGATCGCAGCACCGTGTCGAGCGCGCCGCGCGCATCGGAAAAGGGGGAATGGGCGCGCATCGCGAAATCGGTCGCGAGCTGCAGCGGATAGAGGAAATAGCCGCCGCGCTCGGCGGCCAGGCGGCTCTTTGCCGCCGCGGTGGCGCGTCGTGCCACGAGGCGGCGCGGTGCGTTCCCGATCCAAGCAGCATATTCGGCGAAGGGGTGATAAAGGCCGTGCCGCCGGTAATGCGGGTAGAGCGGCCGGCCGAGCGTCGCGGCGACATGGTAGGCGACGTCGCGGGCCGCGAGTTGCCAGAACGGCGTCATCGCGACAGGAGCGAAATCGGGCTCGGGAAAATCCTTCGCCAGCGCACGGATCGAATGTGCGTCGCGCGGGAAATGGGAGGCGCCGGCCACGCCATCCTGTTCCAGGGTCAGCCAGCCGGGCCGCACATAGCCGAGATCGAGCGCCCAGACGGTGATGGCGCGGGCACGCGCGGTCTCGGCGGCGACGATATGGTAGGGCCGCTGGTCACCCAGCAATATCAGGTCGGTAACGCTATGATCTTCAATCAGCCTAGCAATAAAATTCGGCCAATCCGATGGTCGGCCGCGGAAATCGGTCGCCGGCATATGCCAGAACAGCCGGTCGCCGAGATTGAGATTGAGCCGGTGCGCGCGATGCCCGCATGCGACGAGCGCCCGCGCGACGCGCTCAAAAAACCGGGATTGCGGCCCTTGCAGGAACAGAAACGAGCGCGAAGCCAACGCTAGACCGGGCGAACCAGTCCCGGCGCGCCGAGGGGGCATTCGAGCGCGGCGCGATCCCAGTTGCCGCAATCTGCCGCGGCGGCATAGGTCGTTACCAGGAAGTCGAGCAGCACGCCGTTGGGGTCGGCGGCGGCGCGCATCGTGTCGTAGGGCAGAACGAATTCGCCGAGCGTTGTGTCGAAATACGCGCCGTTTACGACGGGGCGGTTGCGGTATCCCGGCGGCTCGGGATAGGCGTAGGAATAGAACGCGGCGCGCGGGAAGCTCTCGCTGCCCGGCCAGAACCCAGCGCTGCATTCCTCGTGCGAATAGGCCTCGCAGGTGACCGCGTCGGGCAGACCCGGAATGCCGCCGGGGTGCTTCGGCGCCGTACGTCCGGAGAACCGCGTCGCGGCCAAGTCAAAGCTGCCCCAGAAAAAATGCACCGGGCTCGCCTTGCCGAGAAACCCGCTGCGGAACAGCTTGAACATGCGGTCGGCCTGGACGAGTGCCTGCCAGAAGCGGTGCATCGCCGCGGGATCATAGCTCGCATGGGTGTGGTCCCGGGTGTACGGCGTCGCGTCGGCCATCTCGCTCGGCCGGTCGTCGATCGCCACCGCCACGCCCAGTTGCCGCAGCAGTGCGAACAGCCGGTTATGGAATTCCGCCACGGAGATCGGCGTCAGCGCGAACCCGTCCTCGTCGCCGCGGCTGGTGCGGATCAGGAGTCGATGACCGATAAAGTCGAAATCGATTTCGAGACTGTCGGTGCCGATCGGGATCGGCGAGGTGCCGATGCCGCGCGCCGTCACATAGAGCGGCACGTGCCAGCTATGGTTGAGCCACGGTGTCAGCGTGAGCCGGATCTTGCCGACGATCTGCACCCACAGATGCACGGTCTGCAGCGTGTCGCGCCATGCGGCATAGGGGAGCTCGGGCCACATCGCGGTGGCCTCAGATCACCTTTTGCTCGCGCAGCTCGGCGATCGTGGCCTTGTCGTAGCCCAGCTCGGCCAGCACCGCGTCGTTGTCCTCACCCATTTCATGTGGCGGCGTTTCGATCGAGGGGCCGCCATGGGCGAACTTGAACGCCGCGAGCGGCACGCCAACCGGGCCGTCGATCCCCGGCACCTCGGCGAAATCGTGCCAGACCCGGCGCGTCGCGAAATGCGGATCGGCGAGCGCCTCGGCCATCCGGCGAACCCGCGCCGCCGGCACATGCCGCGCCTGAAAATAGACCTCCCATTCGTCGGCGGTCTTGGTCTTGATGATGTCGGCGATGACCGCGGCTTCGCGCTCGCGGTCGTCGACCCGCGCCTCGTTGTCGGTCTTGCTCATGTCCTCGCGGCCGACCGCCTTCCAGAACCTTGCCTGCTGGCGGATGTTGCTGGCGCCGATCATCACCATGCCCTCCTTGGCGTCATAGGCGCTGTTGGTAGCGAAGGGCTGCTTGTTGCCGTGCGGCTTGGGCTCGGTCTTGTTGCGGAAATAGCCGGTCATCAGCGAGGCCTGCATCATCATCGCGACGCCGAGCATGGCGAGGTCGATGTGCTGGCCCTTGCCGGTGCGCTCGCGCTGGAAGAGCGCGGCGGCGAGCGCGAAGGCGCCCATCGTGCCGGTCGCGTAATCGACCGCCGGGGCGCCGATCTTGATCGGGTTGACCTCCTCGGTGCCGGTCGAGGCCATGATGCCGCTGGTCGCCTGGATCACGTGGTCGTAGGCGGTCTGCTCGCGCCGCACGCCGTCCTGGCCGAATGCCGAGATCGAGCAATAAATGAGGCGCGGGTTGATCTTCAGCAGCGCCTCATAGCCGAGGCCCAGCGCCTCGAACGCGCCCGGCCGGTAGTTCTGTACCAGCACATCCGCCTTCGCGGCGAGCTTTTTGAGAATCTCTCGGCCTTCCTCGGTCTTGAGGTCGAGGGTGATCGAGCGTTTGTTCGAGCCCTGGGTCAGAAACGAGGTGCCCATGTTGCGGCGGTTGAGCACGCGATCGGTGCCGCCTT
>DATMLO010000146.1:0-3055 GCA_035570495.1 Allostellaceae bacterium | reverse complement strand
AGCCAGGCCGACGCGTCAACGACCAAAAAGTACGGCGGCACCGGCCTCGGTTTGGCTATCTCCCGGCAGTTTTGCCAGCTTCTCGGCGGTGACATCACCGTGACCAGCCGGCCCGGCGAAGGCTCGACCTTCACCATCATTCTGCCGACGCGTAGCGACGGCCCGGCGCAAGTCAAACCAGCGGACGCGCCGCGCATCGCCGCAGAGGTAAACGGTGTCGCCACGGTGCTCATCGTCGATGACGATCCGGCAGCCCGCGAGCTGTTGACCGCAAGCTTGAAAGGCACCGGCTATCGGCTGGTTCACGCCAGTAGCGGCACCGAGGCCCTTGCGCTGGCGCGCACGGTGCGGCCTGATGCCATCACGCTCGACGTCATGATGCCCAAGCCGGACGGCTGGGACGTCTTGACCGCGCTCAAGGCCGACGCCGATCTCTACGACATCCCGGTGATCATCGTCACCATGGCGCCGGACCGCGGCATCGGTCTGTCGCTCGGCGCGGTCGATGTTTTGACCAAGCCGGTCGACCGGGCGCGGCTGACGGCGCTGATCCATCGTCTGGTCCGGCGCGACGGCCCGGTTCTGGTGGTCGAGGACGATGCCGATACGCGCGAAATGATGCGCCACACGATTGCGAAAATGGGGCTTGCGGTCGCTGAAGCCGCTAACGGCCGCCGCGCGCTCGGCTGGCTCAGCGAGCATGCGCCACCGGCCATGATCCTGCTCGATCTGATGATGCCGGAAATGGACGGGTTTGAGTTTCTCGATGCGCTGGGCGCACGCGCCGAATGGCATGAAATTCCCATCGTCGTCGTCACCGCCAAGCAGCTCAGCGCCGCCGAGCGCGAGCGCCTGTCGCTGCAGGCGCGCAAAGTGATCGAAAAGGCCAAGGCGACCCGAGTCGATATCGCTGCCGCTATCGCCGCGGCGGTCCGCCGCCGCTCGGGGCGTGCCGCGGTCGTCGCAAATGCAGACAAATGATTGAGGGTAGGAGTCATTAGATGGCGAAAGTTCTGTTGGTCGAAGACAACGAGATGAACCGCGACATGCTGTCTCGCCGCCTCGTTCGCCGCGGCTTCGAGGTGGTGTTCGCCGTCAACGGCAAGCAAGGCGTCGACCTCGCCCGCAGCGAAAAGCCCGACATCATCCTCATGGACATGAGCCTGCCGATCATGGACGGCTGGGAAGCGACACGATGCGTCAAATCCGACGACGCGACGCGAAGCGTGCCGGTGATTGGACTCACCGCCCATGCCATGAGCGGTGACCGCGAAAAGGCGATTGAAGCGGGATGCGACGACTATGATACCAAGCCGGTCGAACTCGACCGCCTGATCGGCAAGATCGAGCGGCTGCTGGGCGCGGCCAAGGGCTAGCGCTTTTCCGCTCGTTGCCGCGCAAGCGGGAATCCAGAGCGGATTGCGCTGTTCACGTGATTTCTGCTGGGTCCCTGCCTTCGCGGGGACGAGCGGAGTGTGGTCAACGCGCACGGAGCGCCCTTGTCAGAGAATGTTGCAGACGAACGCCTGACCCGGGCCCTGACCGCGTTCCTGCGGCAGGAAGTGCAGGCGCCGGCGATCGCTGTCACCGACTTCCTTGACATGATCATCGAGGACGCGCGGACCGCGCAGCCCGAAAGCATGCTGGCCGACCTCAACCGCATGCGCAGCGCCAGCGTACAGCTTAATGCGTTCGTCAAAAGCCTGATCCGGGACTCATCCGCCGACCGGCAGACCAGCGAAACGCCGGAAGCGTTTCATCGCCGCTTGCGTCACGACCTGCGCAACCCGCTGAATGCAATTAAGGGCTATAGCGAGCTTCTGATCGAGGATATGGACGCGGATGATAGCCAGCCGCTGCGCCTGGACCTGATCAAGCTCAAGGAGTCCGCCGACCAGCTGCTCGGCCAGATCGACGCCATGGCCGCCTTGGCGGGACGGGAGGAAGGCGCATCGCAGGTCGACGGCAGCCAGACGCTCAAGCTCGACCTTGTCGCCGACGTTCTACGCGCCCTGGAGCCGCTGCCGGCGAGCGGCGCCAGCGAATCCGCACAGTCGAGCCGCGTCCTCGTGGTCGACGACAATGCCTCCAATCGCGACGTGCTCGCGCGCCGCCTGGTGCGCGAAGGGCATCAGGTCGTGACTGCCGCCAACGGCGCCGCGGCACTCGAGCTGGTCGGCAGCGAGACGTTCGACCTCATTCTCCTCGATCTGATCATGCCGGAAATGAGCGGGTTCGAGGTGCTGCGCCGGCTCAAAGCGGCGCAGCACAGCGGCGACATCCCGGTTATCGTCATCTCCGCGCTCGACGAACTCGATAGCGTGGTGCGCTGCATCGAAGCGGGCGCCGAGGATTACCTGACCAAACCGTTCAATCCAATATTGCTGCGGGCGCGCATCGGCGCGTCGCTGGAAAAGAAATGGCTGCGCGATCGGGAAAAGCAATTTGTTGCCGATCTGCAGCAGGAAAAAGCGCGCTCGGAAACTTTGCTCCTCAACATTTTGCCGCGCAGCATCGTCGACCGCATGCGCAACGGCGAAATGGTGATCGCTGACAGCATCAGCGAGGCGACGATCCTGTTTTGCGACCTGGTCGGTTTCACCACGCTCAGTGCCGATTTGACGGCCGGCCGCACGATCGACTTTCTCAGCAGGATTTTTTCCGAATTCGACCGTCTCGCCGCCGACCACGGCGTGGAGAAGATCAAGACCATCGGCGACGCCTATATGGCGGTCGCCGGCGTCCCGGCGCCGGTCCCCGACCATGCCGACCGGCTGGTGCGCATGGGCCTGGAGATGTTCGAGGCCAAGAACCAAGTCGCCGCACGGTTTGGTCTCTCGATCCGGATGCGGATCGGCATCGCCTCCGGGCCGGTGATGGGCGGTATCATCGGCACCCACAAATTCTCCTACGATGTGTGGGGCGACGCGGTGAACCTGGCGGCGCGCCTGGAATCGAGCGGCGAGGTCGAGCGCATCCAGGTCTCCGCCAGCGCGCGCGCGGCGATGTCGCCGGAGCTGTTCGGGTTCGAAAGCCGCGGCAACATCGAGATAAA
>DATMLO010000145.1:0-9229 GCA_035570495.1 Allostellaceae bacterium | reverse complement strand
CTCGACGCTCTCGGTGCCCGCCGGCTCGCCGAGCGCGCGCAGCAACTCGGTCCACGAGCCGAGCTGGATCGTCGCGCGCCGCTCGATGCCGCGCACCACGGCATCGAGCCGCTGACGCGTCGTCGGGTCGGGCGGGTTCTCCGCATCCTCGAGCTGCTTGCGTAGCAGCCCGACGAGCCGCATCAGCGCGGTCGCCAGGCGATCGAGCCCCTCCGCCAGCTTTTCCGCCGCCTCGACCAGCCCGTCAATCGCCGGCCGCGCCTCGGCTTCGAGGCCGTAGCCGCCATCAGGGCCGATCGAGCGCGCCAGCACCTGCTGCCGCACGAGGCCGAGGAAGCTCTCGAACCCCGGCAGCCCGGTGCCCTCGGCGATGCGCTGGTGCCAGCCATCGGCCGGCAGGATGCGCGCCGCGACCAGCAGCTTGTTGCCGTCTTCGTCAGCCTCGATCAGGTCACCGATCCGGCGCTGCAACCCGCGGGCGCGCGAGCGCGTCGCCTCGGCACCTAAAATCCACCGCCGCAGCTCGCGACCCTCGCGCCCCGAAAGCCGTACGGAAAAAGCCGAGTCGGCGGCTTCCAGCAGGTGGTGGCCCTCATCGAACACATAGCGGCTCGGCACCGTGCCGTCGTCGAGCCCGCCCAGCGCCACCTGCGCCATGACGAGCGCGTGGTTCGCGACGACGATCCGCGCGTGCCGCGCGGCGCGGACATTCTTCTCGACAAAGCATTTGCGGAAATGCTGACAGGCCGAATGCACGCATTCGCCGCGCCGGTCCGCGAGCGCCGCGACGCGATAGCCGCCGATCAGCTCGGCGAGCCAGCCAGGAAAATCGCCGGCGACGAGATCGCCCGCCTCGGTCGCCAGCACCCAGCGCGCGATCAGCGCCAGCGGCGCGGAGGGCTGGGCGCGTGACATCGTCGCCCGCACCGCATCCTCGTAGTTCAGCAGGCAGAGGAAGTTCTCGCGGCCCTTGCGGATGACGATGCGCCGCCGCTTCTGCACCGGATCCGGATAGAGCCGATCGAGCTCGGTCGCGATCTGCGTCTGCAGATTGCGGGTATGGGTCGAGATCCATACGGTGCCCTGGTTCTTCTCGGCCCAGAGGCTCGCCGGCGCGATATAGCCGAGCGTCTTGCCGACCCCGGTGCCCGCTTCTGCGAGCACCGCTTGCGGCTGGTCCTGGTGGTCGCGCGGCAGAAAGGCGTCGGCGACCGCCGCGGCGTAGTCAGCTTGCTGCGGCCGGCTCTCGGATTGGTCGCCGAGCAGCTGTGAGAGACGATGGCGCGCCTCGTCCGCGCTGACCGGGTCGTTGCCGGGCGGGGGCGGGGGCGCGCGCTCCTGCCACTCGTCGAGCGCTTGCCAGGCGCGCAGGCCGACTGCGCGGCGCTGATCGATAGGGGGCAGAGCCGCGAGCACCGCCGGTCCCCACGCCCAGCCGCCCTGATCCGCGGTCTCGGCGATGGCGCGCGCATTGGGGTCGGTCTCCTGCCCCAGCTCCTGGAGCAGCGCCCGCGCCGCCGTCGCCAGCGTGACGCAGGCCTCGGCCGGTGTCTCAGGCGATGCCAGCCCGAGCGCCACGGCGAGGCCGCGTGGCGTCGGCACGCAAAATCGCGCCGGGCGTACGAAAGCGAACAATTCCAGAAGGTCGAGCGCCGCGAACCCGGCGATGTCGAGCCGCCGCGCGGTGGCGCGCGCGTGGCACGCCATCACCGTTTCGCTTGCCAGCCGCGTCTTCGCCTCGTCAGGCGAGATCGCCTCGACCTCGCCGTCCGGCGACAGCCACACCACTTCGCGAAACCCGGCGACCAGCGCCGGCGCGCGCGGCACGAGAACGCGCGCTTCCGGCACGCGCCCCCGGTTCGATGAGTTTGGTGCGCTTTCCCCGACAGCGATGCTCGGATAGCCTGCAGGCATGGTGATGATCTACCACATGTGCCGCGCCGGCGAATGGGCGGCGGCGATCAAAGCCGGAAGCTATTGCGGCTCGCCGCAGGATCTAACCGACGGCTTTATCCATTTCTCGACCGCCGCGCAGATCGTCGAGAGCGCGAGGAAGCATCGCGCCGGCCAGGAAGGGTTGCTGCTCGTCGCGGTCGAGGCGGACCGGCTCGGCGACCGCGTCAAATGGGAAACATCGCGCGGCGGCGATCTCTTCCCGCATCTCTACGGCCCGCTCGATCCGGGCGAATCGACGAGCGTCCGGCCGCTGCCGCTCAGCAGCGATGGGCTGCACATTTTCCCAGAGCTGACCTAGCCCGCCAGCACGACGCCGTGGATAATGGCGGCGTAATGACACGCCGCTGCGACCACGACCATCGCGTGCCATATCACGTTGTGAAAACGCAGGGAGCGCCAATTGTGGACGAGGGCGCCTGTCGAATAGACGATGCCGCCAAGACCGAGAAGTTCCAGGGTCGTCGGATCGAGAGCCGCGATGATTGGCTTCAGGCCGATCAGGATGATCCAGCCGAGCGCGAGATAGAGCGCCGTCGACACGCCGATCAGCCGGTGCGGTGACATCAGCTTTATCGCGATGCCGGCGAGCGCGCCGAGCCAGACGCCCGCCGTCATTCCGACGGCCCAGGCGCCATGCAGCCGACAGGTCGTGAACGGCGTGTAGGTGCCGGCGATCAAGAGGAAGATCGCCGCATGATCAAGCCGCCGCAGCAACACGCGCCGGGTCGATGTCCGGGCGAGGTGATAGGCCGCCGAGCAGACGAGCATCGCGACGAGGCTCGCGGCATAGATGGCGCACGCGATGGCGATCCCGGCTCCCGCCGGGGCGGCGACGCTCAGGATGACGAGCGCCCCAGCGATACCGAGGCAAAGCCCTGTTATGTGGACCAGCCGGTCGGCGGCGAGCTCGCTCCGCGTGTAATCCGCCGTGTCAGGAGCAAAGCTCATCGCCGACCCGGCCGTTCTAGGCTCCGGAATCGTACTCGGCCGAGATGTCGGCGCCGGTGTGGTCGGGCATCAGCGCGGCTGCGATCAGACTGATGACCGCGCAGCCGAGGATGTAGACCGCGATCGCGTAACCCGTGTGATACTGGGCGAACAGCCATGTCGCGATGAGCGGCGCCGGACCCCCGGCGATGATCGAGGCCAACTGATAGCCGAGCGACGCCCCGCTGTAGCGCAGCCGCGGCGTGAAGGCCTCGGCGATCAGCGCCGCCTGCGGCCCGTACTGCATGTCGTGCGGGATCAGTGACAGCACGATCGCGACAAACACCAGCGCCGGCGCCGCGGTGTCGAGCATCCCGAAATAGAAGAAGCCGTAAATCGCGATCGCCACGACGCCGATCAGGTACATCTTGCGCCGGCCGATTTTGTCCGAGAGATGGCCCGCGATCGGGATCGTGAAGAATGACACGCAGGATGCGACCAGCACCGCGCCGAGGATCAGATCGCGCGGCAGCTTCAGTGTCCCCGTGCCATAGGCGAAGACGAACGCGGTGAAGATGTAAAACGGCGCCTGCTCCGACATGCGCACCAGCGCCGACAGGATGATCTCCTTTGGCTGGCGCTTGATGACTTCGAGGATCGGCGCCCGCTCGACCTTGCGCTCGGAGACCAGCTTTGCGAATACCGGCGTCTCGAGGATGCCGAGCCGCACCCACAACCCGACCCCGACCAGCACGATGCTGAGCAGGAAGGGAATCCGCCAGCCCCAGACGAGAAACTGATCACCCGACCAGCTGCTGAAGGCAAGGATCGCCAGATTGGACAGGAACAGGCCCGACGGCACGCCGAATTGCGGCCACGCCGCGACAAGGCCGCGCGAGTTATGGGTGCGCGCCCATTCCATCGCGATCAGCACCGACCCGCCCCATTCGCCGCCGACGCCGATCCCCTGGATGACCCGCAGCACCGTTAGCAGCACCGCGCCCCAGATGCCGATCGACTCGTAGCTCGGTACAAAAGCGATGAGGAAGGTGGCGATGCCCATCGCCAGCAGGGTGGCGATCAGCGTCGCCTTGCGGCCGATCCGGTCGCCGTAATGACCAAAGATCGCCGCACCGATCGGCCGCCCGACAAAACCGATGAAATAGGTGCCGAACGCGGCAAGCGTTGCGGTCAGCGGGTCGGAATTCGGAAAATAAAGTTTGCCGAAGACAAGTCCCGCCGCCGTCCCGTAGATAAAGAAATCATACCACTCGATCGTCGTGCCGACGGTCGCGGCGATCACGGCCCTGCGTAAAGCAGAGCTGTGCTCGGCCTCGCTGAGGCCGCTCATGGTTGTCGTCGTCATTTCTAGGCCCGTCCCCGAAATAATTTTATGTTTGCGCGGGAAGTTTATTCCGCTGCCTCGCGCTTTTCACCCGGATTTCGAAACGCAGTACGCAGCGCGTCCCACTCGTCGGCGCCGGAAATCTGAAACGCCTCGCGTACCGTCATCTCCTTGAGGAGCGGCGGGTGGCGATGTGTTGCCTTCAGCGAGTTCAGAGCCTGCTCGCAGATGCCGATGACGCTCTTCAGCAATAACCCGGGCACGATCGCCAGTCTGTAACCCATGCGCTCGGCATCGCGCAGATCGACCTCCGGGGTCTTGCCGTGGCGCACGACATTCAGCAGGCACGGCCCTTTGACGAGGCGCGGCACCGCGGCGACTTCCTCGAGCGTCTGTGGCGCTTCGAGGAACACCATGTCGGCGCCGGCGGCGAGCGCGTCGTTGCCGCGCGCCACGGCCTCGTCAAAGCCGAGCACGGCGCGGGCGTCGGTGCGAGCGATGATCGTGAAATCCGGCGTTCGGCGCGCCGCGGCGGCGGCGCGGATCTTCGCCAGCCAATCCTCGCGCGGCACGATCTCCTTGTCGTCGAGATGGCCGCATTTCTTCGGAAAGCCCTGGTCCTCGATGTGGATGCCGGCGACACCGCGCGCTTCGTATTCGCGCACCGTGCGCGAGACATTGAGCTCGTTGCCGTAGCCGGTATCGGCGTCGGCGATAATTGGCAAGTCGATCGCCGCGGCGATGCGGCTGGCGTTGTCGACCATCTCCGACATCGTGACGAGGCCGAAGTCCGGGTAGCCGAGAGTCGCTGCGGTGCCGGCGCCGGTCATGTAGACGCAGTCGAAACCGGCTCGCGCAATCATCCGCGCAGTGATGCAATCATAGGCGCCGGGCGCGACGATCATTCCGTCGCGGCGCATCAGCTCGCGAAAGCGCGCGGTCTGGCTCATGATTTCCTCCCTAAATCTCGATCAGGCGATGTTAGCCGGTTTGTCGCCGCGGATTGTCACAAAACAGAGATGGTCGGGGTAGGGTGGTGGTGGACTTTTGCCGGCCAGCTCCAGCTCGAGGCGGCGCAGCCCATCCGCATAAGCGGCGTCCGAGAGCGTCATGAGCTGGGAATTGTTCTCCCGGCGACGCACCGTCTCCAGAAAGTCCGCCAGGTCGTGATCGAAGCGCAGGTGCCGCCGCCTCGTCGTGACGGTCACGAAACCGGCGGCCCGCATTTCCGCGGCGATCCGTCGGGGCGGCCAGAAATCGGCGAGGTCGTGCTCGCAGGCTTCGGGAAAATACAGGTAGTAGATGAAGTCGGGCATGTCTTGCGGGGACAGATTGTAGATCGCCAACCGGCCGCCAGTGCGCAGCACGCGAAAGGCCTCGCGTAGCATTCCTGGCTGGTCGCGAAAGTGGTGGAACGCGTATTTGCAGCTCGCGAAATCCAAACTGTCGGTCGCGAACGGCAGCGCGGCGCTGTCGCCATGCACCCAGGCGATATCCGCCGCTTTGCGCCGTGCCTGGCGCAGCATCCCGAGCGAGCCGTCGACGCCAAGGAGCTGCGCGTGCGTCGCGACGCCGCGATTGGCGACAAGCTGGTTGCCGGTACCGCAAGCGATATCGAGCACCGCGAGCGTTTCTCCCGGCGTTCGCCCGGCGATAAAGGCGACCAGCTCCGGATCGGGCGATTTCTCGCGATGCGGCGAGCGGTCATAGAGCTCGGTGATCGCGTCGTAGTCGACCCGCGTCGACAGCATGGCGCGGGCCTTCCCTTACGCCCGCCGTGGGCGGGAGCCCGGCTCCTGCCGAGGCATCGCCTGCTCGGCCGGTACTTCCGGAAGCGGCTCGCTCATCGCGCGCTGCTGCGCCGCGCGCAGCGCCTGCTCGGTCTCCGGCAAATTCGGCACCTCGAGCCGGGCCGGCGCGCCAAAGCCGAACGCCGCCGTCAGGTCGCCGCAGGTCTCGCGCCGCCACTTCGACAGATTGCCGACCTCAACCCCAAAACGGGTCTCAATGAGGCGGAGCGTCGAGGTGTGGTCGAACGTGGCGCCGCAGACATAACCCCCGCGGCTGAACGGTGAGATGACGAGGCACGGCACCCGAAAGCCGAGACCCACCGGCTGGCCGCCAACGAACTCGCCCGGCGTGCCCGGCGGCGCGGTCGGCGGCGTGACATGATCAAACTGCCCATCATTCTCGTCATAATTGAGGATGAGCGCGGTCTTGGCCCAAAGCGCGGGATTTGACCAAAGTGCTGCCAGCACCCGACTGGTGTGATCCTCGCCGGCCGCCGGCATATAATCGGGATGTTCGGAGACCGTCGAGGGAGGCACGATCCAGGTTACCTGTGGGATATTCCCCGTCTGCAGGTCGCGCAACAGCTCCGACAATGGTCGGTCGCGTATCGCGGCGTCGTATAGTGGCGAGTTGGTCGCGAGGCTCTGGAACTGTGTGAAGTACTTGCAGACGTTGCAGTTGTAGTCGTCAGTGTCGTGATAGATACGCCAGCTGATCTTTGCCCGCTCGAGGCGCTCGGGATAGGTCTCCCAGCGATAGGCCTTGCCGGCATTGGTGATTGCCGGGTTGCCGTAACGGCTCTCCGGATCAATCGTCGCGCTCATGAGATAGAAGCGGTTGGGGTGAGTCGGCCCGAGTACCGAGCAGTGATAGCCGTCGCAGATTGTGAAGGCGTCGGCTAGCGCGTAGTAGAACGGCAGATCCTCGCGCGTCATGTAGCCCATGGTCAGCGGGCCGTAGGTGCCGTCGGCGGCGCGGTGCGCCGGGAGCCAGTTGTCCATCCTGCCGCCGTTCCACGAGGCGTGCTGGGCTCCCCATTCGTGGCTCAACACATGCAGCTTCTGCGCGCTCGTGCGTAACGTGTCGAGGTGGAACGGCAGTTCGTATCCGCGCGGGTTTTGCGCGTCCGCTTGACGAAAGATGCGCTCCCCCGCCGGGTCATTGAACCCGCGCACGCCGCGGAGCGTCCCGAAATAATGGTCGAAAGAGCGGTTCTCCTTCATCAGCACGATGATGTGGTCGATGTCGGTGAGCTTTGCCGGCAGCCCGAGCGCCGCCGTGGCAAGGCTTGGCGCCAGGCCCGACGCGACAAACGCGCCGACCCCTTGCAGGAATTGGCGGCGTTCGATCCCCCGCATCCGATCCCCCTCGAATAGCTTGGCGGTGGCGATGATAGCATGGCGGCAATGACACGGCGTTGACGGCTGCGCGCCGGCGTGCTTTGCAACGGCAAAATTCTGCGCGAAGGACCGAGGATGACCCCAGACTCCGCCCGCAATATCGATTTTGTCGCCAATCACGAGCTCGACGGCCACGGCGACTGCGTGCAGATCATGGTGCACAAGGGCCACGCCTATATCGGCCATATGTTCAGCGACGGGTTTACCGTCGTCGACGTGCGCGACCCGAAGCACCCGCAGACCAAAAGGTTCATCGCCGCGCCGCCCAACACCCGCGCCTTTCACCTGCAGACGCATGGCGACCTGCTGCTGACAGTCAACGCGCCGAATATCTGGGTCATGCAGGGCTATTCCGACCCCAACGATTATTTCAGGGCGTCGATCACCGACACGTTCAACAAGCGCGAGAAGACTTTTACCGCGGGCTTGCGCGTCTTCGACATCTCGAAGCCGGCCGAGCCGCGGGAAATCGGCTTTATGCCGATCGACGGGCTCGGCTTTCACCGGCTGTGGTATGTCGGTGGGCGCTACGCCTATGGCTCATGCCATTGGCAGGGCTTCACCGACCATGTGCTGGCCGTCGTCGACATGCAGGACCCGACCAAGCCCGAGGTGGTCGGCCGCTTTTGGCTGCCCGGTATGAACACCGGCGCCGGTGAGACTCCAACCTGGAAGGGCAAGCGCTATGCGCTGCATCACCCGATCGTGCACGGTAATCTCGCTTACACTGCCTGGCGCGACGGCGGGTTCGCGATCATCGATGTTGCCGATCCGACCGCGCCGAAGCTGGTGTCGCACCGCAACTTGAGCCCGCCCTTTGGCGGCGGCAGCCACACGCCGTTGGCCTTGCCGGGCCGCAATCTGGCGGTCATTGCCGACGAGGGCACGATCGACGATTGCGGCAACGGTATTCAGCGTTGCTGGGTGTTCGATGTCCGCGAGCCGACCAACCCGGTGTCGATCTCGGCCTTCCCGACACCGTCCGAACGGGATTATTGCGCCAAGGGCGCCAAGTTCGGCCCGCACAATCTGCATGAAAACCGCCCCGGCTCGTTCCAGAGCGAGGAGCTTATCTTCGCGACCTACCAGAACGCCGGGGTGCGCGTCTTCGACATACGCGACGCCTTCGCGCCAAAGGAAGTCGCGCATTTTGTGCCGCCCGCGCCGGAGCGCATGGTCGACCCGCGGCCCGGCCGCCCGCGCGTCATCCAGTCGAACGATTGCTACGTCGCGCCCGACGGGCTGATGTACCTGACCGACGTCAATACCGGGCTGGCCATCCTGCAATACAAGGGTTAAAGCCCTTGGGGATGACCCTTGCGGCTCTCGAAATCGGCCTGCGCCACAGCGAGATACTGACCGTCAGCGAAGCGCTGAGCGTGCCGGCGCAGGCGCGCCATTTCGATCCGCATACCGAGATGCCGCCGGTTTTCGCGACGGCGCAGATGATCGCGTTTGTCGAATGGACCTGCGTCCACGCGCTGGCGCCTTATCTCGGTGCCGACCAGCGCACGGTCGGCACGCGGGTCGAGATGACCCACACCGCCGCGACCCCTATCGGCATGTCGGTCACCGCCGAGGTCGAGCTCATCGCGATCAATGACCGCACCCTGCGGTTCAAGATCGCCTGCCGCGACGAAAAAGACCCGATCGGCGAGGGTTTCCACGAGCGCACGATCGTCGACAACGCCCGCTTTCTGGCCCGCTTGGCGCTGAAGACAGGCGGCTAGCTCAGCAGCCCCATATCCCTGAGGCTCGTGTGCCGGCCGCGGCCGATGATCAAGTGATCATGCACGGTGACGCCGAGGGG
>DATMLO010000144.1:0-28117 GCA_035570495.1 Allostellaceae bacterium | reverse complement strand
ACACCAAGCCTCGACCGCCACCAGGCCCTGGCCGATCGCGGCGATGACGATCGCCAGCGCAAAGCGCGGCCAGCGCCGCAACAGCCGGCGCCAGCTCTGGTCGAGCTCGCGCAACGGAAAGAACAATGCACCGCCGCGCCCCTCAAAGCGTTGCGCCAGCCGGGCAAGCACCACCATCGCGACCAACGCCAGCGGAACGACGGCCAGCGTTCCGCCGACCGGCGCGCTGCGCGCCAACGGCGCCGCGTCGAGCAGAACGAGCGGCGCCGCCGCCAGCCCCAAGCCGACAACGCTCGCCAACCGTTCGAACAGCACCGAATGCGCAACGACCCGGCGCCCGACCGTGTGCGTCGGCGCCAGTACGGCACGAGCAACATCGCCGCCCGTGGCGCCGAACAGAAAGGCGCCGAAAAAGCAGCCCATAAAGGTCACCGCTAGCGCCGAGACGATGCCATTTTCACCGCCTAACGCCTTCAGAATCTGCTGCCAGCGCAGGCTCAGAAGCCCGATCTGAAACAGACCGAGCAGCACCGTTGCAACCAGCCACCCCGTCGACTGGCTGCCGATCCGCTCGATCAGGGTCGGCATGTCGATATGGCGGCACACAAATACGATCAGCCCGACGGAAATGCCGAGCTTGAGCAAGAGGCTGACGCGGGGGGAGGCGACAAGGCGAATAGCGGCACGACGTAGCATGTCGCCAAGCCGCGGCGCGGAAATGGAATCAGTCATATCGAGCGGCACGCGTCCCGCGCTGTCAGTACCGATGGATAAACGCGATGACGCCGTACCGCGCCGCAAGGCGGCGCTCAAGGACATGGCGCCAGTGGCGATCTGCCATGACGCGGATTTTACTTCGGTTACGTTACAGATTGCTGGCGATCGTGCCGAATGTTGAAGAAAGGTTCGTCCCGACCTGGCCCATCACCACGACCGCAGCGACGGCGATCAGCGCTGCTATCAAGCCATACTCGATGGCCGTTGCACCCGTTTCGTCGCCTCCATCTTCTGGGCGTGGCGCAAGCGGTCCTCGAAGCGCGGGCCGGGCCGCACTTCGGAATTGCCGGAACTCGGGGGTCGCGCCGCCAGAGACAGCGCGATCACATCCGCGTCGCTCACTACATGAGTCTCTAAAACATCTAAAACGAGTATTTTTCATCCTTAGAATGAATCACTGAAGATTTAGTTATCCGTCTGAGCGCGCCGCGGGGGCCGCTCTTTGCAACTTATTAACCTAGTTTGCCTATCGTCCAGCCACCGGGCCGCGAGCGCGGCCTAGTGCGGATCGATCCCCGCGGCGGATGTCGCATGAGAATATTGCTCGCCGACGATCATCATCTGGTACGCGAGGCGATCGCCAGCTATCTGATGCGGGCGGCGGCGGACATCGTCTGCATCGAGGCGTCGGATCTCCAGCAGGTCCGCGAAAGGCTGGCCGGCGACAACACTTTTGATCTCATCATCCTCGACTACCGGATGCCCGGAATGAAAGGTCTCGCCGGGCTTGATGAGGTCAAGGAGGCCTTGCCCGGCACGCCGGTGGCGATCTTGTCGGGCGCGATGGACGCCGACGAGGCCGAGCGCGCGCTGGAGCGCGGCGCCGCCGGCGTCATCATGAAGAATTTGCGCGGCACCGCGCTGTTGACCGCGCTGCGGTTGATGGCTGCGGGCGAGACCTATGTGCCGCGTTCGGTGGTCAATGCCCTGCCCGGCCGCCATGCGGCGCGCCAATCTTTCGACAATCTGACGCCGCGCGAATTGGATTGCATTGAGCATCTGGTGCGCGGCTCACCCAATCGCGAGATCGCCGAGCGGCTGGCGATCTCGGAGATCACCGTCAAACTGCATCTCAACAGCGCCTTCAAGAAGATGGGGGCGCGCAACCGCTCGGACGCGGTTCGCATCGCGATGCTGCAAGGGATGAGCGGAATATGAACTCGACCTCGGAGGCTCGGCTAATGAACTCGGTTCTGGTGATCGACGACGACCCCGTGTTCTGCAATGTCGTCGAGGGAATCCTCCATCACGACGGTTACGCGGTCACCACCGCGGGCGATGCGCAAACGGGGATCAGCCGGTTTGGCGAGCTAAACCCCGACCTCGTCATCGTCGACATCCTGATGCCCGGCAAGGAGGGCATGGCGACCATCCTCGAATTGCGCGAGGCCAACCCCGAGGCGCGCATTCTGGCGATCACCGGCGGCGGCAGTTTCGCCGCGGGCGAGGTGTTGCGTATCGCCGAGCTGCTCGGCGCCGACAACAGCCTCAAAAAGCCATTCGAACCGGCGGCCCTGTTGGCGAGCGTCAGGCGCTGTCTGGCGGCTTAGCCATTGGCGTCATGGCGTGCCTAATCCGGCCATCTAGATCCCCGGTCAAGCCCGTGGATGACGACGACTGACAGGAAGCCACCGAAAAATACGACAGCACCCCATACCAAAGGTCTAATCGGCAGCGCTTCGGGTGGGGGGTCGTGCGGTGTGCGGCGCGCAAAGGCCCGCTACGGTCGCGCCGATGGTCGCGATCCTTATCATCCACCACGATACCGCGGTGCGCCTCGCCGCGCGGCGCGCTCTGGAACCGGCGGGGTTCAGCGTGAGCGAAGCCGCCGACGTGGAAGAAGCGATGCCCGCTTTGCTCGAGCTCGTCGTCGCTGATCTTGCGGGGACGAGCGAGGCCGGCATCCGCCGGCGTCATGCCGCAGCGCGCGTGCTGGCGATCGGCGAGTATGGTGTGGCGATACCCTTTACCGCGAGCCAGCTGCTCGCCGCGGTGCGGCGGCGGTTGGCGCAGCCCCGCTAGCGCGCCGGGCGCCACCACGGGATCGCCACGGCGGTCGCCGCGACGGCGAGGCCGGCTGTCCTGAAAACGGTCGCGAACGCCCCAAGAAACACCGTCGGCTCGTTCGCCGCGCCATGCGCGGCGCGGTTGAAGATCAAAGTCAACAGCGCTGCCCCCGTCACCGTGCCCATGGTGCGCGTCAGGATCGACAGGCTGCCGGCGACACCACGATCGGCAAGCGGCGACGAACGGATCACGATGTCGGTGTAGGCAACCTGAAACAGCCCGACGCCGATCCCCTGCACCGTCAAAATCAGCGCCATCGTCCCGGGCAAAATGTCGGACGGCCATAACCCGATCAGGAACAACCCGCCGCCAACCGTCAAAATGCCGAGCGCGCCGACCTTCTCGGCCGCGACCCGCGCGATCAGCCGCCCCGCCAGCGGCGAGGTCAACGCCATCGCCGCCGAGCCCGACGCCAGCACAATTCCCGCCAGCCAGAGCGGCATCGCGCTAAACCGCGCGAAGAAATACGGCACAAACAACAGCACCGAGAACACCGCCAAATTCATCAGGACGTAGACCGCGTTGATCAGCGCGAAGCCCGGATCGCGGAACAGACCGATGCGGATCATCGGCCGCGCCGCGCGCCCCTCCCACCAGGCGAAGAGGCCCAGCGTCAGCAACGCCGCGCCGAGCAGCGCCGCCATCTCGAACCCCAATCCGAGCCGCGAGCCTGCATTGATCCCGAGCAACAACAGCGTCAGCCCGAGCGCCAAAAGCAGCGCGCCGGCGATATCGAAGCGTTCGCCGGCGCTCGTCGCGCTCGGCGACAAGCCGCGCAGGAACAGGAGGCTGGTCAGCGCGATCGGCGCGCGGAACCAGAAGACCGCTGGCCAGCCCCAGCGCGCCACCAGCGCGCCGCCGATCAGCGGCCCCATCGCCGAGCTCAACGCAAAGATCAGCGTGAACACGCCGACCGCGTGGCTGCGCCGTTCCTCGGGGTAAAGCCCGGTAACCAGCGCCGGCGCGCAGCTGATCACCAGCCCCGCGCCAATCCCTTGTAGAAAACGGAAAAACAGCAGCCAACCAAACCCCGGCGCCGCCGCGCATAAGAGATAGGCGCCGACGCTCCACGCCAAACCGGCGCGAAAGACGCGCGCGTGGCCCCAGATGTCGCCAATGCGGCCGCAAGCCAGCATCAGCGCCGCGTATGTCAGCGTGTAGGAAATGACGACCCACTGGATCATCGAGATCGGCAGACCAAGACTGCCGGTGATGTCCGGGAAGCTGATGTTGACGGCGGTGTCGAGCGGCACGATCGACATGCCAAGCCCGAGCATCACCAGCCGGAAACCGTGGCCGACCGCCAGGCCCGGCCGCTCGGCAAGGGACGGCGCTGCGGGCGGCGAGGACGTTTCGGCCATCCACCACCATACCGCTGATAGCCATCATCGCGGTAAGTTGATTGCCGGGAGCAGATCGACGTCCCATTTGTTGTCGGGCGCCTGAGGGGGGAGATGCAAGGCACGATACGTGACGGCGACGGCTGGGCCCTCGCCCTTCATGGCGGCGCGGGGACGCTGAAGCGCGACGACATGAGCACGGCGCGCGAAGCGCTTTATCGCGCCGGCCTCGCTCGCGCGCTCGCCGCCGGTCGCGACATCCTCGCCGGCGGTGGCAAAGCGCTCGACGCGGTGACGGCGGCGGTCTGCGCGCTTGAAGACAATGAGTTCTTCAACGCCGGGCGCGGCGCCGTGTTTACCCGCGCCGGCGGCCAAGAGATGGACGCGGCAGCGATGGACGGGCGCGATCGAAGCGCTGGCGCCGTCGCCGGGATTTTCGGGCCAAAAAACCCGATCCTCGCGGCGCGCGCGGTCATGGAACGCTCGCCGCATGTCCTGCTGATCGGCGAGGGAGCGGTGGCGTTCTGCCGCGAGGCCGAGCTAGCTTTTGCTGAGCCGGATTATTTCTTCACCGAAGCGCGCTGGCGGGCGCTTACAGAGACGCTCGAACAGGAGCGCGCGGACCGCGTCGATGCCGACCAGGCACGCCGCCACGGCACGGTGGGGGCGGTGGCGCGCGACCAAGGGGGCAATCTCGCGGCGGCCACTTCGACCGGCGGGATGACTGGCAAGCTGCCCGGCCGGGTCGGCGACAGCCCGATCATCGGCGCCGGAACCTTCGCCGACAACGCGACCTGCGCGGTATCGGCGACCGGGCACGGCGAATTCTTCATCCGCTACGCGGCCGCGCATGAAATCGCCGCGCGGATCGCACATGGCGGGCAGAGTCTCGCCCACGCGGCAGACGCGGTGGTCGCCGAGCTTGGCGCGGCCGGCGGGTCGGGCGGGCTTGTCGCGGTCGGCCGCGACGGCTCGCTCGCGCTGCCTTTCAATTGCGGTGGAATGTATCGCGGCTATGTCAACGACAACGGAATCGTGTACACCGCGATTTACGACGAGCCATACGAAGCGTCATGAGAACAAAAAAACATATCCTCGGGGGATGCCTGGCGCTGGCCGCGCTGCTGCACGCCGCCGGCACCGACGCGCAATCGCCGGCGAAGGACGCAATCTCCGATGGCGTCGTCAAGATCGGCCTCATCCTCGACATGAGCGGCCCCTACGCCGAACTGACCGGTAAAGGCAGCGAAGCAGCGGCGCGGATGGCGGTCGAGGATTTCGGCGGCAAGGTTCTCGGCGCGCCGATCCAGGTCGTCGTTGCCGACCATCATGACAATGCCGACCAGGCGGCGACGATCGCCCGCGACTGGTTCGAGAAGCAGCATGTCGACGCGATCATGGATGTCTCCGGGTCGTCGGAAGCGCTTATCGTGCAGCGAGTCGCCGACACACGCGACAAGATCGTCATCCTCAACGCGCCGGGGGCGAACCGGCTCTCGCAAGAAGGCTGCACCGCCACCTCGGTGCATTACACCAACGACACCTACGCCGTCGCCCATACGCTGGGCAAAGCGATCGTCGCCAAGGGCGGGACGAGCTGGTTCTTCGTGACCGTCGATTACAGCTATGGCTATGACCTCGAGGACGAGACCGCAGCCGTGGTCAAGGCCAATGGCGGCACGGTGATCGGTCACGCGCGGCACCCGCTTGGCGCCGATGACCTCTCGTCCTATCTGCTGCAGGCGCAGCAATCCGGCGCCAAGGTCGTCGGGCTCGCGGATGGCGGCGACGACATCACCAACGCGGTCAAGAAAGCCGCCGAGCTGAACATGATCCCGGGTCAGCAAATCTTTGTCGGCCTGTCGATGCGCATCAATCAGGTGCATGATCTCGGTCCCGCGACGACGCAAGGCATGATGCTCGCCGAATCCTTCTATTGGGATGAAAGCGATGCCGCTCGCGCCTGGTCGAAGCGATTTTTCGATCGCGTCGGGGCGATGCCGAATGCGCTGCAGGCCGGCGCCTATTCGTCGACGCTGCATTATCTGCAAGCCATGGCGAAGGCCGGCACCGACGCGACCGGCCCTGTAATGGATGCAATGCGCGCGGCGCCGATCAACGATTTCTTCGCGCAAAACGGCGTCATCCGCGCCGACGGGCTGATGGTCCACGACATGTACCTGTACCAGGTCAAGACGCCGGCCGAGTCGCACGGCGCCTGGGACTATCTGAAACGGGTCGCGACGGTTCCCGGCAGCGAAGCGTTTGAACCGCTCGCCGACTCGCAATGCCCGCTGGTGAAGAAGTAGCGGCGAAACTATCGGGCCCGGCCCGCGCGGCTACGCCTCCGGCTTTTCGCCGAGCGCCAGGAGTTCCATGCCGAGCCCATAGCCCAAGAGGTCGTGCATCTGACGGCGCAGCGCCTCGGTCAGCAACAGACGCGTGTAGCGCAGCGCCAGGGTCGGCTTTTTTGCCAGATCCTCGGCGAGCTCCCAGGCGCGGGCGAGCACCTTGTCGACCGGGTGAACCTCGGCGACGAGGCCGTACTCCAACGCCTTCTTCGCATCGAGCGTCTGCCCGGTGAGCAGATAGTAGCGGCCGCGGTTCATGCCCAGGAGCAGCGGCATCACGATGTGCATGCCATCGCCCGGCACGACCTCCGAGGCGAAATGCGCGGAGTCCTGGAACTGCGTGGTGTCGGCGGCGAGCACGATGTCGCAAAGGAGCGGGATTTCCGAGTGCCGCCAAGCCGGGCCGTTGATCGCGCTGATCACCGGCACCTCGATGTCGAGAAGCTTCATCAAGAGATGCCGGCCTTCCCAATGGATGCGATCGACTGTTTCGATGGTCGGCCGGGTCGGGAAGGACGAGGTGCCGGGGTTGGCGCGCGGACCGGAAAATTCCGCGCCAGTGCCGGTGATGATGACAACTCTGTTCTCGCGGTCGTTGCCGACGTCGTAGAACGCATCGGGCAGCTCGCCATGCGGCAAAAAACCCCAACGCAACGAGCCGCCGTCGGTGTGCAGGGTCATCTGCAGGATGCCATTTCGGCGCTCGAACCGCACCGTCTTGTACTTGTTCGCGTAGTCTTCGAGCCTGGTCATCGCCTCCTCCCGCCTCGTTGTTGGCGCAGTCTGCACCCGAGCCGGCAGGGCGGCAAACAATCGGCGGTCTAACAGCGCGGCTCACTCGTCGCGAGGCGGTGGCCCGCGCCGACCGCGCTGCCGTAGGCGGTTGATCGAGACGGCGAAATAGATGACGAGACCCAGCGATACGGCCCCGCCGATCAGCGCAATGGCAAGGCGCAAGTCCACGCAACATATAATAAATATAATTCTGGACGCGCGCTATTGACGATTGAGTGAGCAGCGGCCCGCTCAATTCCTCAGCTTGCCGTCAGATTTTGACGATCAGCGCGTCCAGGCGAGGATCGCCGCCGCGGTCTCGTCGGGCTTGTCGATCTCGGCCAGATGGCCGGCGCCTTGGATCACCTTGATCTCGGTCTTGCCCTTGATCCCAGCGGCGAATTTATCGGCGTAGCCGCGCGGCATGAGGCGGTCTTCCGCGCCCCACACGAGCAGCGTCGGCGCCGAGATCAGCGGCAGGCGCTTTTCGAGCTTGGTGTTGCCGAGCGGCCAGAAGATGCGTGCCGCGGCCTCGCTGGCGCGAACCTGCTCGATCGGCCATTCGGGGTCGTTGTGGCCTTCAGGCTCGGCCTTCAGCGCTTCCCATTTCGCTGGATCGGCGCAGAACAGCCCAGCGACATCGCCAGGGCGCTGTGCCCACGGATCGGTCGCCGGATCGGCCTCGTCGAACAGGCCAAACGGCGCGATCAGCGCGAGGCGATTGACCATCGTCGGCCACAGCGCCGCGATCTCCGCGGCGAGCGAGCCACCGACCGAACTGCCCGCGAGGTCGGCACCGGCAAGGCCGGCACCTTCCAGCAATTGGCGTGTCGCGAGCAACCAGTCGAGATGGCTGTCGAGCACGACATGGCCGCGCTCGCCGCCGGGAAACCCGGGCAGGGACGGCACGATGACCGTACGATCCTTGGCCAAGGCATCGAGAAACGGCACCCAATGCGGCAGGCCGCCAAATCCCGCGAGAAAGCCAAGCTTTGGCCCCGAGCCGGCGGCCCACACGCGGCACGAGAAGCCGTTAATGTCGACGGTGGTGATTTTGGGTTCGGTCATCGCGTGTGCGCTCCGACATCCCCTCTCCGCCCATTGGGGGGCGAGGGAGGGACCCGTCGCGCCAGCGACGGGAGGGTGAGGTGGGCGGGCTCGGTGCGCGCCCACCTCACCCCGACCCTCTCCCCCCAATGGGCGGAGAGGGGGGAGTTCTTCGCTCGCGACATTGTCATTCCGCCGCCGCTTGCGTCGCCGGCGCGAACGAGGCCGGCGCGGCGCGCTCGGCCTTTCGCATGGGCTGCGGCCACCAAAGATCTTCCCATTGCGAATGCACATGCTTGAGGCGCGGCATGACCTTTTCGGCAAAGAGCCGCGTGTTGTACTTCGCGACCTCTTTCGACATGTTGCCGAACTGCAGGAGCATCATCAGGTGGCCGACATTGAGGTTAGTCGCCACCTCGGTCAGCTGCTCGACGACCTCGTCGGGCGAGCCGACGATCACGTAGCCCTTGTCGACGATCGCATCCATCTCGCGCGACAGGCTCTGGAATTTGGTCTCATAGCGCTGGCTGTCGCGGGTGCTGTTGTCGGCGGCTTTTTCCGCCGCTTGCGAGACCATGCCCTTGATGCCGCGGCGCTGCGTCTCCTCGGTGGCGTAGCCTGGCGGGCCGGCGAAACGCGGGTCGATATGCAGGCAGCGGCCGTAGAAATACTCGGCCGGCTCGGCGTAGAGCTCCATCGCCTGCTCGCGCGTCTCCGCGACCCCGACAAATTGCAGAAAGCCGGCGCGATACGGGTTCAGGTCCTTGCCGAGACGCTTCATCTCGTCCCAGAACCCGGTCATCGTCGCCTGGCCGGCCTTGTAGCCGTAATACGATAGGTAGCAGTAGACGTAGTCCATCTCGGCGCACCACTGCCAAGTCTCGACCGACCCGCCGCCGGGGATCCAGATCGGCGGGTGCGGACGCTGGATCGGGCGCGGCCAGATGTTGACGTAACGCTGCTGGTTATAGCGGCCGTTGAAGGCAAAGGTGTCGGGCGCGGTCCACGCCTTCTTCACCAGGTCGTGCGCCTCGTAATAGCGCTCGCGCAGCATCGACGGGTTCTGGCCATAGGCGTAGCAGGTGTCCATCGGCGACCCGACCGGGAAGCCGGCGATGAGCCGCCCGCCCGAGATGCAATCGATCATCGCGAATTCTTCCGCGACGCGGGTCGGCGGGTTGTACAGCGCGAGCGAGTTGCCGAGGATGCACAGCGCCGTGTCGGTCGTCCGCCGCGCGAGCGAGCTGGCGACCAGGTTCGGCGACGGCATCAGCCCGTAGCCGTTGTTGTGGTGCTCGTTGACGCAGATCGCGTCAAAGCCGCATTCGGCGGCGTATTCGAGCTCATCCATAAAGTCGTTGTACATGTGATGCGCGCGCCGCGGGTCAAACAGCGAGGAATGGATGTCGACCCACACCGACGGGTTCTTTTCCCGGAAATCGTCCGGCAGCTCGGTGTAGGGCATCAGGTGAAACCACATCAGCTTCATCGCCGGCTCCTCGCAACGTGCGCTCGCAAACGTCCGGGGCAAACGTTAGCAAGGCTTACGTTCCGGTCAACCGTAACCTCTGAGACGATCTTTCCCAAAAGCCGCCAACGGGTTGCGGACGCGGTTCCGGTGCTCTACCCTCCCGACCCCATGCGCCGGGTTAGAGACTGCGCCGCAATCGCGGCGCGGATAATTATGCTGCTGTCGATGTCGGCGTGTTCGCTGCTTCAAGAGGCGGCGCCACCTAGCAATCCCGGCGCGATGCCGCCGCAGCCGGCGCCGTTTCTCTCGGGCCAACCTGCGCCACGGCAGGCAGCCGGTCCACCGCTCCCGGAAGAAGCGCACGCCGAAATCGTCAACTGGCTCCACGCGCACGGCTACCAGGACTTCCAGATCCAGGCGATGGTCGAGCACGCGCGCACCGAAAGCGGATTCAACGCCTGCATCGTCGGACCCGGCGGATATCACTACCTCTACCAGTGGAGCAGCACGCGGCTCGACCAACTGCACCAATTCGCCGGTTACACTGGCTGTCCGCGGCTCGATACGCAGCTCGCCTTCGCGGATCACGAGCTGCGCGGCGAGGCAAAATTCTCGTGCTTCTGGGCCGCGACCACCGAGCCCGCCGCCTATACCGCGCTCAGGCGCGGCTTTGGCGGGGGAAGCTGCTGACTACCGCCGCGCCCGCGGTGATGCCTCGTTGGCCAGCGCCGAGGTGACGTCGGCAAACGATGTCTTGAGCGAAGTGCGGACATCGAGCACGGTCGGCTTGCGCGAGGCGACTGCTTCCTTGAGCGCCGGACCCAAATCCTTCGCGTCTTCGATGCGCTGACCGTTGCAGCCCATCGCGCGGGCGATCGCGGCGTGGTCGAAATCGTTGAATTCGGCGGCGAACGGCCCGCCGCCGTGCAGCACCCAGCCGAGCGCGTTGTTGTTGAAGACGACCGTGGTGATCGGGATGTCCTGTTCAAGCGCGGTCATCATGCCATTCATCGTCATCGCGAAGCCGCCGTCACCGCACACCGCGACAACCGGCCGATCCGGATGCACCAGCTTCGCGGCAAGCGCCGCCGGCATCGCGAAGCCCATCGGCCCCGACCCCGCCGCCTGCAGAAAACCGCCGGCCATCTTGGTCTGGTAGAAATGCGTCATCAGGATGCGGTTTTCGCCAGCGTCGCAGGTGACGATCGCGTTGTCCGGCAGGTTCTTCATCATCTCGCCAATGACCCGTTGCGGCAGGATCGGCTTGTCGTCGGACTCGTATTCCGGGACGTTGAAATAGCCCTGCGCCTCGCGATGCGCGGCGACACGCTTTTCAGCGTCGGCGCGGCGGTGCCCGGCCTTGGTGCGCACCGCCTCGAAGAGCTGGCCGAGGAACATCTTGATATCGCCGAGCACGACCTGCTCGGCGGGGATGGTCCACGACGCGTTGCGCGGCTCGATATCGACCTGGATGAAGCTCTGCCTTGTCGGGTCGAGCAGCTTGCCGTTGGCCCAGGCGGTGTCGCTGGGCGACAGCTTGGAGCCAAGCACCAGCACGAGGTCGGCCTCGCCGATGCAGGCATTGGCCGCGGGTGTGCCAAACGTGCCGAAGACACCGAGCGCCAGGGGATGCGTCTCGGGGAAGACGCCCTTCCCGGCTGCGGTGGTGCCGACCGGCAGGCCGGCCGTCTCGGCGATGCGCTGCAATTCCTCATAGGCCTGGCTGATGCGCACGCCGTTACCGGCGATGATGATCGGCTTGCGGGCGGCGAGGATGCGTTCGGCGGCCTGGTCGATCTGCGCCTGGTCGATCGGCGGCGGAGGCGGCGGCAGATAGAAACGCGTCGGATAAAGCGGCGGTTGCTGGTCGGGGGTGATCGTGCCGGCCAGCGAGTCATGGCTGAAGAGGATCGCCACCGGCCCCATTTGGCCTGAGAGCGCATGTTTGATCGCGAGCTGCGTTGCCTGCACGGCCTCCAACGGCTCCAGAGCCTGCATCACCTGCTTGGTGACCCCGCCAAACGCGCGCCGCGCGTCCCAACTGCCGTAATCACCCGTCGCCTGCTGATAGGGCGCATGCAGATGAAAATGCGGCGCGTCGGAGAAATCGGTCAGCAGCACCATCGGCGACGAGGAGAGATGCGCCTCCAGCGTGCCGATCAGCCCGTTGCCGAGCACCCATGGCCCCTGCCCGATCATCACACCCGGCCGCCGCGTGAGCCGGCCGTAAACCTCGGCCATCACGCCGGCCAGCGACTCCTCGCGCACCGTGACCATGCGTACCTGGTTCTGCACCTGCGCGAGACCCGAGATGATCCGCCCGGTATGCCCGCCGGAAATGCCAAAGACATATTCGATGCCGGCCTCAGCCAGGACTCGCGCCACCAGAACGCGCGACGGCGTCTCCTCTTTCAGAATCCGTTCGATGGCCATGGCGTCCTCCCGTCTTCTCCCATTGGGATTTGCCGGGAGCTTGCTACCGCCGGCGCTCGTGCACAAGACGCCGCGGGGATGCTAAACCCTCTCGCGCTTGGGGGGAGGAGTCGGCGGATGTTCGCCGCCAATTGGATCGGGATGGCGGCGACATGTTTTATCGCCGCGTTGCTGCAGGCGACCAACGGGTTTGGGTTCGCCGTGCTAGCGGTGCCGTTTTTCCTCATGCTGGCGCCGCCCGGCGAGGCGATCCAGATCATCATCATCATCAGCTTTGCGGTTTCGATGTTCGTGGCGCCGCGCCTCTATCGCTGGGTCGATATCGGGCTGTGGCGCCGGGTGACGATCGGCAGCCTGATCGCGTTGCCTTTGGGTCTTCTTGCCGCGGGCCATGTAAACCGGGCGGTTGTCGGGGCGATCGCCGGGACGATCGTCACCGGATTCGCGCTGATGCTGAGCTGGTACCGCTGGAGCGGACAGGCGCGGACCCTGGCGCTGCGGCCGCGCCACGACATTGCCGCCGGCGTGGTCGCGGGGGTCGCCACTGGGCTTGTCGGCATGGCGGGGCCGCCTGTCATGATATACCTGATGCTGGCCCGCGCGCCGTTGGCGATGATGCGCGCGACGCTGATCGCGTTCTTCGCGGTCATCTATGCCGTGACGCTCGCCGCTAACACGGTCTTTGTCGGCATGCCGGGCCGCGATTGGCTGATCGCCGGAAGCCTCTTGCCGCTGGTCTGGATCGGCGGCCGGATCGGCTTGCGGATCGGCGACCGGCTCGGCGAGGCAGCAGCCGCGGCGCTGGCGCTGAGTGTGCTCGGCGCGACGGGGCTCTACACCCTCGCGGTTGCACTGCACGCTGCGCTAAGATGAGGAAATTTCCGGAGAACTTTTATGCCGCCGCTTGACGCGATCACCCAATTCCACGACGCGCTGACCCACATCCGCCGCGACATCCACGCCCACCCGGAATTGGGCTTTGAGGAGACGCGCACCGCCGACCTCGTCGCCTTGCATCTCGAGGAGTACGGGATCGAGGTGACGCGCGGTGTCGGCAAGACCGGGTTAGTCGGACGGCTGCGCTCCGGCAACTCGCCGCGCTCGATCGGCCTGCGCGCCGACATGGATTGCCTGCCCATTCTCGAAGCGAACAGCTTTGGCCATCGCTCGACGAATGACGGCAAGATGCACGCCTGCGGTCACGACGGGCACACGACGATGCTCCTGGGCGCGGCGCGCTACCTGTCGCAGACCAAGAATTTCGACGGCACCGTGCATTTCATCTTTCAGCCGGCGGAGGAGGGCCTCGGCGGCGCGTCGGCGATGCTCGACGATGGGCTCTTTAATCGCTTCCCGTGCGACGTGATCTTCGGGATGCACAACCGGCCGGGACTGGCAGTCGGCAAGTTCCAGACCAAGCCCGGTGCGATGATGGCGGGCGGCGCGTATTTCGACATCACCATCACCGGCGTGGGGGCCCATGGGGCGCGGCCCGAGTCGAGCGTCGACCCGGTCGTCGTCGGCTCGGCGGTCGCCTCGGCGCTGCAGACGATCGTGTCCCGCAATGTGCGGCCGGTCGAAACGGCGGTGGTCAGCGTGACCCGCTTTCATGCCGGCCAGGCCTATAATGTGATCCCCGACAAGGCGGTGCTGGGCGGCACAGTGCGCTGCTTCAGCGACCAGGTCATGAAGCTCATCGAGGAGCGGATACGCCAGCTCACCGAAAGCATCGCCGCCGGGTTTGGCGCCACAGCCGAGCTCGATTTCCGTGTGCTGTTCCCGGTCTTGATGAACCATGCCGACGAGACGCAATTCATCCTCGACTGCGCCGCCGAACTGGTCGGCGAGGAGAACGTCAACCGCGCAATGATCCCCACCATGGCGTCCGAGGATTTCGCCGCCATGCTGCGCGCGGTGCCCGGCGCCTACATCCAGATCGGCAATGGCGACGTGGTCGGCGAAGGCGCCTGCGAGGTGCACAACCCCGGCTACGATTTCAACGATGCCGCATTGCCCTTCGGCTCGAGCCTGTTTGTCAAGCTGGTCGAGAAGCGGTTGGATCGGCTGACGGGGTAATCGGTTTCCGCGCCGCCCCTCGATGCGCTATCGTCGCGAGCAACCGCTCAGGAAGCGAACTATGGCGAATCTAAACAACTCGTCTAGCTGCACGGCGTTATTCCTGTGACCTCAGGAGAAAAATTAAGTGACTGGATTGTAAAACACAGCGCAAGTTCAGCGTTTCAAGAGCTGGCGGATCAGCTTAAACGCCGATTTTCTGGTCACGCAAGCTTTACCGCCCTTGAAGAAGTGGCCTTACTGTATTCCTTAATCCAATATTTACGACCACCACTCTGTCTCGAAATCGGGACATTATTTGCGGACACATCACGGATACTGGCAGAGGCGATCGTCAATGGCAATTGTCCAACAAAGCTGGTCACCATTGACCCATTCGGCGCACACCGCGCGCCGGGGATAATCGCGGGATGGCCCGAGGAGCTCCGAAAGGTCGTCGAGTATAAGCCGATCAGTTCGATGGACTTCTTTCTGGAACTCGAGGACGCAAGGGTCCCCGTTGGCGGTGCGTCGCCTCTCGGACTAGTGTTCGTTGATGGGCATCACAGCTTTCAGTACGCACTCTTCGACATTTTAAGCGCGTCTTACAGCCTCAGACCCAGCGGTGCGATCGTAGTCGACAATATGGAGCAGGATGGCCCCCGATCTGCAGTTTCGACATTTCTGAGCTGGAATCCGGCCTGGACGCTATTCTACGATGGAAAGTTGCTCAGCGGAGCCAGCGCGGAGGGATCGATCTCGGAGGCAAGCGTCAGTTGGAGCGTGCTCCTCCCGCCCGAGGAAATTCAGATTTCGAGGCTTTCCCGCAAGCTGAATCAATACGGTCTCCGCAATGAAAGAATTAGCGGGATCAAATTTGATATCAGGCAGGCGAGTGGACCCGGAGAATTGCACTTCTTTTTAATTTATCAAGGTTTCTCCCCAGATTTTCACATCACTGGTAAGGGCCACCAGAATACGAATGTTGTTGGAACCTTGCAAATTTCTCCGGGCAACCTGACAGGCGTGGTCAACTTCGATCCCCTCGTGCTGAACGTCCCCGCAGATTCCAACATCTCCTGCGAATTAGAACTGAGATTTCAAGGCGAACAGAATGCATTTGTGCTGCTCTCTTCGGAAGCCCCGTTTACGTTGCTGACAGCAGAGTAAAATCCAAGGCCGGTATCCGCAGTGCGGATATCGCGATCGCGTGAAACGAGCTTCTCCTGCTTGCGCCCTGCGCCACTGGCTGACGGCAATAGCCGTGTTGGAAATCGCCTCGTTGCGCTACTGTTTCTCGAACAAGCTTCCAGGGAGCGAGCCATGGCCAATCTCGGCGTTGAGATCGATTGCCTCGAAGGCATCAAAATCGTCGACTTCACCCAATTCGAGGCAGGGCCGTCCTGTACCGAGTCGCTGGCCTGGCTCGGCGCCGAGGTGGTCAAGATCGAGAACCCGCTGACCGGCGACCCCGGCCGCCGTCTCGCCGGCCCCGGCGCGCCGGACAAGGATCCGTGGTATTTCCACCAGTTCAACGCCAACAAGAAGTCGTTGACGGTCAATCTCAAGTCGCCGCGCGGTCTCGAAATCGTCCGCGAGCTGCTGAAGCAGGCCGACGTCACGATCGAGAACATGGCGCCCGGCACGATCGAGCGCTTGGGCCTCGGCTATGACGAGGTCAAGAAGATCAACCCGGGCATCATCTATTGCCAGGTCAAGGGCTTTGGCACCGGTAGCCCGTACGAGCGAAACCTCGCCTTTGACATGATCGCCCAGGCCGCGGGCGGCCCGACCAGCGTTACCGGCGAGGCCGGGCAGGCGCCGGTCAAGCCCGGCCCCAGCTTTGGCGACACCGGCACCGGCATGTTGATGGCGATCAGCATCCTCGGCGCGCTCTACAAGCGGTCGAAGACGGGTCAGGGCCGCCGGCTTCAGGTCGCGATGCAGGACGCGATGATCCACTACATGCGCGTGCCCTTCTCGCGTACCCAGCTGTCGGGCAAGGCGCCGCCGCGCGGCGGCAGCGCCAAGTCGCAACCCGGCGGGCTGGTGCCGTCGGCGCTCTACCCGTGCAAGCCGGGTGGCCCGAACGACTACGTCTATGTCTTCTGCAGCCGCGCCAACCCAGAGCACTGGCAGCGTCTGCTCAAGGTCATCGGCCGCGAGGACCTGTCGGGCAACGAGCGTTACGACACGCAGAATGCGCGAAGCGAGCGCGCCGCCGAGGTCGACGAGATCATCTCCGCCTGGACCCGCGAGCACAGCAAGGAAGAGGCGATGAAGCGGATCGGCGAGGCGGGCGTGCCGGCCGGCGCCGTGTTCGATACGGCCGAGCTTATGGCGGACGAGTCGCTTGCCGAGCGCGGCATCATGCAGACCTTCGAGCACCCGACGACGGGCAAGGTCAAGATGCCGGCCTGGCCGGTGCGCTTTGACGGCTCGCCGGCAAAGGTCAAGCCGTCGCCGCTGCTCGGCCAGCACACCGGTGAAGTGCTGCAGGGCTGGCTCGGCATGAGCGCCGGCGAGATCGACGGCCTCAAAGCCGACGGCGTGCTCGGCAAGTAACCCACTCTCAGGAGCATTCCCCATGAAGCTCTATTATGCCCCCGGCGTCTGCTCGATCGGCATCCACGTGCTGCTCGAGGAAATCGGCAAGCCCTACGACCTGCAGGCCGTCAATCTGCGCGAGGGCGCGCAGTACAAACCGGAATTCACCTCCGTCAGCGCCAAGTCGAAAGTGCCGGCGCTGGAACGCGACGATGGCTCGATCCTTACCGAGTTCCCGGCGATCGCCACCTATCTCGCCAAGACCAACCCGCAGGCGAAGCTGATCCCCGGCGATCTCGAAACCGAGGTGCGCGCCTACGAGGCGATGGAATATGCGGTCGGCACGATGCACGGCCAGGGTTTCGCGCGCATCTTCCGGCCCGGTAATTTCGGCCCCGCCGACCAGGAAGATGCGGTCAAGACGCGCGGCCGAGAGATGGTCGAGAAGGGCTTTCAGATCCTCGACAAGGCGCTCGCCGGCAAGAGCTATCTCGGCGGCGACAGCCTGTCGACGGCCGACGCGGCGGTGTTCTATGTCGAGTTCTGGGCAGCCGCTCGGCTCAACATGAAGCTGCCCGCCAATGTCGCGGCGCATTACGAGCGCATGAAATCGCGCCCGGCGGTGCAGCGCGCCATGCAGCAGGAAGGCGTAGCCTAGTCGCTACGGCTGACTATCATCCGGAGCATGTCACCGCAGCGGAGGCTTTGATGCCCGACAACGCGGCCATGGAGCGCCACTGGAATGAGGTCGCCGGGCCGCGCTGGGTCGCGCGCGCCGGGCTTCAGGAGGCGCGCAATATCGAGGTCGCGCATTTGTTGCAGCGCGAGGCGGCGCCACAGCCCGGCGAGCGCGTGCTCGATATCGGCTGCGGCACCGGCGCGACGGCGATCCCCTTCGCGCAGGCGGTGTCGCTTGGCGGCCAGGTCACCGGCATCGACATCTCGGCGCCGATGCTGGCGCAGGCGAAGGAGAATGTCGCCAAGGCGGGCGTAAAGAACGTCACGCTGATACAGGCCGATGCGCAGGTTCACCGCTTCCGGGCGGACAGTTTCGACCTGCTGATCTCGCGCTTTGGTGTGATGTTTTTCGCCGACCCGGTCGTCGCCTTCACCAACCTCTTCGCCGGCCTGCGTAAGGGCGGGCGACTGTGCATGGCCGTCTGGGCGTCGATGGCCGAGAACGCGCATTGGAAGATCCCGTTCGACATCGCGGTGAAACATCTCGGCGACCCGGCGCCCGTCGACCCACGCGCGCCGGGGCCGATGGCGTTTCGCGATCCCGATTATCTGCGCGACATCCTGGCGAAAGCCGGGTTCGCCGAGATCGACATCGCGCCGCAAGGCTTCAAGATCATCGGCATGACCGCGAAAAGCGAAGCGGAACACGCCGCGATATTCGGCCCAGCGTGGCGGCTGATGGAAGAAAAACAGGCGCCCGACACCGTGCGTGAGGCGATCGTCACCGAAACCGCTTCCGCCTATGCGCCCTATCTGACGCGCGCCGGGATGCGCCTGCCGGGGACGGTGCTGATCGCCAAGGCGACAAGAGCTTGAGCTCTTGTCGTCCCGGCGCAGGCCGGGACCCACCGTTCAACTGTCTTTGGCTCGGGAAAGTGGGTTCCGGCTTTCGCCGGAATGACACCAAGACAACCTAAAGCCGCAGCTTCTGTTCCAGAAGGTCGGGCAGATCGTTCTCCAGCAGCACGACGTCGCCCGACACGACATTGCGCGCCATCCAGGCTTGCGCCTCGGCAAAACCGGGGCAGGAGACGATTTGCGCCTCAGGCGCCGCCTCCTTGAAGGACTCCGCGAGTGGCGCGACGCGATGCGGCGCCACCGCGACCAGCACATCGACATGAGCGGCGGCAAGGCGGCCAATGCGGCGGTGCTCGTCGTCATGCGCGGCGCCCAGCTCGACCATGCCGGGGGTCACGAGAATGCGTCGCCCACCCGGCGCGCGCAGCAGATCCAGCACATCGAGCGCGGCGGCGAACCCGACCGGGTTCGAGTTGTAGGCGTCGTCGATCAGGGTGGCGCCGTTCGGCTCCCGCTTCACCTCGAGCCGATGGGCGATTTGCGGCAGCGACCGCAAGCTAGCCACGACATCCTCGGGCGCGAGACCGAGAGAGCAAGCAGCGGCGAAGGCAAGCGCCAGGTTTGTGCCCTGCTGCAGGCCGAAGAGCGGGGCCCGCAGCTCATAGGCGCTGTCCCGCCAAGTGACGCTGACGGCAATGCCGTCAATGTCCTGGCGCATAGCGGTGATGACGGCGGCGGATCGGTCGCTCGTCCCGACCGTCAGAAAAATATCCGGATGCGCTGCCGCGAAACGCTGCGGCACGGCGAACTCCAAAACGTCGGCATTGGCGATGACCGTGCCGCCTTGCGCCGCTGCCGCCTCGGCGAGCTCGAACTTGGCCTCGGCGACGGTTTCGAGCGACTTGAAGCGCTCGTAATGCGCCATGCCGATCGCGGTGACGATGCCCATTTTCGGCGGCGTCAGCTCGCACAGCTGGCGGATCGAGCCCGGCCCATAAGCGCCCATCTCGACGACAAAATAGCGCTGATGGGGCTGCAGCCGTTCGCGAATGACACGCGCAATGCCCATCGCTGTGTTGACGCTGCCGGGGGTGATAAGGGTCGGCGCGGCGGTTTCGAGCACATGGCCGAGGATGTGCTTGACCGAGGTCTTGCCGTAGGAGCCGGTGATCGCGATGACCATCGGGTCGATGCGGCGCAGGATGGTTTGCGCCTCGTCCCAATAACGGCGCTGCGTCTTCGCCTCGAATGGCGCGAGCAGCAAATTGCCAGCGACCAACGCCAGCGGCACCAGCTGCACCGGCGCGAGCCATAAGAGGATCGGACCAGTCAGCAGCGCCGCCGCAATGCCGACAAACGCCAGAAGCAGCAACGCAACGAGATAGATGCGCTTGGCGCGAGCGGTCATCGCCAGCCGCTTCTTGGCGGTCTTACGCGGGTCCGGCTCAAAAGCCGCCACGGCGACGCATGCCGCGCCGGCGAGCGCGCCAAACCCCCAGCTCGGTACCGCATGCAGCACAAACTGCATCAGCCACACCGCCACCAGCGCGAACGACAACCGCTGGTCGAAAGCCCGGCTCTTCACAATCCAAGCGAGGAATCGGGGGTTATCGTATTCTTCTTGTTGGAAAAGATGGAGATAAGTCAGCAGCCGCTTGAGTGCGAGCAGGGCAAACCCGGCGAGCACAAGGACACCGCTCATCCGAGGCTCCCGAGCAGTTCGCCGAGCAGATGGATCACTTGGTGCCGCCCGTCGCCGAGGATTGTCAGATGGTCGAAGCCGCGCAGCAGATGCAACCGCGACCCGGGGATCAGCGCGTGCAGCCGGGTTGCGATCTCGGGCGGACTTTCGGTGTCGTCCTCGCCATGCACCAGCACCACCGGCAGTCGGATGCGCTGTGCCACCTCGGTCTGGTCTTCGTTCACGGCCTTGACCAGCACCGGGCGCATCGCGCCGGCGGTGCGATAGTCGCTGCCGCCGTAACGCTCACGCAGCCGGTCGCGCGCCGGCCCCTCCGAAGTCATCGCCCGCATTGTGCGAAACGCGAGCCGGCGCGGCAGGCGCCTGAGCCGCGTCGCCAGCGAACGGTGCGGCGGCAAGCCGGCCGCGGCGATGAGAAATAAGGCCGAGACCGCATCCGGATGGCGCGCCGCGAGCCGCAGCCCGACGCGGCAGCCGAACGAGTGACCGACCCATATCCGCTTGCGTGCGGGCAGGCTTTCGAGCCAGGCGGCCATCGCATCGGCATAGTCCTCGGTGCCCCAAGGCCCCGGCGGCAGCGCCGAGGCGCCGAACCCCGGGAAATCGACCAGCCGCGAATCGGCGCGAGCCTGCATCCCCTCCGCGAGCGTCAGCAGCGACAGATGGCTGTGCGCCCAACCATGCGCCCAGACCAATTCCGGCGCATCGGCAGGCGCGCTTCCGGCAACGCGAAAGACCGCAAATTGCGTTCCGGCCGCGTTGATGTCCTGACGTTCGAGTAGCATTTGTCCCTTTGCCTATAGGATAAGACAACGCGATGAAAACCCGAATTGCGGTGTTTTTTGGTGGCCGCTCGCCGGAGCACGACGTCAGCGTCGTCACCGGACTGCAGACGTTAGCCGCGCTCGACCAGACGCGGTTCGATGCGTTTGTCGTCTATGTGACGCCACAGGGCGATTGGCTTGCCGGGGCCGGGCTGGAAGAACGCCGCAACTACCTCCCCGACGCGCAACTGCGCGCCAAACTGACCGAGGTAACGATCGACATCGCCGCGGGCGGCGGCGGGCGGTTGTTGCCGCGCAAAACCGGGCTGTTTTCGCGCCGGCCACCGCTGGAGTTCGACGTCGCGCTGCTCGCGTTTCACGGCTCGGGCGGCGAGGACGGGCAGATGCAGGGCCTCTTTGAGGCCGCCAATATTCCCTATACCGGCATGCGCACGCTCGCCTCGGCCGTACTGATGGACAAGGCCGTCACCAAGCGAGCGCTTGAAGGGAGCGGCATCCCCTTATTGCGCCAGGCGGTGATCGACCGGCCCGCGACCGGGCTGCCGGCCGCGGGCGCGCTCGCCCAGGACATGCAACACGCCAATATCGGCTTCCCCTGCATCGTCAAGCCGGTCCATCTCGGCAGCAGCATCGGCGTCGGCAAGGCGGAGGACGTCGAGGAGGCGCGAGCGTTGCTGGCAGCGATCTTTCGGCTCGACACTCAGGCGCTGATCGAGCCGTTTGTGCCGAACCTGGTCGAATACAATGTCGCGGTGGCGCGCTTTGGCGGCCCAGGGGAAGACAAGTCACCGCGCTGCTCGGCGATCGAACGGCCAAAGCGGGTCGAAGAGCTGCTCGATTTCCGCCAGAAGTACCTCTCCGGCGGCGACGGCAAGACCGGCGGCAAAACGCTTGGCCAATCGAGCCAGGGCATGCTGTCGCTGACCCGCGAGATCAACCCCGATATCCCGCCGGCCTTTGCAGATAATCTGCGGCGCTGGGCGATCGCCGCGTTCGAGGCGGTCGGCGGTACCGGCACGCCGCGTATTGATTTCCTCAGCAACGAGGCGACGGGCGAGGTCTGGCTCAACGAGGCCAACCCCTGCCCCGGCTCCTTCGGGTTTTATCTGTGGGAGGCGGCGCCGCAACCCATCGGCTTTACCGCGCTGTTGTCGCTGCTGATCGACGAGGCGCAGGCGTGCCATCGCGCCGTGCAGCTGACGGATGATCCCGTCCCACCCGACGCGAGGCTGCTGAAGCGGCCGTAACGCGCCATTCGTGCTGCTCCTCGTCAACCGCAAAATTGCCATAAAGATAATATTTCATCGCAATGATGTGAAATTGCGAGGAACGCATGACCGACATCGTGCAGATGGCGGTGCTCAACCACAGCACGCTGCTCGGCGACACCGCGATCGAACCGATGATCGCCGCCGTCGAGGAATATGTCGCGGCGCAGATCGGCCCACACTGGGACATCGCGGTCGCGCTTCACCAGATCCCGTCCGGCGACCCGCCGCCCGCCGGCATGTGGCAGACAGTGTTTCTCGACAACTCCGACCAGGCGAACGATCTCGGGTATCACGAGCTCACCGCGGAGGGGCTACCGCTCGGCAGGGTGTTTGTCGCCACGACTCAAAACTGCAGTCAGACGGTCAGCCGCGTGTTCTCGCACGAGGTCATCGAAGCGCTGGTCGATCCTGCGCTGAACCGGACCCTTCCCGGGCCAGGCGCGCCGTACGCGATCGAAGTCGGCGACCCGCTGTCGCTAGACAGCCAGGGTCGCATGGTTCAGGGCCAGCTGATGAGCGGCATTGCCCTGCCCGCCTACTACTTCCCGAACTACGGCACGACCTACGACCTCGACGGCCATTTGACCGGGATGATCCCGACCCCGGCCAAGGAGGGCGGGACGTTCCTGATGTGGCAGCAGGACGGAATGTGGCAGAGCCAAATGGCGGCGCGAGCGCCCGATGAATTCATGGCCATGCAGGCAAATTTCGGCTCACGGCGGCATCGCCGGATCCTCGGCGCGAGCCGCTGGCGCCACAGCACGGCGGGGAAGCCTACCGCCAGCGAGGTCGCCATCGTCTGAGCTTTGCTGAGGCGCCGACTTGAGGACAGGGAACCATGATCCCCGCCTTCATCGATTTCCTCGGCCGCTCGGTTCTGCCGGTGTTATAGCAACCACGCGATGTCTTCCATGCACGCGACATTGACCGTCATCTCGGCGGTCACTCTACTCACCGCCATCCCGGCGGTAGCGGACACGGTCAGGACACCCGACTGCCAGCGCGACCTCGCAGTGGCTAATGCGCTGATCGACAAGATCGCGGCGCGCGAGAACCAGTTCGTGAAAGGCGATCTAACAAGAAATTGCGCGCTACTGCGGCAGAACCTCGTCGACATGGTCAAGGCGCGCGAGCCGATGGATCGCTGCATAACGGGCCACGACCACGGTGAAAATATCGGCCAGATAGACGCTTCGATCGGCGACATCCGCGCCGTGCTCGCCGAGAAGTGCGGAAAGTGAGTAAGCTCCGCTCGCTTTGACGGAGACCGCCGGCATGACGCGGCAACTGCACCTCAACCTGTTTATCCATAGCCGCGGGCACCACGAGGCGTCGTGGCGTCACCCGGACTCGTCGCCGCTGCCGCTCACCGATATCCGCTATTACCAGGACCTGGCCCAGCGCGCCGAGGCTGCGAAATTCGACTCGATCTTTCTCGCCGACCAGTTGGCGCTGGGCGGCGACGTGGCGCAGGCGGCGCGCACCTGGCTCGAGCCGCTGACCGTGCTGGCCGCTGTTGCCGTCGCGACGCAGCGCATCGGCCTCATCGCCACCTGCTCGACGACCTACACCGAGCCCTTCAACCTCGCGCGCCAGTTCGCCTCGATCGACCATATCTCGCAGGGTCGCGCGGCGTGGAACATCGTGACCTCATGGCTCGCCAGCGCCGCCGCCAATTTTGGCGGGGAGGGCCAGGTCAGCCACGCGGACCGTTACGCGCGCGGCGAGGAGTTCATGAGTGTCGTCAAGTCGCTGTGGGACAGCTGGGCCGCCGACGCCGTGCTCGACGACCGCGCGAGCGGGCAATACGCCAGGGCCGATCGGCTTCGGCCGATCGACCATCTCGGCGATTTCTACCAGGTCGAGGGGCCGCTCAACATGCCGCGCTGCCCACAGGGGCGGCCGGTGCTGGTGCAAGCCGGGTCGTCCGATACCGGGCGGCGTTTCGCGGCGCGCCACGCGGAGGCGGTGTTCACCGCACATATGGCGAAGGCGACGGCGCAGGAATTCTACGCCGATCTGAAGCATCTGGCGGTAGCGGAAGGTCGTGACCCCAGCCAGGTACTGATCCTGCCGGGCCTCTCGCCGATGATCGCCGGCACCGAGGCCGAGGCGCAGCGCCTGGCGCGCGAGACCAACGACCTCACCGATCCCGAAGTCGGCCGCAGGCGGCTGTCCAACCGCTTTGGCGGGCATGACTTCTCGCATCTGCCGCTCGACCGGCCGCTCAGTCCCGAAGACTTCCCCGACCCCGCCACGGTGCAAGCCGCGCGCAGTCGCACCGAGGTCATCATCAACCTCGTGCGGCGCGACAAGCCGACGCTGCGCCAGCTCCTCGGCTATCTCGCCGGCGCGCGCGGCCATTACGTGACCGCCGGCACCCCGGAGCAAATCGCCGACCTGATCGAGGATTGGTTCAACGACGGCGCGGCGGACGGGTTCAACGTCATGCCGCCGCTATTGCCGGTGCAGCTCGACGTGTTCAGTGCCGAGGTGGTCCCGATCCTGCGGCGACGCGGCCTCTTCCGCAGCGAATACGAAGGCACGACACTGCGCGACCATTACGGCCTCGCGTCGCCGAAAAGCCAATTCGACGAAGCGGCGCGCGAAGCGGCGCAATAGGGAGCTGGCGGACCCGATACGATTCGAACGTACGACCTCTGCCTTCGGAGGGCATATTTCTAAACGTCTGCGGACGCTGGCGGACACCTCTAACCTGCTATAAATATGAACTTACTATCTTGACTGTTCATGAGCGTCCGGCCAAATACGGCCCCGTCACCGGGACACCACCGGGACACTGAGGGGTTCCAAGATGGCTCGTTCCGTTCGCTCAAGCTTACTCGAAACCCGCGCCGGGCGACTCCGACTACCGATTGCGAAGAAACCAAAATTCTTGAAAATCGGCCATGGTTTGCATCTCGGTTATCGACGCAACCGGACCGCTGGGACATGGGTTATGCGGGTGGTGAGTGGCGGGAATGACTGGACCAAGGCCATCGGCACGGCTGACGACTTCCACGTTGCCGACAACGACAGAGTGCTCACCTATTACGAGGCGCAGGATAAAGTTCGGGTACTCGCACGTGCGTACTACGACGGGGACAACTCGGTGCGGGTCGAGCCTGTCACCGTGGGACAGGCGCTCGAAGCATACGAGACAGAGCTAAAGGCTCGCGGTGGGGATCCCGAGAATGCGGCGAGGGTCCGATTTCATCTGCCGGATGATCTGACTAACTCGTCCGTGAGTTCGCTCACGACGCGTACATTGCGGACATGGCGCGATGAGTTAGCGAAAAAGCTAGCCCCGGCCACTGTGAACCGCACCGTAAGGGCCTTGAAAGCGGCGCTGAACCAAGCTGTGAGCGACGACGGCCGCATCGCAAATAAAGGCGAATGGGTCAATTTGAAAGCGATTCCAGATGCTGAGGAAAGCAGGAACATAATTCTGTCCGATGATCAGGTACGAGCCGTACTCTCCGCTGCCGCCCAGTTGAATACGGAATTCGGGCTTTTCGTCGAGGTTCTCGCCGTTACTGGCGCTCGGCCGAGTCAGGCAGCGCGGATTATGGTGCAAGATCTGCAGTCTGACCGTCCCGATCCGCGCTTGATGATGCCCGTCTCCCGCAAAGGCAGAGGTCAGAAGAAGATTACGCATCAGCCGGTACCGATACCGAGTGGCCTCGCAGATCGTTTGTCGAAAGGCGTCGCTGAGAAATCTTTGGACAGACCGCTACTGTTAAAGCCAGGTGGTGCGCCCTGGAAGAAATCGGATCATCGGGAGCCGTTTAAGCGCGTGACGCGACACGCTGGCCTCAATCCCGATGAAGTCACGATTTATGCGCTTCGCCATTCCAGCATCGTCCGCCAGATATTGGCGGGAGTACCAGTGCGTGTAGTTGCCGCCCTTCACGATACCTCAGTCGTTATGATTGAGCGCACCTATAGCCGCTTTATCGCCGACCATGCGGATGCGCTTGCTCGCACGGCGCTTTTGGATACTTCGCGATAATCGAAATTATAGACACCGACCTTCAATAAAAGAATATTGGAGGGCCGTTTTGGAATTTCCTATTTCTAAGATATCGGCATTTTTACTCTAATAATACCTTTTCTGATATTACTCTAATTTTAATGTGTATATTCGTGCACTAATGCGCACGAACATTTAAATCGAGGACATACTCCAAAATGAAAAAAGAACTCCCCTTCTATGTACGAAACGCACTAAAGACGAAACGAAAATTACGGAACGCAGAGAGGGGGCAGAGCCAGGCAAAACAGCCTCCCGCTCGGCTGGGGTATTCCATCGAGGAATTTGCCGAGCTCACTGGGGTCAGCCGGAGCTCAGTCTATAAGGCTCTGCGGAGCGGGTGCTTGACGGCTCGGAAAATTGGTAAGCGCACCATCATCAGCGCCGAAGATGCGGAAAAATATCTCCATCGCCTCCCGTTTTGGACGCGGCTGGCGCCAAATCATCCCGGCGAATGGGATTGTTAGTCGTGCCGGCGATATTGCAGCGAAAATCCGATCCGGTTCCGGCCACCAATCTGACAGCGGCAAAACACGCGTTTCTCGACCGCAAGGATCAACGCATCCGACGCGCGTTTTGCAGGACCCTGCGAAACGGGGTCAAGGAAGAACGGCAGCTAGCCGCGCGACTGAGCCGATGCTCCCCGGAACACCCTTGCCTCATCTCCTTTTGTTCGAGTTGCATCCGCACCCTTCGGACGGCGTATCCAGACACGGTTTCTCGGTGCGTTAACGCGCTGTGGCCAGGCACCGATGCGCTGGCCGAAGTCCCCATCACCAAATTCTCCGCCGCCCCTTTCACAAACTCCTGCGGCGTGCCAATCCGCCAGCTATTCTGTCTCGATCCGACCGCCGTGCTGGCAAAGGCGGTTCGTGCGCTCCAGCGTCTCAAATCTACCCTGTCGTTTGTCGGCGTGCATTGTCATCTCGACGAAGATGGCCATGGTCGGAAAGAAAGCTCCTGGCAGCTTACCCTTCATGGGGTAGTGGTCGGAGCACCCGCGGCGGAAGTGCGACGAGTGCTGGAACCGATTTGCCCGCCGGACATCTTTACTCCGGAACTACGCCCTCCCCCACTCAAGCTCACTCGTGTTTCCGATCCCGCAAAAGCGGTCGGATCCTGCATCAAGCCCTATTTCCGGCGTCACGTATTTTACCTTACTCGATCGGGTCGACGGGTTACCCGGATCCATGGGCTCGAGCACAATGAGCTGCACGAAGTGACGCAGCTGCTGCGCAAGTACGATCTCGAGAATCGCTACATGCTGATTGGTGGCCGCTGGTTCAATTTCGTCTCAGCGCCTGCGGACAGGTATCCATTTGACGACAAATAAGCGCAACGAAATCGCTACAAAAATCTTTTCACCTGCACGATCGCACACGCGTGCGCACGGTCGCAGAAGCTCACCTAGCCTTGAAAACCGCGGATTCTCGCACTCAGTAGAAAAACAGAATTTTGTGCTCAGTCGCGGATGGCCGCTTACCTTCCGGATAGCTGCCCTAGCTCACGAAAATTGCGTCGACCCCTTTGCGCCGAAAGCGGCCTTAACGCCTGGGTGGACGGTAATCTGCCAGGTCCGCCCCCAGAGGTGGTTGGCATAATCGAGCATTTCGAAAAATCGATGAGTTCCGCGCTTGCGAAACGCGGATTCGCACAGCGTCGTTTTTCCGTCAGGCGACGAATGTACCCGTGCCGCTTTAGTAAGTGAGGCTCCCGTAGTCAGTCAAAGACACTCGACTTCTGGCTGAGTTGGCCTTGTGCGCCTCGCTCATGCCGCACTAGTGTAGTGAGCGGATAATAAGCTGCCCCAATAGGCGGAACCGCGGAACAGGGAGCCCATCATGGCAATCATACAAGTGACCAGGTGGAAGGGAAATTTGGCGGAGGCTCAGCGGGTAACAAGAGAGGCGGCTCCTATCGTGAAACGA
>DATMLO010000143.1:0-18410 GCA_035570495.1 Allostellaceae bacterium | reverse complement strand
CCTGACGGCGATGGCGCTGTTCGACATGCTGCGGCCGAACTACGCCTGGGCCATCCAGGTGCCGCCCGACGATAAGCGCATCAAGAGCGAGACTGTCACCGTCGACTCGCCGCAGGGCAATGGCAGCATCAAGGGCTATCTCGTGCGGCCGGCAACCACCGACAAACTGCCCGTCGTGCTGGTGATCCACGAGAACCGCGGCCTCAACCCCTATATCGAGGATGTGGCGCGGCGCCTGGCGGTTGCCAATTTCATCGCCGTCGCGCCGGACGCGCTGACCTCGCTCGGCGGCTATCCTGGCGATGACGAGAAGGGGCTGGAGCTCTTCCAAAAGCTCGACCGCGGCAAGATGACCGAGGATTTCCTCGCCGCCGCGACCTGGCTCAAGGCGCGGCCGGACGGCACCGGTAAGCTCGGCGCGGTCGGCTTCTGCTTCGGCGGCGGCGTGGTCAACACGCTGGCGGTGCGCATGGGGACCGACCTCGCCGCCGGCGTGCCGTTTTACGGCGCACAACCCGCCCACGACGACGCCATCAAGATCAAGGCGCCGATCAACGCCCAGTACGGCGAGCAGGACAGCCGCATTACCTCCGGCTGGCCGGCCTTCGATGCTGCCCTGACCGAGGCGCATGCCGTCCACGAGGGGCATGTCTACGCGGGCGCCAATCACGGCTTCCACAACGACACGACGCCGCGCTACGACGAGGCCGCCGCCAAGGAAGCGTGGCAGCGCACACTCGACTGGTTCAACAAGTACCTGCGGAGCTGAGCCCGCGAACCGAGCCGCCGGGCGGCGTCCTCAGGCTGCCCGGTTCCAGCCCCACCAGGCGCACAGCGCCTCGCCCATCACCAGTTCGAGGTCGCGGCCCTTGAGCCATGGCAGCTCTTCCGTGAACATCGTCGCGCATTGCCGCCACGAGCACGGCATCTTGGTGATGTCGGTGCCCCAAAACACACGGTTTGGCCCGAACGCGTCGTAAATCTGACGCAAATATCCCTGCATCGCCGGGTAAGGATACGCCTCGGCCGAATAGCCCGGCGCGCCGGTCGCCTTGACCGCAACATTGGGCAATTTTGCCAGCGCTAACAGCTCCGGGATATGGGTCATCGCCGCGTGATCTTTTAGCGTGGTGAGCCCGCCGCGCCCGCCGAGATGGTCGATCGTCAGCCGCAGCCCCGGATGCCGCTCGGCGATCCGGCCGAGCACTGCCAGGGAGTCGGTCGCCAAGGTCGCGACCGGCACGCCGGCCTTTTCCGCCTCGACGAATAGCCACTCGTATTCGCCATCGGCGAGGCGCTGCTTCGCCGGGTCATGCAGAAAGCCGTAGCGCAGGCCGAGCATGCCAGGCTGTTGGCGCCAGGTCGCGATGCGCTCGCGCGACTCCGGCTTGTCGAGCGGCAGCGCGCCCATGATCGCGAAGCGGCCGGGATAATCCCGCACCGCCTTCAAGGCCATTTCGGTCGAGTTCGGGTCCCAGCCCGGCGGATGGATCACCGCCGCAGCGATCCCGCCCTCGTCCATCAAGGCGATCGCCTCGGCCGGGGTGAAATGCGTCACCTGGATGTGCGACTGGTTGCTCGGCAGCCCCTGGCCCCAGGTGTGAATTTGCGCGTCGACGATCTGCATCTCGCTCCCTCGGCGTCATCGGGTTTGCCGCTTCGGCGAGATTGCTTCGCTTCGCTCGCAATGACAACAAAGCGACGTCATTGCGAGGAGCGCAGCGACGAAGCAATCTCGTGGCAATGAAGCGGGAAGCGGAGAATTGAGGATGGACATCGCCGAGCGGGACATCATTGTCGTCGGCGCCGGGAATGCGGCGACTTGTGCCGCCTTGAGCGCCAGGGAAAACGGCGCCTCGGTGCTGATGCTGGAGATCGCGCCCGAGCCATATGCCTGCGGCAACTCGGCGTTTACCGGCGGCGCGTTCCGCGTCGTCTATCACGGCTTTGACGACCTGGCGCAGCTCATTCCCGACATGGGCGACCATGACCGCGATAGCGTCGATGTCGGCACCTACACAGCTGACCAGTATTACGACGATGTCGGCCGCCTCACCGAATGGCGCTCCGACCCCGACCTCACCGAAATCCTCATCACCCGGAGTTTCGAGACCGGGCGCTGGATGCGCGAAAAGGGCGTGCGGTTTCAGCTCGGCCTCGGCCGCCAGGCGTTCAAGGTCGACGGCAAGTTCAAGTTCTGGGGCGGGCTCGCCTGCCATATCTGGGGCGGCGGCAAGGAGTTGATGAAGGCGCTCCACGGCCGCCGCGCGCGCGAAGGCATCGACGTGCTCTATGAGACCCCCGCCCTCGCGCTCCTGCAGGGCGACGACGGTGTCGCCGGCGTGCGCGTGCGCCACCAGGGACGGCAACTCGACCTCCGGTCAAAGGCGGTGATCCTCGCCTGTGGCGGGTTTGAGGCCAATGCCGAGATGCGCGCCCGCTATCTCGGCCCCAACTGGGATTTGGCCAAGGTGCGCGGCACCAAATACAACACCGGCCAGGGGCTCAAGATGGCGCTCGATATCGGCGCGGCGCCGGCCGGGCACTGGTCGGGATGCCATTCGGTGCAATGGGATTTGAACGCGCCGCCGGTCGGCGATCTCGATGTCGGCGACCGCTTCCAGAAGCACGGCTACCCATTCGGCATCGTCGTCAACGCGCGTGGGCAACGCTTTATCGACGAGGGGCTCGATTTTCACTCCTACACCTACGCCAGATACGGCGCCGAGGTGATGAAGCAGCCCAACCTCTTCGCCTGGCAGGTCTTCGACCAGAAGACGCTGCATCTGTTGCGCGACGAATACCGCATCGCGCGCTGCACCAAGGAAAAGGCCGACACGTTCGAGGAATTGGTCGCCAAGATGGAAGGGGTCGATCCGAAGGGCTTCCTCGACACGATCCGCGAGTTCAACGCCGCGCCGCGCCCGGACGTAACGTTCAACCCCAACATTTATGACGGGCTGCGCACCAACGGCCTGGCGATCGACAAGACCAACTGGGCGCAGAAGCTCGACACACCGCCCTACGAGGCCTATGGCGTGACCTCCGGCGTCACCTTCACCTTTGGCGGGCTCAAGACCTCGAACGACTGCGAGGTGCAGGATGCCGCCGGCACCGCTATCCCCGGCCTCTTCGCCGCCGGCGAGATCATCGGCGGGCTCTACTACCACAACTACGCCAGCGGCACGGGCCTGATGGCCGGTGCGGTCTTTGGCAAGATCGCGGGAAGAAGCGCGGCGGGGTATGTGAGGGGTTAGGGGGCGGCCTACTTTTTGGTCGCGAATTGCCCAGGTAGCGCTGCGTCGGGGGCGGCCAGGGTCACGGTGAGAACCCTGATTTTCTGTTGTCCTGCCCCATCGCCGACAGCATCGGCGGCGGGGCGATCCTCAAGGGTAAACGAGACCACGCCGACAGATGCGGACGCTAGCCGCGACCGAGCGCGCGGGCTCGCGCCGGTCATCTCCTGCGGGCGCATGAGATTACTTCGCGGCGATACGATAGGGATTGCAGGCTGCGGAATCTTTGCCGTTTTCGATCTCGCAACGCGCCGCAAGGCTTCGTGCGAACGAAGCCGCATCGCCGCTCCAAGACTGGAACGCGAGTTTGTCTTGCTCCGTCATCACCGGGGCAAGTTTCTGCATCATTTGATGCCGGGCGTAGATGTCCTTGACGAAAGGCGAAACCACGACCGCCAAAATCAAGACGATTACGCCGCCGATTATCGTGCGCTTCATATCCTTCCCTCGCCTTCAACGTTCACACTCGAGCGACACGCGCATATTCGGACGCCTGTGCGTTCACAGGTCATTGGCGCGTTCCGCCAGCCTCACGTTACTGCTATTTTTTGGTCTTCCTTCTTGCCGCTTCATATTGTGGCATTTTTACGCAAATTTAACCAAAATACATGGTTAACAAAACTGCTATGCGTTTTATTTCTGCGTGCGGCAAAGGCTGGGTCTTAACTTGCACCGGCGCGAAATGTACAAATCAAGTCAGGCGCCATCGCAATTGTCGGTCGATCGCCGTAGATAACGAAAAATACCGGGCTTCCGAGGGGATACGACCGCGATGAAGATCGTCATTCCGGACGACTACCAGGACGTCATCCACAAGCTCGATGCGTTCAAGCTGCTCGCTGGCCATGAGGTTACCCGCTATCGCGAGCCGGCGCGCGATCTCGACGAACTGGTGGCGCGGCTCCATCCCGCCGAATGCGTCGTCGAAATCCGCGAGCGTATCGATTTTTCACGCGCGCTGATCGAACGGCTCCCCAACCTGAAGCTTATCGCGCTGGTCGCCAGCCGCTCGCGGGCGATCGATTACGAGGCGGCGCGCGACCACCAGGTGCTGGTGTCGCGGGGGACAAGCGGCTCACCCGAGGCGCCGGCGGAGCTGGCGGTCGCGCTGATGCTCGCCTCGCGACGCAATGTCGTCATCGAGGCGCCACGCATGCAGCGCGGCGAGTGGCCCTCGACGCTCAGCTACCGGCTGCGCGGCAGCACACTCGGCGTTTTCGGGCTCGGGCATATCGGCGCGATGGTCGCCGAGGCGGGACGCGGGCTCGGCATGAAGGTGCTGGTCTGGGGCCGCGAGCATTCGCTTAGCCAGGCCCGTGCTGCAGGCTATGAGGCGGCCGCGACCAAGGAGGAGCTGTTCGAGCGCAGCGATGTGCTGCAGCTCCTGGTGCGCCTAACGCCCGAGACGCGCGGCATTGTCACGCTCGCCGACCTCACGCGGATGAAGTCGACCGCGCTTTTCGTCAATGTCGCGCGCGCCGCGCTCATCGAGCCCGGCGCGCTCGTCACGGCGCTCGAGCAGGGGCAGCCCGGTTTCGCGGCGGTCGATGTCTACGATCAGGAGCCGATCATCGGCGGCAACCATCCGCTCCTCAAAATGCCTAACGTGCTGTGCACGCCGCATCTCGGCTGGGCCGAATGGGAGACGTTCGAGCTCTATTTCCGCGAGTGCTTCGAGCAGATCGTCAATTACGCCGACGGGCGGCCGCTGACCCTGGCGAGCTGAGGGCTCGGTCGAACGGGCGAATTGCGGGGCCGGAACAGCAACCGGACGCTTGGTGTTCGATAAGGATCGAGCAACGAGGATTAGACACATGAAAACGCTTCTTGCCGCGACCGCGGCGATCGCGCTCGTCGCCGCTGCCGGGGCCGCCTCGGCACAGACCTATCAGCCGGTGCCCCCGCCTCTCGCCCCCGGTGCAGCCGGGCAGCCCTCTCAGGTCATGCAGGCGCCGGTGCAGCCGATGCAGCAGCCGACTTATACATCCGGCCCCACGATGACGACACCGTCGTGGATGCGGGATGACGGCTCATCGTCGGATCACCCGATCCACAATCATGACGACCAGTCCGGCGATGCGCTCAATGCGCAGTACAGCGGCGGCTTGACCACCGCGCCGGGCACCGGTCTGCCGGCCTATCCCGGTCAGCAATAGCGCCGCCTGGAGCCCCTCGCGGCCGCGAGGGGCTCGCTCTAACGGAGCGATGTTGCGCATTGCCGCGCGCCGCTTATCCTTAGCCTGGGTGTAAACCGGAGGCGATGATGAGCGACGCGCGACCGATTTCCGTGCTCGGCATTTGCGGCAGCCTGCGCAAAGCGTCGTTCAACATGGCGGCGCTCAGGACCGCTGTCGAGCTGAAGCCGCCGGGGATGGAGGTGACGATCGCCGACATCTCGCAGATCCCGCTCTACAACGAGGACGTCCGCGCCGAGAGTTTCCCGCCACCGGTCGAGACCCTGCGTCAGCGGATCAAGGCAGCGGACGCGCTGCTCTTCGCCTGCCCCGAATACAATTATGGACTGTCGGGGGTGCTGAAGAACACGATCGACTGGGTCTCGCGCCCGCCCGACCAGCCCTTTGCCGGCAAGCCTTGCGCGATCCTCGGCGCCTCGCCCGCCATGGCCGGCAGCGCGCGGGGTCAGCTGAATTTGCGGCAGATGATGGTGTTCCTCGACATGCACCCGCTCAACAAACCCGAGGTGCTGATTTTCCAGGCGCACCAGAAGTTCGACGCCAATGGCGCGCTGACCGACGATGTCGCGCGCGGGCTGATCGGCGATCAGATGGCGGCGCTGCTGCGTTGGACCCGCCTTCTGAGCCAAGCCTGACGTCGCCAAACCTGAGTTAATTGACGCATGCGCCGCCGGCTTCTATCGTCGATGGCATCGAACGCAAGGCGCGGAAGCCGGTGCAAGCCCGGCGCGGTCGCGCCACTGTAATCGGCCCGCTCGGATGGCGGCCGAGAGCCAGACCCGCCCAGCGTTCGCAGGCCTCTAACGGGACGCGCAAATCCCAGGAGTATCGGCATGACGACCGCCACCGTAACCCCGTCTATCGTTTCCCCGCCCGCTCGCCCGGCCGCGATCCCGCTGCGCGAAATCCTGCCGTGGCTGGTGTTCGGCGGACTGATCCTGCTGCTGGCGCTCTATTTTATTGGCGCTGAACAGGGCGCGACTTCGATCTTCCCCGGAATGTACGTGCACGAATTCGTGCATGACGGACGCCACCTGCTCGGCTTTCCCTGCCACTAGGCCAAGGGTTCCAAGATGGTTGGCGCGATGCTGCTGCGCGGCATGCTGGTCGGCGTGCTCGCGGGCCTGCTTGGTTTTGGCTTTCTCAAGCTCGCCGGCGAACCGGCGGTTGACCGGGCCATCGCCTTTGAGACGCAGCTGGACGAGGCCAAGGCGATGGCGGCGCATCAGCCGGCTGAGCAGGAAACGCCCATCGTCAGCCGGCAGACGCAAGCCGGGATCGGACTATTCACCGGGGTGATGGTGTACAGCGCCGCCTTTGGCGGGCTGTTCGCGCTGGCGTTTGCGATCGCGTACGGACGGGTCGGCGCGCTGTCACCGCGCGCGCTGTCGTTGATCCTGGCGGCGCTTGGCTTTGTCGCGGTGCATCTCGTGCCGGGACTCAAATACCCGCCGAACCCGCCATCGGTCGGCGATCCCGACACGATCGGCCTGCGAACCGCGCTCTATTTCAGCCTGATCGCGGTGTCGCTCGTGGCAATGGTCGCCGCCGGGATGCTGCGGTCGCGGCTGCAGAAGCGGCTCGGGGGTTGGAACGCATGGCTTGTGGCCGGCGCGGCGTATCTGGTCCTGATGATCGCGGTTGGGCTCGCCTTGCCGCGCATCGACGAGGTGCCCGAGGCGTTTCCCGCAGTTGTGCTGTGGCAGTTCCGGGTGGCCTCGCTCGGCGCCCAGCTGATCCTTTGGACGGTGCTGGGCCTCGCGTTCGGGGCGCTGGCCGAGCGCGTCGTCGACAGCCCTATTCGGCCGCGGCGGCGCGGCGGGCTTGCAGCGCGGCGATGAGCATGCCGGTGTCCATGACATCGCCAAAGATGTTGTAGAAGGCGGTCAACGCCGCATCGTGCTCCGCTTGGGTCATCGCGGCGTTGCCGTCGCTGACCATGATCGTCTTGAAATTGGTCATCATCGCGTCGCGCGCCGAGCTTTCGCAGCACACATTGGTGACCGTGCCGGTGATCAGCACCGTGTCGAAGCCGCGGGCGCGCAGCCGGTCGGGCAGCTCCGACGTGCCCGGCAGGAAGCCGCTGTAGCGGTATTTGTCGACGATTTCGTCTTCGGGCTTCACATCAAGATCGGGCCAGAGGCTGTGCCCAAGCGAGCCGGCCGTCAGCGCTGCGATACGCTTCGCGCGCTGCTCCGGCGGGGCCATCCCGAACGCCACCGACCAGTCGTCGAGACAGCGTTCGTCATGCGTCATGCGTACCCAGAACACGCCGCCTCCGGCCTCACGTAACACCCCGGCGATCCGGTTGATCGCCGGCACGGTGTCAAGCGCCGCCGGACAGACCGCATGCCCGACCTCGGGATTCATGAAGGCGTGTTGCATGTCGATAACGACGAGCGCGGTCTTGGCCGGGTCTAGTTCCGCGAAGCAATGCTCGCCGCGCCGCGCCGCGATGCGAGCGGCCACATCCGAGGCGATGGTTGCGCCGTTGAGTTTCATGGCCCGTCTCCTACCACGCGGCGTCGAGAATTTGCCGGATGACCGCGGGGCCGTCGATTTTCTTCGGGTTGGTGTGAATCCAGCGATCGTGCATCGACAGCTCGGCGACCAGGTCGAGTTGGTCTTCCTTGACCCCGACATCACGCAGCCGCGACGGAAGACCGAGATCGGTGATGAGCCCGGCGACAAGATCGGCGACCGGCGCAGCGCGGTCGCCGAGCGCGTCGGCGACCAGCGCCTGACGCTCCGGATTCGTATCGAGATTGAAGCGCAGCACATGCGGCAGCATCACGCACGAGGTGTAGCCGTGCGGCACATGCGCGGTGCCGCCAAGCACATGGCCGATGCCGTGGCTCGCGCCCTTGGGCACGCCAGTCTGCGAGCCGATCATCGACATCCAGGCACCCAATTGGCACTCGAGCCGGGCATCGAGGTCCTTGGGGTCGGCCTTGACCCCGCGCAGCCCATGGCCGAGCAGCTTCAGCGCCTGCGCCGAGGCGCCCTCGGAGAGCGGTTGGCACAAGGGCGAGCAGATGTCCTCGACTGCATGATCGACCGCGCGAATGCCCGTCGACAGGAACAGCCAGTCGGGCGTGTGCACGGTCGCGGCCGGGTCGAGGACGACCGCCTTCGCCATCATCATCGGGTGGCCAAAGCTCTCCTTCACGTTGCGCACGGTGTCGGTGCAGCCGGCCGACGCGGTGTATTCGCCAGCCGACAAGGTCGTCGGGATGGTAATCGTGCGGATTTTGGGCGCTTCGATATGCGGCCGCGTGGTCTTGCCGCTAGCGTCGGTGCGGGCGCGGCAATCGTCGAGCTGCTGCGCGTCGCTGATGTTATTCGAGAGGCACATCGCGACGATCTTCGCCGCGTCGGTCACCGAGCCGCCGCCGAGGGTCACGATCAGATCGGCATCGGCGGCGCGCGCCGCATTGGCGGCGGCGACGCAATCGACGCGCGGCGTGTGCGAGCCGATCTTGGCGCAGAGCCCGGCGAAGCGGTTGCCGAGCGCCGCTTTCAGCCTGTCGACAAGGTCGGTCTCACGGTCGAGCGTCCCGCTCGCCAGCACAAACACGGCATGCGCGTCGGCCTTCTCGACCTCTTCCCTGATCGCCTCGGCGAAGGGCCGCCCATAGATCACGCTTTCCATCGCCGGAAAGCGATACGCGCCGGTCAGCATGGCATTGACCTCCCAACGAAAACCCCCCCGCCTCGCGGAGAGACGGGGGCGATCGGATTTACGCCGTGAACTTCTGCGTTACGCGGTCGCCGCGGCCCGCATCGCGCGGCGCTTGGCAATCGTCGGCGCCTTTGCCGCCTTGAGCGGGTCGGCCATGCGGCCGCTCGGCCCCACCGTATCTGGCAGGTTATAGACCCAGTTGTCGCCGCCCAGGATGTAGTTGCGGTTGGTCTGCGCCGGGTTGCGGTTGACCAGCGGGCGGTTGAACAGCGGGTGGGTCATGCTGCGGATTTCGTGCTCGATCGTGAACAGCACCTTGCCGTTGTCGAGATCGACGATGTCCTCGAAGCGGTACTGGCAGCGATCGCTTTCCTCGGTGATCAGGTCGAGCTCTTTCAGCTTTTCATGCGGGCCGCCGAAATCTTCGACATAGACCTGCAGGTGGTGGCCGTCGAATTCGGGGATATCCTTGTCGGTCTCGCGGAAGACCAGCTCCTGGTTGAGCCCGCACTTGATGTGCGCCGCCTTGCCGTGGCCGTTCTTTTCGACGCTGGTCTTGGCGCCAAGCACCTTGCGATAGAACTTGGCGATCTTCTTCGCGGTCTTTTCCGGCACCGTGAATTCGACAAAAGGCAGGCCGAGATTGATGTTGCCGAAGCGCGAGACGTCGGGCTCGTAGACGTGGAACTCGTTGCCCCATGGGCAAGTCGCGATCACGTAGTCGTTGGTTTCCTTGAAGCCGAACTTGGTGTCCTTCAAGTTGCTCTTGACGCCCTGCAGCCGGTGCAGCAGCTCCTCGCGCTTCGGCGCGACGATGGCGATATGGCCGCGAAACACCAGCGCGTCACCGGTCGGCATGTGGATCTGGCTCTTGCCGATATTGACCCACATGTTGTTGGTGCCTGGGAAGAGATAGGGGTCGCGGGTAAAGCCCATGCCCAGCAGGTAAAAATCGCTGGCAAGTCCCTGATTCGGAATCTCGACGTTGAGATGTTCCAGCGCCGTGACGTTGCCGAGGTCTTCGGCAGCGCGATCGAATTGTGCAGCCATTCTCTTTCCTCCAGTGTTTTCGACCCTCGGCGCCTTGTTCTGTTGTGGGCCAACTGGGCTCGACAGCCATCAGAACAAATTTTTGAACCTTTCGTCTACCGGCACGCGGTAGCCGTCGGCCAGCTTGTTGGTCTGGTTGGCCATGCCGACGATGGCCATCAGCTCGGCGAACATCGCCGGCGTCATGCCCTTGGCCTTGGCCGCCGCGCCGTGCGAATGGCTGCAATAGTCGCAGCCATTGGTGATGCTGACCGCGAGATAGAGCATTTCCTTGACGAGCGGATCGAGCATGCCCGGCGCCATCACCTGCTTCAGCCCCTCCCAGGTGCGCTTCAGCCCGGCCGGATCGTTGGCGAGGACGCGCCAAAAGATGCCGACATAATCGGTGTCGCGGGTCTTGCGGATATCGTCGTAGATCGCACGCACCTCGGGGCTCGCGTCATGGTCGTCGATCGGGGGGAGCGCGCTTGTCATGTTGCCTCCTTGAGGCGCCGCAATTCCGCCGACAGGCGGCCGGCGAGAAACAGCGCCAGCATACGAAAATCGCTGTAGAGCGACCAGAACGGATGACCAAAGGTCTCGGGCCTGTTGTGCTCAAAGACGCCATGCCCGATCCACGCGCAGGCATAGCCGATGATCGGTGCGGCGATGAGGAATGGCCAGTCGCGGGTTATCGCGAAGGCGAGCAGGAGCGCTAGCCCGGTCGATGTCCCGACATAATGCAGGGCGCGGGTGCGCGGGTCGGCGTGCGCCCTCAGATAACGCGGCCAGAATTCGGCGTAGGTCATGTCGTCATACGTGTTGGCTCGTCATCACGGTTCCTGGCAGCCCGGCGTTGCACGGATCGCCCGGTAGAGCACCCGCGTTTGCGCGGGCGACAGCGGCGCTTCGTTCGCGCAAAGGTGCATCGCGGCGCACGCGCCTTGCGGCGATGACGGCCAGGATGTCTGACCCACGATGGCGCTGTCGCAACGTTTCCATGCGGTCTTGCCCTCCCACGAGATCGTCGACGGAAACAATTCCTCCGTGGCAATGCGCAGCGTGAGCCCTGGAAACGGCGACCACGTGACTATCGCGACACAGGCCATCCCCGCTGCCGCCACGATAACGATCGCGGTGGGCCGGACGGTCAAATTAGCAAGCTGCCGCGACGGTGCTGCGCTTGTATCGCGCGGGAGGGCAGCGTACATCACAACCCAACCCTTTACAGGTCGGCACTTTGGCTCCCGGAGGGAGTGGAATCATGGGCTTTAAGGTAGCGGTCGTGGGTGCGACCGGCAATGTCGGGCGCGAAATGCTGGCAACCCTGGCGGAGCGCGAATTCCCCTGCGACGAGGTGATCGCGCTAGCGTCGTCGCGGTCGATCGGCCGGCAGGTGTCGTTTGGCGAGGACGACGTGCTCGACGTCCAGGTGCTCGACAATTTCGACTTCAAGGGCGTCGACATCGTGCTGTCGTCGCCGGGCGCCAAGGTGTCCGCCGTGTTCGCGCCGCGCGCCGCGAAGGCCGGCGCCGTGGTCATCGACAACACCTCGCACTGGCGCATGGACCCCGACGTGCCGCTGGTCGTGCCCGAGGTGAACCCGCAAGCGATCAAGGGCTACGACAAGAAAGGCATCATCGCCAACCCGAACTGCTCGACGATCCAGATGGTCGTCGCGCTAAAGCCGTTGCACGACGCGGCGAAGATCAAGCGCGTCATCGTCTCTACTTATCAGTCGGTGTCGGGCGCCGGGCGAGCGGCAATGGACGAGCTGTTCACCCAGACCCGCGCGGTGTACGTCAACGACGCGATCAAGCCGGAAGTCCTGACCAAGCGGATCGCCTTTAACGTCATTCCCCATATCGACGTGTTCATGCAAGACGGGTCGACCAAGGAGGAATGGAAGATGGCGGTCGAGACGCGGAAAATCCTCGATCCCGACATCGCCGTGACCGCCACCTGTGTGCGCGTGCCGGTGTTTATCGGCCATGCCGAGGCGATCAATGTCGAGTTTGTCCGTCCGCTCAGCGTCGAAGACGCGCGCAGGGCGCTGCGCGACTTCCCCGGGATCAGCGTCGTCGATCACCGCGCCGATGAGGGCTACGCCACCCCGGCCGAGATCGCCGGCGAGGACCTTGTCTATGTCAGCCGCCTCCGCAAGGACCCGACCGTGCCGAACGGGCTGGCGATGTGGGTCGTCGCCGACAATCTGCGCAAGGGCGCGGCAACCAACGCGGTACAGATCGCCGAGGTGCTGACCGGGCGCTATCTCGACCGCAAGGGCCGCGTCGCGGCGAAACCGAGGATCGTGTCGGCTCTTTCGTAACGTTCCGGCGTTTAGGTCGCGTGGCACCGCCCGACCTCCAGCTCCCCGGCCCGCTCCCGCTCGTTACCACCGCAGCGGGCGCGATCACGCCGTTGGAGGCGACACCGGCCGCGCTGACGTTTCTCGGCCGCAAGATCACCCCGCTCACGCGCCGCCGGCTCGACAGCTTTCGCGCAAACAAGCGCGGCTTCTGGTCGCTGTGGCTGTTCCTCGCGGTCTTCATCGTGACCTTGTTCGCCGAGTTCATCGCCAATGACCGGCCGCTGCTGATCCGTTACGACGGCGCGTTTTATATGCCGGTCTTCCATTCCTACCCGGAGACGACATTTGGCGGCGTGTTCCCGACCGAAGCCGACTACCACGACTCCGAGGTCCTCAAGCTCATTCAGGCCAAAGGCTGGATCGTCTGGCCGCTCATCCCCTACCGCTTCGACACGATCACCAACGCACCGGGCCCCTTCCCGTCGCCGCCCGATGCCGCGGATTGGCTCGGCACCGACGACCAGGGACGCGACGTGTTGGCGCGGCTCATCTACGGGTTCCGCATTTCGGTGCTGTTTGGGCTGGCATTGACCATTTCATCATCGATCATCGGGGTGGCGGCGGGAGCGGCGCAGGGCTATTTCGGCGGCGTCATCGATCTCGGCTTTCAGCGCTTTATCGAGGTGTGGTCGGGTTTGCCGGTGCTCTATCTGTTGATCATCCTGGCGAGCCTGGTGCAGCCGAATTTCTGGTGGCTGTTGGGGTTGATGCTGCTCTTTTCGTGGACGAGCCTCGTCGACGTGGTCCGCGCCGAGTTTCTGCGCGCGCGCAATTTCGATTATGTCCGCGCGGCGCGGGCGCTGGGCATGCCGGACCGGCAGATCATCCTGCGCCATGTCCTGCCGAACGCGACCGTGGCGACGATCACCTTTATGCCGTTCATCCTCAACGCGTCGATCACGACCCTGACCTCGCTCGATTTTCTCGGTTTCGGACTGCCACCGGGGTCGCCCTCGCTCGGCGAGCTTTTGGCGCAGGGCAAGGCCAATCTGCAGGCGCCCTGGCTCGGCATCACCGCGTTCGTGACGCTGGCGGTGATGCTGAGCCTCCTGACCTTTGTCGGCGAAGCCGTGCGCGACGCCTTCGACCCGCGCAAGGTGGGGTAAGCCGCCCATGAGCCTCCTCGAATGAGCCTTCTCGAAATCCGGGACCTCAGCGTCACCTTCGCCGGCTGGCGCGGAGCCGCGCCGGTGCACGCGGTGAAGCGCGTCTCGTTCGAGCTCGACAAGGGCGAGACGCTGGCGCTCGTCGGCGAAAGCGGCTCGGGCAAGTCGGTGACGGCGCTGTCGATCCTGCAACTGCTGCCCTACCCGTCGGCGGCACATACGCCGGAAAGCAGCATCAAATTCGCCGGCGAAGAGCTGATCGGCGCACGGCCGGCGCGGCTCAGGGATATTCGCGGCAATCGCGTCGGCATGGTCTTTCAGGAGCCGATGACCTCGCTGAACCCGCTGCACACGGTCGAGAAGCAGGTCGCCGAGACGCTGCTGATCCACAACCATCTCCCGGCGGCGACGGTGCGCCGACGCACGCTCGAGCTGTTGCACCTGGTGGGCCTGCGTGAAGCCGGGAGCCGTCTGTCGGCTTATCCGCACCAGCTGTCGGGCGGGCAGCGGCAGCGGGTGATGATCGCCATGGCGATCGCCAACGAGCCCGACATTTTGGTCGCCGACGAGCCGACCACCGCGCTCGATGTGACGATCCAGGCGCAGATTTTGGAATTGATGCATGAGCTGCGCGACCGGCTCGGCATGGCCCTCTTACTGATCACCCACGATCTGGGGATCGTGCGGAAGATGGCGGATCGGGTTTGTGTGATGTCGCAAGGCGAGATCGTCGAGGCGGCGCCGAGCGAGGAACTGTTTGCCGGGCCGAAGCATCCCTATACGCGGCGGCTGCTCGCCGCCGAGCCGAAGGGCCGCCCCGAGCCGACGCGAGCCGACGCACCGCTCCTGGTCGAGGGCGACAAGCTCAAGGTGTGGTTTCCGGTACGCGGCGGGTGGTTGCGCCGGGTTAAGAGCCACATCAAGGCGGTCGACGGCGTGTCGCTGCGGCTCCGCACCGGCATGACCTTGGGGGTGGTCGGCGAAAGCGGCTCGGGCAAGACGACCTTGGGCCTCGCGCTATTGCGCCTGGTCGACTCAGAAGGCCGCATCAGCTTTGCCGGACGCGACATCGCGACCGAGCGGCAACGCGATTTGCGACCGTTGCGTCGCGAGATGCAGATCGTCTTCCAGGATCCGTATTCGAGCCTGTCGCCGCGGCTGTCGATCGCGCAGATCATCGGCGAGGGGCTCAAGGTGCACCATCTCGCCGCGGATGAGAGCGAGGCGCGCCGGCGGATCGACGAAGCGCTTGTCGAAGTCGGGCTCGAAGTCGGAGCGGCGGAGCGCTACCCGCACGAATTTTCCGGTGGCCAGCGCCAGCGCGTGGCGATCGCCCGCGCGCTGGTGCTCAAGCCGCGTTTCGTGGTGCTCGACGAGCCGACCTCGGCACTCGACATGTCGGTGCAGGCGCAGATCGTCGATCTCTTACGCGAATTGCAGCAACGTCATGGGCTTACCTATCTGTTCATAAGCCACGACCTTAAGGTCGTGCGGGCCCTAGCGCACGAAATCCTCGTCATGAAGGACGGCGAGATCGTCGAGCAGGGTACGGCCGATGCGATCCTCAACGCGCCGCAGCACCCCTACACCAAGGCGCTGATGACGGCGGCGTTCGACCTACAGGCGGCGAGCAGCTAGCTGCTCGCCGCCCCGGCGAAAGCCGGGGCCCACTCTTCACTCGTTCGAGCAGCGGATTAGTGGATCCCGGCCTACGCCGGGATGACGCCCATTCAATGGGCATCACTTGTACAGAACGATATCGACGCGTCGGTCCATCACCGAGGTGTCGGTCGCCGTCGTCTGACCAAGCGGCTGCTGCTGGATGATGGTCGGGTTGACGCCGTCCTTTTGCAGCTGATCGTAAACGATCTGGGTGCGCGTCTCGGTGAGTTTCTGATTGGCCGCGGCCGACCCGGTCGCGCTGGCGCGGCCCTGCACCAGCACCGTCTTGGCGCCGATCTCCTTGGCGCGCTGCGCGGCGGTGGCGACAACGTTCTGCGCGTCGGGTGAGAGAAAAGCGCTGAACTCATTGAAATACACGAGATATCGGCCGTCCTCGGCACTGGTTGGCGTCGTCGCCATCGGCGCGCAGCCGGCGACGACGAGCAGGAGAAAGGCGGCGGCCGGGATCGTTCGGATACGGGTCATCCATAAATTGGGCACGGGTCGACCATCGCGATGGTTGAAACTGCACCCATCATACCCGGCCGCGCCGCGCGATACAGCCTTCCTCTGCTGCGATTTATCGCGATTCCCTTGCCGCGAGACGCATCGGCGTGGAACTCTGTCGGCTCAAAGCTTCGCAGTTTCGAGGGGAGACGGAGATGCGCGTCGTCATTGTCGGTCAACAGGCATTCGGCAAATCGGCGATGGAAGCCTTTTTAGCGCGCGGCGACACGATCGTCGGCGTCTTCGCCGCGCCGGAGAAGCCCGGCGCGCGCCCCGACCCGCTGGTTCAGGCGGCCGAGGAGAAGAAGCTGCCGGTCTACCGTTTCCCGAAATACTCCGACCCAGAAGCGCTCGAAACGCTGAAGGATCTCAACGCCGATGTCGGCGTCATGGCCTATGTGCTGCTGTTCGCGCCGCCCGAGTTCTGCGCGATCCCCAAGCATGGGATGATCCAGTTCCACCCGTCTCTGCTGCCGCTGCATCGCGGCCCGGCGGCGATCCCGTGGGCGATCATCCGCGGCCGCAAAGAGACGGGCCTGACGATCTTCCGCCCGACCCCCGGCCTCGACGAGGGGCCGGTGATCCTGCAGAAGCGCTTGACGATCGGCCCCGACGACACCGCCGCATCGCTCTATTTCGACAAAATCTTCCCGCTCGGGATCGAGGCGCTGGTGCAGGCCGCCGATCTCGTCACCGCCGGGCGCGCCACCGAATCGACGCAGGACGAGGACGAGGCGACCTACGAAGGCTGGGTGCGCGAGGCGGAAGCCAAAATCAACTGGGCCAATCATGTCGATTTTGTCTACGACCTGATCCGCGGCTGCAACCCGGCGCCCGGCGCGTGGACGACGCTGAAGTCCGAGGGGGGCGAGAAGAAGCTCTATCTGTTCGACGCCAAAAAAATCATGGCGCCGACCTTTGGCGCGGTGCGCGGCAAAAAATTAGGGGAGATAGTCTCCGCCGGGCCGGAAGGCATCCGCGTCCATTGCCAGGGCGGGTTTATCGATTGCTCGCGCGTGCGCATCGATGACGGCGCCAAGATCAAGGCGAGCGATGCCGCGCTCGAAGCGGGAAGCATACTTGGGAGCTGATCCCGCGCGGTCGTTGAGGGCCGGCGGCTTCATGCAGGTCGCCGGGCGCCAAAGATAAACCAGGCCGCCGCGATCTTACCGCGCTCGACCTGGTAGATGGCGACGACATCGATCCGGCCGACCCCCTCGGGAAAATTCCGCGTGACGATCTCCTGATCGACGATCTTGTCGCCGATGACGATGCGATGCACGAGATGGCCGTGCAGATCGGGCTCCTTAAAGCGCGCGATGTGCCGTTCGCGGATGTCCGCGGCGCCGCGCGCGAGCAGGGTCGAGGGGTGCTCGAAGACCTGCGCGTCGTCGGCCCAGCACGCCATGAATGCGTCGATATCGCGCGCGTTATAGGCGTCGAGCTGTTTGCGCGCGACCGTCTCCGGGTCGTCGAACAAGCGCTTGCGCATAAAGACCCGCTCGAAACCCGCGTCGAGCTTGCGCTCGGTTTCCTCGTAGCCGATCGAGGCGTAGAGGCGCTGGTTCTCCACCATCTTGAGGTTGGTCAAGAGACGGATCTCGGCGTAGCCGCGCCGGAGCGCCTCGGCTTCCGCGAAGGCCAGCAGCTTGCGGCCCAGCCCAGTCTTCTGCCGGTCGGGCGAGACGGCGATATTGTCGAGTAGCAGGTGATCCGGCTGCGGCAGCAGGACCAGGATGCCGGCAATGGCCCCCGCATCCTCGACTACCCAGACGGCGCCGCGCAACACCAGCTCGGGGTAGTCATCGAGCATCGGCATCGGCGGTCTGCCGATGCGCGCGATGTAATGCCGATAGGCACGGTCGACGAGAGAAGCGACCGCCGGCGCCTCTTCGGGGATCGCGAGTCTGATGGGGGCGTTTGCGTCTGGCATACGAAGCCTCCTGTGGTGAGCACGAAAAAACCCGCCGACTTTCGTGGGCGGGCGGGTTGCGGTCGGATACCGGTTTTAGAGAGAGCTAACTCTGTTCCGGCCAGTCCATCTGGACGCGCGCGCGCAACCCGGCAAAGGGGCGTCGTCGGGCGCGAGTGCGGGTTCCGGACGTCATCACGCGCCGACCGCTACTATGAGTAGAGGCGGTCGTCAAGATCGGGGCGCTAGGCGGCGGCAAGCTCGCGGTAGAGCGCGGCGTATTGCCGGGCGGATTGCGCCCAGCTGAAGTCGCGGGTCATCGCCTCGCGCATCATCTGCCGCCAGCTCGCGCGGTTGGCGTATTGGGCGATCGCCCATTCGAGCGTCGCGGCGAGCGCGTCCGCCGTCGCGGCCTCGAACGTGAAGCCGGTCGCGGTTTTGTCGCGGAGCCGAGCCGGCGTCGCGTCAACAACCGTGTCACAGAGGCCGCCGGTGCGGCGCACCAACGGCAGCGCGCCGTAGCGCAACGCATAAAGCTGGGTGAGGCCGCACGGCTCGAAGCGCGACGGCACGACAATGAGGTCGGACCCGGCGATGATGAGTCGCGCCAGCGTCTCGTCATAGGCGATCTGCGCACCGATCGCGCCGCG
>DATMLO010000142.1:0-49101 GCA_035570495.1 Allostellaceae bacterium | reverse complement strand
CCAGCCCATGCACCGCCAGCACCGGGTAATAGGCCGGGGTCGAGCCGTAAAACGCCACGCGCTGGCGCACCCACTCAAAGCGCTCGGCGACCGCGGCGTCGTCGGGACCGGTGGCGAGGAACCCACCGCCGGAAATCTCGTACTGCGCGCGGCTACGGCCGGCTTTCGCCAGGCCCGCGTCGATCCGCGGCATGATCTCGTCGGTGAGGTATTTGCGGGTACAGAACCCGTGCAATTTGACGCCGTCGCATTCCTCAGCGGCGACCTTGAGCATCGCCGGGCCGACCGCGGCGATCGTCACCGCCGGCGGCGGGCAATTGATCTTTGGCGGCGTAAAGTTCGGCGTCATCAGCGTGAAGCGATAATGCTGGCCCTCATAAGCGGGTTTCTCGCCGGTCGCCCAGCAGCGCCAGATCGCGCGCAGCACCTGGACGTATTCGCGCATGCGCGGCGCCGGCGGGCTCCACGCCACCGAAAAGCGCCGTTCGTTATGCGCGCGCACCTGCGAGCCGAGCCCGACGACGAACCGTCCGCCGGTCGAGCCAGCAAGGTCCCAGCCGACCTCGGCAACCGCCATCGGCGTGCGGGCGAAGGCGATCGCCACCGAGGTGTGCAGCTCGATCTTCTCGGTCGCCGCGCCGGCGACGGCGAGCGCGAGGAACGGCTCGTGCTGGTTCTCCATCGTGACGATGCCGTCATGGCCTTCGGCCTCGGCGGCGCGTGCCGCCGCCGGCACCTGCTTCAGATCGCCCTGGGGCACGGTGGTGAAAACCCGCATCGCTCATTCCTCCCGCTGCGTCGCGGCTCGGCGGATCGAGCCAAGCCAATAAGGCGATTAAGCCGCACGCGGATCATCCGATGTCCGCCCGGTGTTGGTCCGTCGCGACCATAACCCACCCGGCAAAGGTTGATCATGCTCGAAAATCTGCCGCCCGCGATCGGGCGCGCGTTGCGCGGCGCCCGTCCCGGCCTGGAAAAGCTCGCCTACAACGACCCGGCCCTCGCTGAATTGGCCGACAGCATTGTCGTGACCAGCCCGGACTTCGCCGACGGCGAGGCGCTGCCGGTGCGCTATACGGCGGACGGCGAGGGGATCTCGCCGCCCATCGCGTGGAGCGGCGTGCCGGACGAGGCCAAGCTGGTCGTGGTGCTGATCGAGGACGCCGACAGTCCGACACCCTATCCGCTGGTGCACGCGATCGTCTGGAATTTGCCGCCCGAGCCGGGAAGTTTCGAAGCCGGCTCGATGCCGCTCGAGTCGGAACCCGGCCAGTCGCCGACAATGGGGGTGAACTCCTACCTGCGGATCGGCTATCTGCCGCCCGACCCGCCGCCCGGCCACGGGCCGCACCATTACGCCATTCAGGTTTTCGCGCTGACCGCGCGGCCGGAACTCGATACCTCGGCGCCGGGCCGGACCGAGCTGGTCGACTCGCTGCACGCCTATGCCGTCGCCAAGGGCCTGATGATCGGCACCTACGAGCGCGAATGATCGGCACGCCGTTGCGTTCTTCCGGCTTCGCGCCATAGTGGCGGCGAGCGCAAGGAGGGTCCGATGCCGAAGAAGGTCGCGGTCGGGATGGGGATCATGGAGTTTCCGTTCTCCGGCGCCGCCGCCTATTGGCGCTGGGTCGACATGCTGGAGGCGGGCGGCGTCGATTCGCTGTGGCAGACCGACCGGCTCGTCAGCCCGACGCCATTCCTCGAATGCATGAGCGTGATGGCGGCGCTCGCCGGGCGCACGCGGCGGCTCAAATTCGGCGTCAACGTGCTGTCGCTGGCGATGCGCGATGCGGTGCTCGTCGCGCGGCAATGCGCGACGATCGATTTCCTCTCCGATGGCCGCCTGCTGCCGGCCTTTGGCATCGGCAGTCCGCTCGGCCCCGAGTGGACGACCCTCAACCTCGACACCAAGACCCGCGGCCGCAAGACCGATGAGGGGCTTGAGGTGATCCGCCGCCTGTGGAGCGAGGACAAGGTCGATTTCGAGGGCGTGCATTATCATTTGTCGGGCGCGCAATGCCTGCCAAAGCCGGTGCAGCCCGATCTGCCGATGTGGATCGGCGGCTCGTCCGAGGCGGCCATCAAACGCACCGCGAAATTTGGCACCGGCTGGCAAGCCGGCCCCGAGACCCCCGAGCAGTCGAAGCACGTTGTCGCCGCTATTCAAAAGGCCGCCGCCGCGGAAGGCCGCAGCATCGACGACGACCATTTCGGCGCCGGCATCCCGTTCCGCTTTGGCTCGCCCGATGAGCCGGGTCTGCAACCACTGTTTGACGCCTATCGCAAGCGCACCGGGCGCGATCCGGCCGATTATTTCGCGATCGGCGACGCCACCGCGATCGTCGACAAGATCGGCGAGTTCGTCGCCGCCGGCGTCTCGAAATTCATCCTGCGCCCGGCCGCCAAGGGTGACGACGACATCATGGCGCAAACCCGCCGCTTGATCGACGAGGTGCTCCCCCTCGTCGCCACCCGCTGGCCTAAACCCCACAAGCGCGCCGAAGCAGCGGAATAAAACATCCCCTCTCCCGCTCGCGGGAGAGGGTGGCTTCGGGCATAGCCCGAAGACGGGTGAGGGTATTGCTCGCGCCGTCGGCCTTGACAAATCGTTCTTTATATGTTCTCTTCCGGGCCTCGATTAGACCCGCTGGGCGGGGGTGGCCTCGCGCCGCTCAGGAAGGGATCGGCAGCCTGTAAATTTCCAGCAATAACAGGCGAAATGCGCCGGGGTCGGCACATTTCCGGGCGCAGATAGCGGCGTCTCAGTCGGTGCGGGCGGCTGACGCAAACATGGACAAACCCGGCCTGAGCGGCTTGGATTGAAATTCCGCGGGCGGAGCAGGCCAAACCTAATGCAAGCCGATGTCGTGGTTCTGGGCGCCGGGATGGTGGGCGTGTCGATCGCCGTCCATTTGCGCAAGCGCGGCAAGGATGTCGTGCTCATCGACCGGCGGAACCCGGGCGAGGAGACCTCCTACGGCAATGGCGGCCTCGTCCAGCGCGAGGCGGTGTTTCCACACCCGTTTCCGCGCGAATTGTCAGAGCTGTGGCGCATCGCCAAAAACCGCTCGATCGACGCCTATTACCATCTCTCCGGCCTGCCCGGTCTCGCCGCGCCGCTCTTCGCGTACTGGCGCAACTCGGAGCCGCGTCGCTACGCCCAAATCGCCGAGCAATGGTCGACCTTGATCGCGACGTGCCTCACCGAGCACAAGGCGCTCGCCGAGGAAGCCGGTTCGACCGAGCTGCTGCGCCCGGTCGGGTTTCTGCGCGCGTTTAACGACCAGGCGACGATGGACAGCGAGCTCGCCAAGGCCGAGCGGGCGCGCGAATTCGGGGTCAATTCCACCGCCGTCACCGCCGCGCAGCTCAGCGAGATGGAGCCGCACCTCAATGGCGGCTTTGTCGGCGCGCTGCACTGGACCGATCCCTACCCGGTCAACGATCCGCACGCGCTGACGATGAGCTATTTCCGGCTCTACGAGCGGCTCGGCGGGCAATTCGCGATCGGCGATGCGACAAGCCTCGAGCGCCGCGGCGCCGGCTGGCGTGTCACGGCGGCAGACGGCTCGATTGTCGAGGCGGCCGAGGTGGTCGTCGCGATGGGCATCTGGTCGAGCGAGGTGACGCGGCGTTTTGGCTACCGGCCGCCGCTCTTTGGCAAGCGCGGCTACCATCTGCACTTCACCCCGCAAGGCAATGCCGGGCTGACTCGGCCGGTCGCGTCAAACGGGTTTCTGCTGGCGCCGATGCGCGCCGGCATTCGCCTCACGACCGGTGCCGAATTCGCCCGCCGCTCTGCCGCGCCGACCCCGGTGCAATTGCGGCGCGCCGAGCCGATCGCCCGCCGAATCTTCCCGCTCGGCGAGGCCGTCGAGCCGCAGGCATGGATGGGCACGCGGCCCTGCACCCCTGACATGATGCCGATCATCGGCCGCATCCCGACCGAGCCCGGCCTCTGGGGCGCCTTTGGCCACGCGCATCAGGGCTTTACGCTCGGCCCGACCACCGGGCGGTTGATGGCGGAGATGATGACCGGCGATGCGCCCTTCGTCGATCCGGCGCCGTTTCGCGCCGAGCGGTTCTAGGCGCGAAGCCGCCTGATCAGCGCCATCGCCGCGTGTGGCGCGCGCACCTTGGCGCCGTTGATGAAATAGACAAAACAGTCGCGCCCGGCCTTGGCGTGCTCCCGGAAGCGCACGGCGATCTTGTCGAGCGCATCCGGCGAATAGCCGGTCGGCTCGTCCTCGCTGCACTGCCGCAGCCGCGTGTAGACAAAGTCGGCTGTCACCGTCTCGATCAGCGGCACCTTCGCGTCCTCGACCCAGGCGATCGCCGCCTCGTGCTTTTCCATCAGCTTGTAGAAGGCTGGGTCCTTGAAGCTCGAACTGCGCACCTCGAGCACATGGCGCAGCTTGCGATTGCCGAGCGTCCGGGGCAGCGCCTCGAGGAACGCGGCGACATTTGCCTCGTCGAATTTGAGGCTCGGCATGAACTGCCAGAGGATCGGCCCGAGCTTCGGCCCCAGTTCGACCATGCCGCTCGCGAAAAACCGCTCGACATATTGCCCGGCGGTCGCGAGGTCGTTGCGGTGGGTGATGAAGCGCGAGCCCTTAAGCGAAAAGACAAAATCCTCGGGCGCCTCGTCATGCCACTTCTTGTAACTGGCGGGCGTTTGCAGCCGGTAGAACGTGCCGTTGATCTCGATCGCGGTCACGTGGCGGCTGGCGTAGTTGAGCTCGTCGGCCTGTCTCACCACCTTCGGGTAGAACGTGCCGCGCCACGGCGGGAACACCCAGCCGCCGATCCCGACCCTTATCTCGCCGACTTTGCTCATCGTCTCACTATAAACGCGTCCGTCATGCGGCGTGTCTCCCAGCCGTCACGCTCGAGGCGCGGCACGTCGTCTTGCGCCGCCGGATAGCCGAGGCAGAAATAGCCGATCAGCCGCCACGCCACCGGTACGTCGAGGATCACGCGCACCGCTTGCGGATCGAGGATCGACACCCAGCCCATGCCGATCCCCTCGGCGCGCGCCGCGAGCCACAGCGTGTGCGCGGCGGCGACGGCGGAATATTTCACCATCTCGGGCATCGTCAGGCGGCCGAGCCCGTGGCCCTGCTCGGTGTCGGTGTCGGCGAAGACCGCGAGATGGCACGGCGCGGCGTCGAGCCCGGCGAGCTTGAGCCGGGCATAGCGCCCGGCTCGGTCGCCATCCTGTGCGGTGAGAGCGGCGGCGTTGCACTCGGCGAAATTGGCAGCGATGGCCGCGCGCCGCTCGGACGCGTCGACCAGCACAAAGCGCCAGGGCTGGCTGAGCCCCACCGAGGGCGCGAGGCAGGCAGTCTCGATGAGCCTCTCGACCGCGCCTTCCGGCAGAGGGTCGCGGCGGAAATGGCGCACGTCGCGCCGCCACACCAGAAGCTCGTGCAGCCGGGCGCGAAACGCATCGTCAAAGGCGGGGGCCGAAGACATGGTTTTCCCTACGCGCCTCGCACGTTGGCCGCAACAATGTCCTTGCGTCCTTCGAGGTCTTGCCGCGCAAGGCGCCTCAGGATGAGGAAGGTTTTGTGCGTGGCGTGAAGAAAAGTCCTCATCCTGAGGTGCGGCGCGAAGCGGAGCCTCGAAGGACGCACTGGCGCTCATCCAGCCGGATTGCATCGGTCACAAAGCCCCGCCTATGCTGGTGGCGTCATATTCGGGCGGCGGTAATGCCGCCCTCTTGCAGGAGGAAAGAGCCATGCCCGTCAAAGCCGGAGTTGTTCGCGCCGGATCGCGCCAGACGCGCCGCGGCGCCGCCGAAACCTTTACCGGCGTGGTGTTCCAGGATCCCGTCGTCGTCACCGAGGCGCCGTCGCGCATGGGCGGGTCGGTGGTGACCTTCACCCCTGGCGCGCGCACCGCTTGGCACGCCCACCCGGTCGGCCAGACGCTCTATTGCCTGTCGGGGGTCGGCCGCATCTGCTTCAAGGGCGAGAAGCCGCAGGTGCTCAACCCGGGCGATGTCGTTAACATCCCGCCCGACACGCAGCATTGGCACGGCGCGTCGCCCGACCGGCTCTTCGCCCATCTGGCGCTGTCGGAGGCGGGCGAAAAGGGTGAGGGCACCGCCTGGGGCACCCACGTCAGCGACACCGAGTACAACGAGCCGGCGACGGGCCCCTGAGCTCGTTTCCTTCCGAGGTCGATGTCGCGGTAATCGGCGCCGGCTCGGCGGGGATCGCCGCCGGGCGGCGCCTCGCCGCGGCGAAGGGCGTGTCCGTCATCGTCCTCGAGGCACGCGAGCGCGCCGGCGGACGTACCTGGACGGTCGACAAAAACGGCTATCCGCTCGATCTCGGCGGCGAGTGGCTGCATTCGGCCGACCGCAACGTGCTGGCCGGGATCGCGGAGGGACTGGGCTTCGCGCTCTATCATCGCCGACCCGACTGGACGACGCGGCTCAAGAACAGCGGTGTGACGGAGGCCGAGCAGGCGGCGTGGATCGCCGCGCGCGAGGCCAATTTCGCTGCCCGCCATCGCGCCGCGCGGGAGCCCGAGGACCGGGCGTGCTCAACGACGCTGCCGCCGGGCGATCGGTGGAACACGCTCATGAACGCGACGAGCACCTGGGGCAATGCGGTCGAGCTCGATAAACTCTCGGTCAAGGACAACGACCGCTACGAGGATAGCGGGGTCAATTGGCGGGTCGAACGCGGCTACGGCACGCTGCTCACGACCTTGGCCGCGTCGCTGCCGATCGTCTTTGGCGCGCCGGTGTCACGCATCGATCATCGCGGCCGCGATATCGTCATCGATGGCGCGCGCGGCCGGCTCGTCGCGCGGCGCGTCATTGTCACTGTGCCGACCGATATCCTGGCACAAGAGGCCGTGGTCTTTGATCCTGTGTTGCCCGCCAAGCTAGACGCGGCAAACGGGCTGCCGCTCGGCCTCGCTGACAAGCTCTTCTTCTCCTTCACCGGCCGTATGGACGACCTAGACGAGACCGGCGACATCTTCCTCGTCGGCTCGACGACGCGGTTGCAGACGATGAACTATCAGGCGCGTCCGTTCGGTCGGCCGATCATCCAGTGTTTTTTTGGTGGCGAGTTCGCGGCGGGACTGGAGCGCGACGGCGGGCTGCCGGCGATGGCGGCGTTCGCGACCGATGAGCTGGCGACGTTGCGCGGCGGCGCGATCCGCAAGCAGCTGACGCCGCTCGCCGCGTCGTCCTGGCGCGCCGACGAATTTGCCCGTGGCTCCTACTCCTATGCCAGGCCGGGTCACGCCGACGACCGCATTGTGCTCGCCGCACCGGTCGACAACCGCCTCTTCTTCGCCGGCGAGGCGACCTCGCCCAATTTCTTCTCGACCGTGCACGGCGCCTTCGAAACTGGCACGCGCGCGGCGGAAGAAGCGCTTGTCAGCCTCGAAATGGTGACGGCATGAGCGGTTGGTTGCTCGCGCTTGTGCTTTTCGTCGCCGGCGATAACCCGGATGCGCGCGCGGCTTATGCCGCATGGGTCGCTAAGGCGGAGCAAATCTTTGCGGTGATTGTGGCGACAAGCGAGCCTGCTCGCATTGCGGAGCCGACGTTCCAGACCCTCCCGACAAACGTCTCCCCGGGCCCGGCATTGGCCGAGGGCGTTATCGCGGCGGAACATCTTGTTTCTGAGGGTATGGCAGCTTACCGCGCCGCGATGTACGACGTCACGCCAAGCGAGGCCGAGCCGCGTGATCCGGCGCTGGCGCCATTGATCAGCGAGGCGTCCAGCCGCTTCGATCTGCCCGAGCCGTGGATCCGCGCGGTCATGCAGGTTGAGAGCAACGAGCAGACCGACGTCACTTCACCCAAGGGCGCCATGGGCTTGATGCAGGTGATGCCGGCCACCTATGCCTATTTGAGCGACCGCTACGGCTTGGGCGACGATCCTTACGTGGCGCGTGACAATATTCTCGCCGGCAGCGCCTATCTGCGTGAGCTCTATGACCGTTACGGGACGGAGGGATTCCTGGCGGCATATAACGCCGGGCCGGGCCGGTATGAGGACTCGTTATGCCGTAGGTGCTCGCTACCGGAGGAGACCGAACGCTACGTCGCTGCGGTCCGCCTCGCGGTCGGTGAGGCGCTTTTCGCCCACCCGAATTCGCGCTTCTACCAGCCAATCGCCATTGCGCCGGACGGCGCGTTGACGCTGGCCCGCTCCGGCGAACCGATGCCGACCGGCGAGCGGTTGGCGCTGCACAGCCTGATCGAGCAAGCGGTCAGACAAGCCAGCGCGAAGTAGGACGAAAGGCCGGGCGGCGCTCATCGGTGTTGAGGCGTTGACCATGCGCCCTCGACCCGGCGATGCTCCCTCGCGAATGGGAGGATCGGATGCGGTTGCACTTTAAGAACCCGTGGTGGGTCGTGTTCGGCTCGGTGACCGGGCTCCTCGTCTGCAACGGGCCGGTGCTCGGTTATACCTTCGGGGTCTTTCTCAAGCCGATCATGGCCGACATGCACTGGGACCGCGGTACGGCGTCGTTTGCCCTGGCCTTCGGTGGACTGTTCAGCTCGCTCATGGTGCCTGTGATCGGGTGGATGATGGATCGCTGGAGCATCCGGAAGATCGCGCTGCCCGGTATCGCAGTATTCGCGGTCTGCCTCTGCCTGCTCGGCTTCACCCCGGCTTCGCTACCGGTTTTTGTGTTGTTCTACTCGATGGCGCTGATTTCGGGGGAGATTCAGTGCCCGCTCGGCTACACCAAGGCCATTTCCGCCTGGTTTGACCGGCGTCGCGGGCTGGCGCTAGGCGTCGCCATCGCCGGTATCGGATTGGGCGCGATGATCGTGCCGCAGATTGCGCAGGAGCTGATTACGCGCGTCGGCTGGCGCGGCGCGTTCATCGGATTGGGCGTGCTGATGTTCGCGATCGCTTTCCCGGCGGTGGCGCTGTTCGTTCGCGAACCGCAGCCGGGTGACGGTGAGCATCGCCGCGCCATCCTCGGTGTTCAGCCAGGGCTTTCGGTGACCGAGGCGGTGCGCACTGCGCAGTTTTGGGTGCTCTGCGGGACGTTCTTTCTGGTCGCGCTTGCGCTGCTCGGCTTCTCGGGACACATCGTGCCCTTGCTGACCGACCGCGGCTTATCGCCCGCGGCGGCGACTGCGACCTTCGGCCTGCTCGGCGGCGCGACGATGGCCGGGCGACTGGTGACCGGGTATCTCGTCGACCGGATCTTCGCGCCTTATGTGGTGGGCGCATTCTGGGCGGCGCCGGTCGCGGGGTTTGCGCTGTTGATGAGCGGCACGGGGCTGCTGCCGGCGCTGGGCGTGTGTTTGGTCGGCTTTGGTCTCGGCGCCGAGGCCGACATGCTGGCGTTTCTCAATTCCCGTTATATGGGACAGCGGTCGTTCGGCCAGCTTTACGGCTACTTCTTCATGTCATTCGGGCTCGGCGGCTCGTGCGGGCGGTTTCTCGACGGCTATCTGTTCGACCGAGCCGGCTCCTACGCCCCGGCGCTGATCGGCTCCGCCGTCGCGCTCGTCGTCGCAGTTGCGCTGGTGAGTCGCCTCGGCCCCTATGCCTACCCGGTCGATCACGGGATCGACCCGGCGCTCGCACCCGAGCCGGCCTGACCAGTACGGCTTGATCAGCGCTGATTGATGGCGATGACGCGGATGCCGCTCGCGTCGATGCGCACGGTGCTGAGCGAGCCGGTGGCGACTTCGATCCGCGCGTAGAAATCGAGCGGCATCCCCAGCGCGAAGACCAATGCGGCGCGGATCACGTCGCCATGGCTGACGACAGCGATGTGGTCGTCGGGGTGCTCGGCGCGCATTTCCATGACCGCTTCGACCACGCGGCGCTGGACGTCGCGCATGGTCTCGCCGCCCGGGATGCAGGAAAGGCTGCGATGCGTGGCCCATGCCGGCCAGCGCGGATCCTTGCGCACCTCGTCAAAGGTTAGCCCGGTCCACTCGCCAAAATCGAGTTCGGCGAGATCGTCGCGGATCATCACCGGAATGCCGCCGAGACGCTCGCTGATGATCGCGGCGGTTTCGCGGGTGCGTTCCATCGGGCTCGCATAAATCGCCGCGACCCCGGTATCGGCGAGAAGCCGCGCCGCGGCCTCGGCCTCGCCTCGGCCCTTGTCCGACAGCACGACGCCCGACATGCGCCCGGCGCAGATTTTGCCCTGTACGTTGTGCTCGCCGTGGCGCAGCAGATGGAAGACCGTCATGGCCGCACCATCCGTTGCCGCGCACGGATTGACAAGCGCTGATGCTGCTGGTCTATCCGGCGACGATGAGGGGAAAGGCGATCATTTTCGCGGTGATGGCGGCGCTGCTGGCGTCGTCGTCGTGCGGCGCACGCGCCGCCGAGACGCCCGAACTGCACGTCTACAACTGGTCGGATTATATCGCGCCCGACACGATCCCCAATTTCACCAAGGAAACCGGTATCGCCGTCACCTATGACGTCTATGACGGCAACGAGGTGCTGGAGGCGAAGCTGCTTGCCGGCCAATCGGGCTATGATGTGGTGGTGCCGTCGGCGAGCCCGTTCATGGCGCGCGAGATCAAGGCCGGCGCATTTCTCGCGGTCGACAAGTCGAAGCTGCCGAACCTGAAGAACCTCGACCCGGCGATGCTGGCGCTTGCCGCCGAGGCCGACCCCGGCAACCAATACGGCGTCCCCTATCTATGGAGCGTCACCGGCATCGGCTACAACGAGGCGCTGGTGGCTAAAGCGCTGGGAAATGACGGGCCGCGCGACACGCTGGCGCTGCTGTTCGATCCCGCCAACGCCAAGAGGCTCACCGACTGCGGCATTTCGCTGCTCGATACGCCGCAGGAGGTGTTTCCGGCGGCGCTCGCCTATCTCGGCCTCGACCCGAAAAGCACCGACCAGGACGATCTGAAAAAGGCGAGCGCGCTGATCGAGACCATCCGCCCCTATGTGCGCAAATTCCATTCATCGCAATACATCAACGACTTGGCCAACGGTGACATCTGCATCGCGCTCGGTTATTCGGGCGACGTGATCCAGGCGCGCAACCGCGCCAATGACGCAAAGAACGGGGTTAAGATCGCTTTTCGCGTGCCCAAGGAGGGTGCGCAATTCTCGATCGACATGCTCGGTATCCCCAAGGACGCGCCGCACCCCGACAACGCATTGAAATTCATCGATTACATTCTGCGGCCGCAGGTTATCGCTGCGATCAGCGACGCGGTCTCGTACCCCAATCCGAATCTTGCCGCGACCGCGCTCGTCAAACCCGAGATCCGCGACGACCCCGGCATCTATCCGCCAGATGCGGTCAAGAAGCTGTTTTATGTCGATCTGCCGGCGTCGCGCGACTATGAGCGCGCTCGCATGCTCGCCTGGAACCGGGTCAAGGCCGGCGGATAAGTGCCGCTCCTCGAAATCAGCGAGGTCAGCAAGACTTTCGGGGCGGTGACCGCGGTCGATCGGGTGTCGCTATCGGTCGAGCACGGCGAGTTGTTTGCGCTGCTCGGGCCGTCGGGTTGCGGCAAGACCACGCTGTTGCGGCTCATCGCCGGGTTCGAGCTTCCGGACAGTGGCCGCATCGCGATCGACGGCAGCGACGTGACCGACGTGCCGCCCTATCGCCGCCCGGTCAACATGATGTTCCAGTCCTACGCGCTGTTCCCGCATCTCGACGTCGCTGGCAATGTCGCTTTCGGGCTAAAGCAGGAGGGCATGGAACGCCGCCGCCGTGAGGCGCGGGTCGCCGAGATGCTGGCGCTGGTGCAGATGTCGGATTACGCGCGGCGCCGCCCACACGAGCTCTCGGGCGGGCAAAAGCAGCGTGTCGCGCTCGCCCGCGCGCTCGCCAAGATGCCCAAGCTCCTATTGCTCGACGAGCCGCTCGCGGCGCTGGACCGCAAGCTGCGCGAGGAGACCCGGCTCGAGCTGATCGGCATTCAGGAACGGGTCGGCACCAGCTTTGTGTTTGTCACGCACGATCAGGAAGAGGCGCTTGGCATGGCCTCGCGCATCGCGGTGATGGATAAGGGCCGGATCGCGCAAATCGGTCGCGCGGCGGAGATTTACGAGTGGCCGCGCTCGCGGTTTGTTGCTGATTTTGTCGGCGCGGTGAATTTGTTCGACGGCGTGCTGGCGGCGGGCTTCAACACGCTGGCGCTTAAGGTGCCAGGCCTTGGTGAGCCGCTTCCGCTGCCGGAAGGGGTCGACCTACCCGTGGACAGCGACGCGTCGCTGGCGGTACGGCCGGAGAAGCTGCGTCTGTCGATGGCGCGTCCCGATGGGTTCGCCGTCACCGCGACGGTCGAGGGGGTCAACTACCAGGGTGCCGTCTCGACCGTGCATCTGACGATCGCGTCCGGGCTGGGGCTCAAGGCGCAAATGTCGAGCGCCGCGGCCGCCGCCTTCGAACGCGGCGTGACGGTGTGGGCGAGCTGGAACCCGGCTGACGCTGTGGTGCTGAGCCGATGACGCCTCCGGTGCGTCCTTCGAGACGGCTGCTTCGCAGCCTCCTCAGGATGACGGAATTTTGTGCCGATAAGAAAAGCCGTCATCCTGAGGAGCGGCCCGGAGGGGCGCGTCTCGAAGGACGCAGGGTGCGACTGCCGTGACGGGCATCTGGGGATGGCAGCGCTGGCTGCTGATCGCGCCACCGTTCTTGTGGCTCCTCATCTTCTTTCTGTTGCCGCTCGCGGTCGTCGCGGCAATCAGCCTGTGCCAGAGCGCCGACACGATCCCGCCTTACACGCCGCTCTTCACCCACGGCCCGAACGGGTTCGAAAGCCAGGTGAGCCTCGCCAATTACCAGGAGATTGCCCAGGGCGATCTGCGCGCCTATGGCAACTCGCTCGGCTTTGCCGGCGTCGCGACGGTGCTGTGCCTGCTGGTCGGCTATCCGATCGCCTTCGCGATCGCCCGCGCGCCGAAAGCCTGGCGCAACCCGCTGCTGTTTCTGGTGATCCTGCCGTTCTGGACGAGTCTATTGATCCGCGTCTATGCGTGGATCGCGATCCTGCAGCCGACCGGGCTCCTGAACCGCGCGCTCGCCGCGCTCGGCCTGATCGATAGCCCCGTGCTGCTGATCTACAATGATTTTTCCGTCGTGCTCGGTCTCGTCTACGGCTATCTGCCGTTCATGATCCTGCCGCTCTACGGCAGCCTGTCGCAACTCGACGAAAGCCTTGTCGAGGCCGCCGCCGATCTTGGGGCGCGGCCGATGCAGGTGTTTTTCGCGATCGTGCTGCCGCTATCCTTGCCGGGGATGGTCGCCGGGGCGCTGCTCGTCTTCATCCCGGCGCTTGGCGAGTTCGTGATTCCCGATCTTCTCGGCGGGCCGGGGACGCTGATGGTCGGCAAGGTGCTGTGGCAAGAATTCTTCGACAATGTCGATTGGCCCGCCGCGGCGGCGATCGCGATGGTCATGGTAGTGATGCTGACCGCGCCGCTGCTCTTGGCGCAGCGCTTCGCGGAGAAGAAAGCGTGAGCCGGCGGCTCACCACTTTTCGTGCCGTGGCGCTGGCGCTGGGCTTTGCGTTCCTCTATCTGCCGATCGCGCTGCTCGTCGCCTATTCGTTCAACGCCTCGCGGCTCGTCGCGGTGTGGGGCGGCTGGTCGCTGCACTGGTATGGCGCGCTCGCCGCCGACGGCAAGTTCCGCGACGCGGCGCTGAACAGCCTCGAAATCGGCGTGCTGGCGGCGAGCCTGGCGCTCGTCCTCGGCACCTGCGCCGGATTCGCGATCGAGCGCTTCACGCGGTTTCGCGGCCGGCTGGTGTTCAGCTTTATGCTGATGGCGCCACTGGTTGTGCCCGAGGTGATCCTCGGCCTGTCGCTGCTCCTACTGTTCGTGGCGTTGCAATCGTGGCTCGGCTGGCCAAGCCGCGGGATCATGACGGTGACGATCGCGCACGCGACTTTCGGCAGCTGCTTTGTCGCGGTCCTGGTGCGCGCCCAGCTCGCCGGGTGCGACCGCACGCTCGAAGAGGCGGCGCTCGACCTCGGGGCGCGGCCGCTGTCGGTGCTGTGGCGGGTGACTTTGCCGGGGATCAGCCCGGCGCTGGTGTCGGGCTGGCTGTTGGCCTTCACCTTGTCGCTCGACGATCTTGTCGTCGCCAGTTTTGTCTCCGGGCCATCGGCGACGACCCTGCCGATGGCGGTCTATTCGAGCGTGCGGATCGGCGTCACGCCGGAGATCAACGCGCTGGCGACCGTGTTTCTCGGCGTCGTGATCGTGCTTGTCGCGCTGGCCTTTTCGTTGATCGCGCGGCAGGAGCGTCGGCGGCTCGCGGCCGCCTGAGATGCGGGGTCTGGCGATCGCGGCCCTGCTGGCGCTGAGCCTCGTCGCGCCGGCGAGTGCCGCCTCGCTCGACCCCGCTCAGATCGCCGCGATCGACAAGGCGGCGTCCGACTTTCTGGCCAAAGCGACGGACGCCAAGAAAACCGGCATGGTGCCGCGCGAAACCGATCCGGCCGTCGCGCCGCTCTTGGATACCGTGTTCGACACCAGCGTGTTGAGCCACGGACCGATGGATTTCGCCGACCTCGACAAGCTCGGGGACTGGCTCGACCGGCTGAACGCGGTCGGCCTCGTCTATCAGAACGCGGCCCGCCAGGCCCATGATGTCGGCCTGTTCAGCGCCGAAATCGGGCGCTTTTTTGATGCCGCGCTCGCCGTTTTGCAGGCGAGTGTCGATTGCGATGTGGCGAATTCGGACGCGCATCCCGATGTGAAGCCAACCGCGAAGGACCAGGCCCGCCTCGCCAAAAAGCGCTCGGACGTTGCCGGGTCCCTCGGCAAGATGATCGGTGTGTTGCGGGTGGACGGTGGCATGGGTCGACGACCGCTTGCGCGCTCTGTCGGCGGCGGCGCCGAGCATGGCACGGTTTCTGCTGCCGGCGCAGCTCGCGCAACTGCGTGCCGAAACGTTGCGAACGGCAGCCGCGATCCGCGACAAAAAGCGGCGGCCGATGTTTGATCGTCTCGCGGTGGCGCTGGCGGAGCCGCCGCCGCAGATGGCGTCGTCATCGCTCGCGCCGGCTGACGGCGAGATCGCGCTCGAAACCGATGGTCAGAGCTATCGCGTCCCGGTGCGGGTCAACGACGCCGTGACCGTCGATAGCGGCGCCGGGGTCGTCGTGCTGCCCAAAGACATGATCGACGATCTGACCAAATCCGGCGCGATCCAGCCAAGCGACCTGCTCGGCCGCGATACCTACATCACCGCCGACGGCAGGCACCACAGAGGAAAGCTGCTGATGCTGCGCCGCATCGAGGTCGGCGGCCATGTCGCCACCAATGTCATGGCGAGCGTCGCGCCGGAGCATGCCGAACCGCTGCTCGGCCTCAGCTTTCTCGCCAAGTTCAAGTCATGGACGCTCGACAACAAACGGCATGTGCTGATCCTTGGCGAATAACCCGGCCACATAACGGAGGGCGTAGAACATGTATCGTATCGTACGGCCGATATGCATCGCGCTGCTCGCGACGTCTTGGCACATCGCCGAAGCGGCTCAGCTCGACCCGGCGCAGGTCGCGGCAGCCGGCAAAGCCGCCGACGCCCTCGCCGCACTCGGCAAGGACGCCTACCAGACCGGCAAGCCTCCACGGCAGTCGGACCCGAAAGTCGCCAAGCTGCTCGATGACGTCTTTAACGGCACCGCGAAGCTCAATGACGGCCCCGACCCGGTGCCGCTCGCGCAGCTCGAAAAGCTCAACGACTGGCTGTTGGCCGTTCTCAAGGCCGGCTTTGTCTATATCGGCGCCGGTACCGGCATTTCCGATATCGCCGCGATCGCGTCGTCATCCGACCCGAAAGTGGATCAGCAAATCAACGCGAACCTTGTCGCGTTCGCGCCGGAGATGGGGCGCTATTACGACGCGCAGCTGGCGGTGGCGCACGCCGAGGCCGACACGGTAGCGGTCGAGCTCGCCGCGCATCCCCAGCGGTTCGTCATGGGCCCGGCGGCGCAAGGGCTGGCGACGACACGCGAAGGCCTAGCCCAGACACTGGTCGGCGTCGTCACCAGTTTCCCGACACCGGGTCTCGACCCGGCCTGGATCCGCGACCGGGAGGCGGCGCTCATGGCAATCGCGCCGTCCGCCGCCAAGTTCCTCAAAGACGATGAGCGGAAGCAGGTAGCCGCCTCGGCGTTGCAGGTGGCCGGGACGATGTCGGATCAAGCGGTCAAGGACGGGCTCACCGCTTTTGCCAAGGCTGTTTCGCCCTAGGCAGGCGCCCTCGTCGCTGCTGGCGCGGAACGTCCCCTAGGGCCGCGCCGGCCAGACTGGCTGGTGATAGCCGAGCGGCACGGTCGGGCGCGCCCAATAGGGCTGCGTCTCCGACAGCTGCAGGGTCGGCGCGAGATGGCGCAGCTTGCCAGCCGGTGTCACGCTCTCCATCGACCATTTCTCGATCTCGGCCGGGGTGAACTCGGACGCGACGTCCTGGAGCTGCGCTACAGGCACCTCGCCGCGACCGACCAGCCAGCGCCCGGCTTGCGCTAGCGAGATGCGCACCAGCCAGCTGCCGCCCTCGGTCGCCCGTTTCTTCAGCGCGACCAGCGCGCCGAACGCCATCAGATATCCGGTCAGGTAGTCGATCGCCGAGACCGGATAAAATTGCGGGCCAGGCTCCTTGCCGGGGAACAGCTCGCCTTGGCGGGTGGTGATGCCGCTGACATTTTGTACGACGGTATCGAAGCCTCGCCTTGAGGCGAACGGCCCGACATGACTGAACGCACAGAGCGAGACATAGACGAGACCGGGGCGCAGCTTGGCCAACTCTTCCGGCGATAGGCCGCGATCGCCGAGCGTGCCCGGCCGGTAGCCCTGGACGAACACGTCGGTCTCGCGCGCGAGGTCCTTCAGCGTCTGCAACTGCGCCGGGTCGCGCAGGTCGAGCTGCGCTGACAACTTGCCGTGTCCGGTGTCGAATTCCTGGTAACCCAGGTTCGGCAGATGCGCCGCGGTGATCTTCAGCACATCGGCGCCGTGCTCGGCGAGCGTGCGCGCGCTCGACGGGCCGGCCAGCACGCGCGTCAGGTCGAGCACGCGGATACCGGAAAGCGGCCGGTCGCCGTCGGACAGCTTTTGCGCCGGCGCGTCGCCGATCTTGACGATCTCCAAAAGCGGCAGCGTCGCCAGCGCCTTGGCCTGCGGGTGCTCGGCCCATTCGGCCATGCTGCGCACCATGCCACCGGCGCCCTTGGCGGCGATGATCGCCTCTTCGAGTTCGAGCGCGTCCCATTTGGCGACGGCCTTGCGGACTTCGTCCTTGTCTTCGGCGCAGCCCAGCACTTTCAACGCCGCCGCGCGGTGGTTCGGGAAATTGGCATGGATGTAGCTCCAGCGGCCGTTCTTCGCCGGGTACATGCCCATGACCGGGTTGCGCTCGTGCGAGACCTGGGCCTGCTCCATCTTGAGGTAATGACCGCTGCGCAGCGAGGCGGTGGCGCGGCGCACGCCGACGCCGATGCCCTGCTTCTTGCCGCCGCGCAGCTCCCACAGGTCGGACACCGCGAGACCGATCCCGCCGAGGCAAGCGGCGGCAGTTTCGCTGATCTTGAACGAGGTCGGCAGCATCGGGTCCGTGCCGCCGGTGAACTCGACCGTGCGCGCCCGTTCGGGATCGAGACCGGCGACCGGCAGGATGGTGCGCAAAGCGTCATGCGACATGGTCAAAATCCTCCCAAATGCCTGCGCGCTTGCCAGCCGCGCCATGATGCCGATGATGCGCTGAATTTGACCGTGGAGAAAAGGCCGATGCCCCGTCTCATGATCGTCGTCGAGTTCGAATTGAAGCCGCAGCACACCGCTGACTTTGTCAAGCTGATGAAAAGTCACGCTGAATTGTCGCGCGCCGAAGATGGCTGCCAGCAATTCGACGTGCTGCAGGCGCAGGACGATCCCAACAAGGTCTTCTTCATCGAGTCATGGCGCGACGCGGAAGCGCTCGCCGTGCACTCGAAAGTGCCACGCATGGAAGAGAACCGCGCGATCTATACGCCTTGGCTCAATTCTCGCAAGGCGACGCGCTGCAACGTGCCGTAAGCCGGTCGCGCCACCACCCCTGAAAGGCGCGTCTCGCGGCAGGTTGTCGCATCACAGAACTGTGCGTCTGAGACAGCGGGTGCCGGGCTTGCGAATAATTGGCTTTATCTATAATAGACCCCGCCTATTGCGCGCGCAGCGCGGGAGAAAGCGAATATGAGGAAAGTGGTGATCGCCCTCGCCGGCGGCGGTGTTGTCGCGGCAGTGGTTCTCGCGGCAGCCATCGACCCGCAACTGCGCGATCATATCTGGCCGCAGGTCAAGGCGGCTGATGCGCCGGCGCCCGTGCAGCCCGGCATCCCGGTCACCCCCGGCACCGTCACGGCGCAGGACGTGCCGGTCTTTCTCGCCGGCATCGGCACGGTGCAGGCGTACAACACGGACCTCATCAAGACCCGGGTCGACGGACAGATCATGAAGGTCACTTTCCACGAGGGGCAGGAGGTGCAGGCCGGTGATCCGCTTGTCCTGATCGATCCGCGCCCCTACCAGGCGGTGTACGACCAGGCCGCCGCCAAGCAGGAGACCGACCAGGCCAATCTCGATAACGCGCAGCGCAACTACGATCGCGACGCGCAGATCGTAAAGGCCAACTTGGCGGTCTCGCAGCAGCAGTTCGACAACGACAAGGCGACCGTCGCCGCCGACAAAGGCATGGTCGACAGCGACAAGGCGGCGGTCGAAGCGGCCAAGGTCAATCTCGACTATTGCGATATCCGCGCGCCGATCGCCGGGCGGCTCGGCGTGCGACTGGTCGATGTCGGTAACATCGTCCACGCTGCCGATCCCGGCGGGCTGGTGTCGATCACCCAGACCAAGCCGATTTTCGTCACCTTCACGATGGCGCAGGAACACCTGCACAAAATCCACGAGAAGCAGGCCGACGGCGATCTCGTGGTGCAGGCCTACGGCACCGACAACAAGACGCTGGTCTCGACCGGCAAGCTCTCGGTAATCGACAATTCTGTCGACCAGACCACCGGCACGATCAAGCTCAAGGCCACCTTTGACAACACGGACGAGCGGCTGTGGCCGGGCGAGTTCGTCAATGTGCGGCTCATTCTCAACACGCGCAAAGACGTCCCGACCGTGCCGGCAGAGACCGTGCAGGAAGGGCCGGATGGCAAATACGTCTACGTGATCAACCCCGGCGACACGGTGGCCCGGCGGCCGGTCGAGGTCTCTGCCGTGCAGGATGGCATCGCCGTGATCGACAAGGGGTTGCAGGCCGGCGACAGGGTTGTCGTCGACGGACAGTACCGGTTGACCGAGGGCGCGCGCATCCGTGACGTCTCAAAGTCGGGGGCGTCGGGCTGATCGCCCAAACCCCGCAGCCGTAACGTAAACCGCGGCGCGTTCAAGCGCCCTAGCAACGGGTTCCCATGAACATCTCGGAACCATTTATCCGCCGGCCGATCGCAACCTCGCTGTTGATGCTCGGCATCCTGGTGTTCGGCATCGGCGCGTACGGCCTGTTGCCGGTCGCGGCGCTGCCGAAGGTCGATTTCCCGACCATCGTCGTCTCGATCAACTATCCGGGCGCCAGCCCGGACACGATGGCCTCGGCCGTCGCGACCCCGCTCGAACAGCAATTCGCCGCGATCCCGTCACTGGCCCAGATGACGTCGCAAAGCGGCATCGGCTCGGCGCAGATCACCCTGCAATTTGACCTCGAGCGCAGCATCGACGCCGCGGCGACCGACGTGCAGCAGGCGATCAACGCCGCGAGCGGTGTCTTGCCGCCTGATCTTCCCGCGCCGCCGAGCTACAAAAAGGTCAATCCCGCCGACCGCGCGGTGCTTATCTACGCGGTGTATTCGGACGCGATGCCGATCTCTCGGGTCGACGACTATGCCTACACGATCCTCGCGCAAAAGCTCTCGACAGTGCCGGGTGTCGGACAGGTCTCGATCTTCGGACAGCAGACCTACGCCGCGCATATCCAGGTCAACCCGGGCGAACTGGCGACCCGCGGCATCGGCCTCGAGGATGTACGCACCGCCATCAGCAATACGACCCTGGACCGGCCGAAAGGCACGCTGGAGGGCGATCAACAGACCTTTACGCTCGATACCAACGACCAGCTGATGCGCGCGGCGCAGTACAACGACGTGATCATCGCCTACCGCAACGGCGCGCCGGTTCGCATCAGGGATGTCGGCCGGTCGATCGACGGCACGCAATACGCCAGAACGGGGGCGTGGTTCGCCGGACGGCCGACCGAGGGCGTCGCGATCCAGAAAGCGCCCGGCGCCAACGTCAATCAGCTCGTCGACACGATCCAGGCGATGGTGCCGCATATCCTGCGGTCGTTCCCGCCATCGATCCATGTCGACCTGGTGTCGGATCGCTCGCTGGTCGTGCGCGCCGCGGTGCACGACGTGCAATTCACGATGATGCTGACGGTGCTTCTCGTCGTCATCGTGATCTTCATTTTCCTGCGCACGCTGTGGGCGACGGTGATCCCCAGCGTCGCCGTGCCGCTGTCGCTCCTGGCGACGTTCGGGGTCATGTACGCGGTCGGGTTCAGCCTCGACAACATCTCGCTGATGGCGCTGACGATCTCGGTCGGGTTTGTCGTCGACGACGCGATCGTGATGATCGAGAACATCGTCCGTTACATCGAGGAAGGTGACCCGCCCTTCGAGGCGGCGCTCAAGGGGGCCGGGCAGATCGGTTTCACGATCATCTCGATCACCTTCTCGCTGATCGCGGTGTTCATCCCGCTGTTGTTCATGGGCGGGATCATCGGCCGCCTGTTCCGCGAGTTTGCAGTGACCGTGACGATCGCGGTGGTCGCCTCGGCTTTCATCTCGCTGACGCTGACCCCGGTGATGTGCGCACTGTTCCTCAAGGGCGCGCATGAGGGGCGCCAGCCCGGCCGGATCAGCCAGGCGGCCGAACGCGGGTTCCAGTGGTTTCTCCGGCTATATGACCGCGGGCTCCACTTTGTCTTTCGCCATCAGTTCATCACGCTGATGTCCACGCTCATCCTCATCGGCGTGACCGGTTATCTCTACGTCATCATTCCCAAGGGTTTTTTCCCCGAGCAGGATACCGGCTTCATCTTCGCCCAGGCCGATGCACGCGAGGACATCTCGTTCAAGGCGATGGCCAAGCTGACGCAGCAGGCGGTCGATATCGTCCGGCAGGATCCGGATGTCTCCGGCGTGGTGTCGTTTACCGGCGCCAGCGCGAGCAACCCGACCGAAAACACCGCGCGCATCTTTATTCAGCTGGTGCCGCATGCGCAGCGCGACGTGACCTCGAACCAGATCATCCGGCGGCTGCGTCCCAAGGTGGCGGCGGTGCAGGGGTTGCGGTTCTTCATGCAGTCGGGCCAGGACATCACCGTCGGCGGCCGGCTGAGCCGCACGCTCTACCAGTACACGCTGACCGACACCGATAGCGGCGAACTCAACGAATGGGCGCCCAAGGTCGAGGCGGCGATGCGCAAGCTACCGCAGCTTGAGGATATCGCCTCGGACCAGCAGATCGCGGCGGCACACATGGCCCTGGAGATCGATCGCGACGCGGCTTCGCGGCTCGGAATCTCGCCGGCATTGATCGACCAGACGTTCTACGACGCGTTTGGCCAGCGCAACGTTACCAACATTTATACCTCGACCAGCCAATACAAAGTCATCCTCGAGGTTCTGCCGCAATTCCAGAGCGACCCGAGCGCGCTGTCGAAAATCTATATCTCGGCGCCCAACGGGGCCCAGCTCCCACTCAGTACCTTCGCGCACGTCAGCTCGAAGGCCGAGGCGCTCTCGATCAATCACCAGGGCCAGTTTCCGGGTGTGACACTGTCGTTCAACCTCGCCCCCGGCTATTCCATCGGCCAGGCGGTTGAGGTGATCCAGAAGATGCAGGACGAGATGCGCTTGCCGCCAACGGTTGACGGCAATTTCCAGGGTACGGCGCAGGCGTTCCAAGCGTCGCTGTCATCGACGCCGCTGCTCGTCGCCGCTGCGATCCTCGTCGTCTATATCGTGCTCGGTATCCTCTACGAGAGCTACATCCACCCGATCACAATCCTGTCCGCGCTGCCTTCGGCCGGTGTGGGTGCGCTGCTCGCGCTGATCATTTTGCGCTACGACCTCAGCGTGATCGCGATGATCGGCGTCATCCTCCTGGTCGGCATCGTTAAGAAGAACGCGATCATGATGATCGACTTCGCGCTCCAGGCGGAGCGCAATGAAGGCAAGAGCCCGCACGACGCGATCCACGAAGCCTGCCTCTTACGCTTCCGCCCGATCATGATGACGACCTTTGCCGCGTTGTTCGGGGCCTTGCCGATCGCCCTCGGCGGCGGCGCGGGTTCGGAGCTGCGCCGCCCGCTCGGCATCGCCATCGTCGGCGGCCTGCTCGTGTCGCAATGGCTGACGCTCTACACGACGCCGGTCATCTACCTCTATCTAGAACGGCTCGCCCGACTGCTCGGCCGCAGCCACCGTCGCCAATCGCGGCTGGCCACCGCACTGACGCCGTCCGCGCCGTCGCATGGCAGCGCTGAATGACAGATTCGCAGCCCGCAACGAATTAACGAGGCGGTCGCATCCCGATGAGTATTTCCGCCCCCTTTATCCGCCGCCCGATCGCGACCTCGCTGCTGATGCTGGGCGTGCTGGTGTTCGGCATCGGCGCCTACAACCTGTTGCCGGTCGCCGCGGTGCCTAATGTCGATTTCCCGACGATCACCGTAACCGCGCAGTATCCAGGCGCCAACCCGGGCACGATGGCGTCGTCGGTCGCGACGCCGCTCGAGACGCAGTTCACGTCGATCCCGTCACTGAGCCAGATGACGTCGTTTAGCGGCGTCGGCATCACCTCGATCACGTTGCAATTCGACCTGAGCCGCAGTATCGACGCCGCGGCGACCGACGTGCAGCAGGCGATCAACGCCGCGGCTGGCGTGTTGCCGGTGGGCATGCCCACACCGCCGACCTACAAGAAGGTGAATCCGGCGGATTTCCCAATCCTGATCTATGCCATCCATTCGGATGCGATACCGCCGTACAAAATCGACGATTATGCCAACAACGTTATCGCCGACCAGCTTTCGACGCAGCCTGGGGTCGGGCAAGTTTCTGTCTTCGGCTCGATGACGTATGCCGCTCGCGTCCAGATTGATCCGGCCTCGCTAGCGGCGAAGGGGCTCGGCCTCGAAGACGTGCGCAACGCGCTGATCGCCGCGACAGTCAACAATCCGAAAGGCGCGATCGAGAGCGAACATCAATCCGTGTCGCTCGATACCAACGATCAGCTGTTCAACGCCGCGCAATTCGGCAGCGTCATCGTCGCTTACAAGAATGGTGCGCCGGTCCGCGTTAAGGATGTCGGCGACGTCATCAACTCCGTGCAGAACCTGCGGCTTAACTCGTGGTTCGGCGACCAGCGGGCGGAGGGCATCGCGGTCCAGCGGGCGCCGGGTGCCAATACGATCGACGTCGTCAACCGGATCCAGGCGTTGATGCCCAAGCTCGAGCAGTCGCTCCCGCCGGTGGTGCATGTCGATCTGATGTCGGACCGGTCGGAGACGATCCGCGCTTCGGTCCGCGACGTGCAGTTCACGATGATGCTGACGATCGGCCTCGTCGTCATCGTGATCTTCCTGTTTTTGCGCACTTTATGGGCGACGATCATCCCGAGTCTGGCGGTGCCGCTGTCGCTGGTCTCCACCTTCGGCGTCATGTACGCGGGCGGCTACAGCATCGACAATATCTCGCTGATGGGGCTGACGATCTCGGTCGGGTTTGTCGTCGACGACGCGATCGTGATGATCGAGAACATCGTGCGCTATATCGAGCAGGGTATGCGGCCGTTCGATGCCGCCATGAAGGGTGCCGGGCAAATCGGCTTTACGATCATTTCGATCACCTTCTCGCTGATCGCGGTGTTCATCCCGCTGTTCCTGATGGGCGGCATTATCGGACGTCTGTTCCGCGAGTTCGCGGTCGTGGTTTCTGTCGCGGTCATCGCTTCGGCGATGATCTCGCTGACACTCACGCCGGTGATGTGCTCGCTGTTTTTGAAGCCGGAAGGATTGCATCCAAAGGGCCGCTTCAATCGCGGCGCCGAGCGTGTCTTCGACGCGGCGCTGCGCGGCTATGACCGAGGTCTCGTTTTCATTTTCCGGCACCAGTTTTTGGCGCTGCTGGCGACGCTGATGCTGATGGTGGCGACCGGCTTTATCTACGTGAAAATGCCCAAGGGCTTTTTCCCGCAGCAGGACACCGGGTTCATCTTTGGCGAGCTTGATGTACGCCAGGATTCTTCGGTCGCCCTGACCGATAGTATCCGGCGGAAAGTCGTCGACATCGTCATGCACGACCCCGCGGTGCAAGGTGTTTTCTCGTACGACGGAGCCACGCCTTACAATCCGGCCGAGAACACGGCGCGCATCTTTTGGGGTTTGAAGCCTTATGAGGATCGCGACGCGACCGCCGAACAGGTCATCGCCCGCCTCCGCAAGAAGGTATCCGAGATCCAGGGCGCTCTTTTCTTCATGCAGGTGCCGCAAAACATCACGGTTGGCGGCCGCCTGTCGCGCACTCAGTATCAGTACACGCTGACCGACACCAACAACGAGGAACTCAACCACTGGGCGCCGATCCTCGAAAAGGAGATGCGGCAGCTACCGCAACTGCAGGATGTCGCCTCGGATCAGCAGATCGCCGCGGCGCATTTGGCGATCGACGTCGACCGCGACACCGCCTCGCGTCTCGGAGTGTCAGCTAATCTGATCGATCAGACGCTGTATGACGCCTTTGGTCAGCGGCAGGTCACGACGATCTACACCGCGACCAATCAGTACAAGGTCGTGCTCGAAGTGCAGCCGCAATTCCAGCGCGACTCAAACCTGCTGTCGAAGATTTACGTGGCCAGTCCGACCGGCGCGGAAGTGCCGCTAAGCACCTTCGCCCGTTTCACCGAGAAGAGCGAGCCGCTGATGATCAATCATCAGGGCATCTTCCCGGCGGTGACACTGTCGTTCAATCTGGCGAACGGCGCCGCGCTGGGGCAAGCGGTTGACGCCATTCAGGCGGTGACCGACCGGCTCCACGTGCCGCCGACGCTCAATACGACGTTCCAGGGAACCGCACAGGCGTTCCAGGCCTCGCTGTCGTCGATGCCGCTGCTCGTCGCCGCCGCGATCCTCGTCGTCTACATCGTGCTCGGCATCCTCTACGAAAGCTACATCCACCCGATCACGATCCTTTCGGCGTTGCCGTCGGCCGGCGTCGGCGCACTGCTGCTGTTGATGCTGTTGCATTACGACCTGTCGGTCATCGCGATCGTCGGCATCATCCTGTTGATCGGCATCGTCAAGAAGAACGCGATCATGATGATCGACTTCGCCTTGCAGGCCGAGCGGATCGAGGGCAAGAGCCCGCAGGAGGCGATCCATCAGGCCTGCGTGTTGCGCTTCCGGCCGATCATGATGACGACCTTCGCGGCGCTGTTCGGCGCGATGCCGATCGCTTTTGGCAGCGGCGGCGGCGCGGAACTGCGCCAGCCACTGGGCGTCGCGATCATCGGCGGGCTGCTCGTGTCGCAATGGCTGACGCTTTATACGACCCCGGTCATCTACCTCTATCTCGACCGTTTCAGCCGCTTCCTGGGCGGGTCGCGCCGCCAGTCGCGGCTTTCGAAGGCCTTAACGGATGCGCCGGCGGGCGCCGTCCCGGCGGAGGATAGCCATGGCGCTGCCGAGTGACGCCTTGCCGGTCGTCGTGCCGGTCGGCGATTGGCTCGAAGAAGGCGTGGACCAGGCGTACGCCCCGGCGCTTCAGCCTGGCATCGGTCATCGCGTGCATTCCGTGGCGCGGCTGATCCGCCGCCGTTTCGAACGCAGCGTGCGTCAGGCCGGGCTGCCGATCACCCGTCTTCAGGCGGCGCTGATGATCCGCGTCGCGCGCCACCCGGGGGTGAGCCAGACCGCCGCCGCGACCGATCTCGACATCGAACCCATCGCGCTGGTGCGGATGCTCGACCGGCTCGCCGAGGAAGGCTTGGTCGAACGCCGCGCCCATCCGACCGACCGGCGCGTCCGCACCTTGTGGCTGACGCCGCTCGCCTTGCCGGTCGTCAACCGCATCCTCGAGATCAACATGGTCGTGCGCGAGGAGGCCTGCACCGGCCTGTCGCCGGCGGCGCGCGACCTGCTGATGGATACGCTCGACCACATGAAGAACAATCTGCTCGCGGCCGAGCTAGCCTCCGAGGAGCCGGTCGACCGGGTGGCGGAGTAGCTCATCCGGGTCCGGTGGTGACGCTTTCGATCACCTCGGCTTCATGCGTTTTCAGGTTGAACTTGAGCCGCGGCACCAAGTCGAGATCCTGACCGGTGACGCGCACAAAGCGCGCGCCGTCGGGATAGTCGATCGAGTGGATGGCGCGGATGTCGTAAGTGCCGGCATGGCCCGGCTCCAGCCGGTATTGCCGCGCGATCTCGATCTCCGCGGGGCCGGGGCCGTCGCCCTGGGTACGCCGCCATTCCGTCATGTCGGTGTATTCGGTCGCCTGGCCATAGATCGCCCAGGACGCGCCGTGGTCGTGCGGCGGCGATTTCGACGCCTTGGTGTTGACGTGCGACAGCACCACAAAGCCCAGATCGGAATCTTCGTAGAGCGTGTGGCGGCCCGGCGGCATCTGGAGCACATGCGCGTCGAGAAACGCTTTCTCGGACAGCAGCTTCTCCAGGTTCTTGCGCACCGCCTCGCGAGCGCTGGGGCCTTTATCGGCCTTTATCGCGTCGCGGCAATCGTTGCAGAACGCGTCGAGATCGTAAGCCATTGCGTATCTCCTTGGATCAGACCGCGAGAAACCCGCCATCGACATAAAGTTCGGCGCCGGTGATGTAGGATGCCTCGTCCGACGCCAGAAACAGGACGGCGTTGGCGACTTCCTCGACCCTGCCGTCGCGGCCCAGCGGCACCTGTTCAAGCATCTTGGCGCGTACGACGGGATCAGCGGTGCGGCCGGAGGTGCGCATCGGCGGCATCAGGCCCGGATGCACGGAATTGACGCGGATGTTGTGCCGCCCGTGCTGCACCGCGCCGACCTTGGTCAGCGTGCGGATCGCGCCTTTCGACGCGTTATAGGCGGCGTGGATGCCGCGCTGCCCGGTGACCCCAGAGATCGACGAGATGTTGACGATCGCCCCGCCGCCGACCTTCCGCATCTCAGGAATCGCGTATTTCATCCCGAAAAATGCACCGCGCGCGTTGACGTCCATGATCTTGTCCCAGGCCTCGGTGTCGTAAAGGTCGTCGACCGCGCTGCCGCTGATCCCGGCATTGTTGACGAGGATGTCGAGCTTGCCGAATTCCTTGACCGTCGCGGCGACGGCATCCTTCCAGTTCGCCTCGTTCGTGACGTCGAGATGGTGGAAGCTCGCCGCGCCATTGGCGGCGACGATCTCGGCCGCGATCTTCTTCCCATCATCGTCGAGCTGATCGGCGACGACGACCTTCGCGCCCTCGCGCGCGAAGATGCGGGCCATGCTGGCGCCCATGCCCGACGCGGCGCCGGTGATCAGCGCGACCTTGCCGTCTAACCTCATCGCATCCTCCCGATTTAGTTGACCCCGGCCGCCTCGCCCAGCGTGTCGCCGATCGGCTCATGCAGCACCAGATCGGCGATGCGGTCGAGCCCGGTTTCCTCGCGGTTGACGATGACGAGCCTCGCGCCGTTTTCCTTGGCAATCTGCGGAAAGCCGGCCGCCGGATAGACCACCAGCGACGAGCCGAGCACGATAAAGAGGTCCGCCGCCAGCGTCTCCTGCTGCGCGCGTTGCATCGCCAGCACTGGCATCGCCTGGCCGAACGACACGGTGGCGGTCTTTACATGGCCAAGGCATTTGTCGCAGGGCGGCACCGCGCCGTCGCGCTCGAAGGTCGCGCGCAAATCGGCGATCTCGTAGCGCTCGCCGCAATCGAGGCACGTCGCGTAGGTCGTGTTGCCGTGCAACTCGACGATCTTGTCGCGCGGGATGCCGGACAATTCGTGCAGCCCGTCGATGTTCTGAGTGATGACGCACGACACCTTGCCGCGGCGCACCAGCGCGTCCACCGCGCGATGGCCGCGATTGGGCTCGGCGGCCTTGAAGATGTCCTCCATCGCGAAGCGGCGCCGCCAGGTCTCGCGCCGCGCCGTCTCGGAGGCGAGGAAATCGTCGAAATAGATCGGCGCCATCTGGGTCCAGATGCCGCCGGGGCTGCGAAAATCGGGGATGCCGCTCTCGGTCGAGATGCCGGCCCCGGTGAACACGACGACGCGCTTCGCGTCTGCGAGCATGCGTTTGAGGTCGGCGCCGCTGCGGGTCTTTGGCATGACGCTACTTTGGCAAATGCGCCGGGGCGCGCCAAGCGGGTCGATCACTCCTCCATCGTCAGTACGACGCGGAACCGCGCCTGACCGCTCATCATCCGCTCGTAGGCCTCGCCGACCCGCGACAGCGGATAGACCTCGTTCATCGACCTGACGTCGTTGAGTAGGCTGAAGGCGAGCGTGTCTTCGCTGTCGCTGGCGACCCCCGAATACCAGCCCTTGATCGAGCGGCTGCCCAAGAGCAGGAACAGCGAATCGGCGTTGAGCGAGGGCACTGCGCCGATCACCATCAGCGTGCCGGTGGGCGCGAGGCCGTGCTGGATCGCGCTCATCGCCTCGCCGCTCGTCACCGTGGCGAGGATCGCCTTGGCGCCGCCAAGCTTTTGCAGGGCGGCAGCCGGGTCTTCGGCCTGGCTGTCGATGTAGTGATGCGCGCCGAGCTGACGGGCGAAATCGGCCTTGTCGGCGCCGCGGGCGACCGCGACGGTCTCGAAGCCAAGCTTCTTTGCGTATTGCACACCGAGATGGCCGAGTCCGCCGATCCCGTGCACGGCGACGAGGTCACCCGGCCGCGCGCCGGAATTGCGCAGCGCGTTGAAGGTGGTGATGCCGGCGCACATCAGCGGCCCGCCATCGGTTGCCGACAACCCGTCCGGCACATGCGCCACCGAGCTTGCCGGCACGATCATGTATTCGCCGTAGCCGCCGTCATGGCTGATACCGGTGACCAGCGTCTCAGTCTGGCAGGCGAAGGCATCGCCGTGGCGGCAGTTGTGGCAATAGCCGCAATTACCGCCATGCCAGCCGACCCCGGCGCGCTCGCCGACGTTCCAGCCATGCACTTCCGCTCCGATCGCGTCGATGAGGCCGATGACCTCATGACCTGGCACGCGCGGATAGACGATGCCCGGAAACAGTCCGTCCTTGGTGACGCTGTCGCTATGGCAGACACCGCAGGCCTGCACCTTGACGCGAATTTGTCCCGCGCGGGGTTCGGGGATGTCGCGCTCGACAAGCTCGAACGGGCCTTTTGCGTAGGGAACCTGGACGACGCGCATCTTGGGCATGGGGGAAGCCTCCGCAACGGTACGTCGATTATGGAGATGGGTATTCATCCATAGAAATTCGACGCATCAATTGTGCCGGAAAGGCTAAAATCGCCGGATGACCATTGCGTGTCGGGGAGCGTAGGCATGGATCTTGGGTTACGCGGCAAGAAGGCGCTAATCACCGGCGCGTCGCGCGGGATCGGGCGGGCTTGCGCCGAGGTGCTGGCCTCCGAGGGATGTGACGTGACGATCGTCTCGCGCACCCCGGCCGATCTCGACGCGGCGAGGGCGAAAATCCTCGGGACCAGCAACGTCGCCGTCCGCACGTACGCGATGGATCTGTCGGACAGCAGCAATGCCGATATTCTCGCGGCCGAATGCCCCGATATCGACATCCTCATCAACAATGCCGGCGCGATCCCGCGCGGCACGATCGCCGAGATTGACGAGGCGCGCTGGCGTGAGGCCTGGGACCTCAAGGTTTTCGGCTACATCAACATGACCCGTCGCTTCTACGCGCTGATGGCGGCGCGGCGCTCCGGGGTCATCATCAACATCATCGGCGCGGCGGGTGAGACGCTAAGTTCGGGCTATGCCTGCGGCTCGACCGGCAATGCCGCGATGATGGCGTTCAGCCGCGCGATGGGCGGCACCGCGCCCAATGACGGGCTGCGCGTCGTCGGGCTCAATCCCGGCCCGGTCGAGACCGACCGCATGGTCAATCGTCTGAAGCGTGAGGCCACCGCGAAATTCGGCGATGCCGAGCGCTGGCGCGAGCTCACCAGCCACATGGCCTTCAGGCGTGCCGCGACCGCGACCGAGATCGCCAACATGGCGGCATTTCTCGCCTCCGATCGCAGCGGCTACACGACTGGCACGATCGTCACCGTCGATGGCGGCGGCACCAGCCGCGCGTCATCACTGTAAAGAGTGACGTCATTGCGAGGAGCGCAAAGCGCGACGCGGCAATCTCCCGCCCTCTTGGCCCTCTACAGAGGGAGATTGCTTCGCTTCACTCGCAATGGCAAACGAGCAAGGAGGAACACATGGATTTAGGTCTGCGCGGAAAGAAAGTGCTGATCACCGGGGCATCGAAGGGCATCGGGCGCGCCTGCGCCGAAATGCTGGCGGAGGAGGGCTGCGATGTCGCGCTCGTTTCACGCACCGCGGCCGATCTCGACAAGGCGCGGGGCGAGATTGCCGGGAAGTACAATGTCGGAGTGCGTGTCTTCGCGCTTGATCTCAGCGACGGCAAGAATGTCGACAAGCTCGCCGCCGAGTGCACCGATATCGACATCCTCGTCAATAATGCGGGAGCCATCCCCGGCGGCAATCTCGACGCTGTGACCGAGGAGCGCTGGCGCACCGCCTGGGATCTCAAGGTCTTCGGCTACATCAACATGACGCGCCGCTTCTACGCGCAAATGCGCGAGCGTGGGCACGGCGTCATCGTCAATGTGCTCGGCGCGGCGGGCGAGAACCCCGACGTCAATTACATCGCCGGCTCGTCGGGCAACGCCTCGCTGATGGCATTCACCCGCGCGATGGGCGGCGCGGCGCCACGCGATAACCTGCGCGTCGTCGGCATCAACCCCGGCCCGGTCTTGACCGAGCGGCTCGTCACCCTCACCAAGACCCGCGCCCGTGACGTGCTCGGCGACGAGAGCCGCTGGGAAGAGCTGATGAAGGGGCACGCCTTCGGCCGCGTCGCCAAGCCCGAGGAGATCGCCTCGATGGTCGCCTTTGTCGCCTCCGACCAGGTGTCGGGCTACACCACCGGCTCGATCATCACGATCGACGGCGGCGCGACCAGCCGGCGCAGCGCGATCTGAGGCGACGATGCCGGGCGTGACTCGGCGTGCGGCGCTCGCCGCGATCGCCGGATGCGTCGCCACGCAGACGGCTGTTGCCCAAGCCGTGACGCCGGGTCCGGTCACGCCGGCTGGCCGGCATCTCGCCGTGCTGCTCGATGGCATGAATGTCGAGAGCCTGTGGCAGCGCGGCTATCACATCGACTGGCGCACCGGGGTTTCCGAAGGGCCGCCCGAAATCACCCCGGGCAGTCATACGCATTGCAGCGCCTTTGTCGCGGCGGTGGCCGACCGGCTCGGCATCTACATTCTGCGCCCGCCCGAGCACGGTCAGAATTTTCTCGCTAACGCCCAGGAGCGCTGGCTCAACAACCCTTCCGCCAGCGGCTGGAACCGCATCGGTCGGCTTGGCGATCCCGGCGCGTCGCTGCGCGCGGTGGCGCTGGCGAACCAGGGCAAGCTTGTCGTCGCAATCTACTTTCAGCCGCCGCTCTCAACCATCGCGGGCGAGAAGGAATTGTCCGGCCATTCCGCGATCGTCCGGCCGAGCGACAAATCGCCGTCGCTGATCGACAGCGAGGGGCCCGACGAAATCCAGGCGGGCATGGTCAATCATCGGCTGGTCGCGCTGCGCGACGGCTTCCGCTCGCACAAGGATGCGTGGTCGGGTGGCGCAATCGAGTATTTCTGGCACGACGCCAATCCGCCATGATGTGACCATGAACGACACCGGCTTTCGCCATACCCCCCGCTCGGGCGACGACAGCGCGCTGCCAGATCACGAACGCGAGCTCTTGGAGCGCGCTCGGGCGCTGGCGCCGCGTCTCGCCGAGCGGGCGCCGCTCGCCACCGCGTCGCGCAAGCTGCCGCCCGAGACAATTGCCGATTACCACGCCGCTGGAATCGTCAACATCCTGCAACCCAAGCGCTTTGGCGGGCTGCAGGGGCGTTTCAGCCTCTTTTCGCGCATTACCGAGGAGCTGACCTGGGGCTGCGCCTCATCGGGCTGGGTTTATGCGGTGCTGGCCGAGCACCAATGGATCATCGCGCAATACCCAGAGAAGGCGCAGGTCGAGGTCTGGGGCGACAATCCGCTCGCGGTCGCCTCGTCGTCGCTGGCGCCGCGCGCCGTCGCGAAGAAGGTCGCCGGTGGCTGGCGGGTCTCGGGCAAGTTCCCGTTTTCGAGCGGTTGCGACTATGCGCAATGGGCGATCCTGGGCGTCTTCCTCGGCGAACAGGGCGACCCGCACAGCGTCGCCTACCTCCTGGTGCCATTGTCGGAGATCGAGATTGTCGATGACTGGCAGGTGCTCGGCCTCGCCGGCACCGGCAGCAAGTCGCTGCGGCTCAACGACGTCTTCGTGCCCGAGCATCGCCACGTGATGGTCGCCGACCTCTTCGCCGGCACGCCGCCCGGCGCGGCGGTGCACCCGGACTATCCGGTCGTGCGCGCGCCGCGCGGCTTTCTTGTGTCGTACTCGCTGCCGCCGGTGGCGATCGCGATCGCCAACAAGGCGCTCGAGACCGTGTGCCGCGACCTCTCGACCCGCATCTCGCGCGGTGTCAACAAAATGGCCGACTCCGAGGTCGTGCAGATGACGATCGGCGAGGCGGCCGCGGCGATTGATAGCGCCACCCTCCTGCTCCATCACGGACGCGATCACAGCACCGCCGAGGTAAGCACCGGTCGCAAGATCACCGCCGCCGAGGCGCTGCAGGCGCGGCGCGATATGGTCTATGCCCAGCACCAGGTCGGCTGGGCGATGGAGCGCCTGTGCGAGCTGTCGGGGGCGCGCTGGGTCTATGACAGCGACCCGCTGCAAGAAATGCGACGCGACGTGATGACGATCCTCACGCATCACGCCGCGAGCCGCCCCGCGGCTTACGCGCCCTACGGCCAGATGCTGCTCAGCCGGGCGTGAGTGAGGACCCGCAAACACCGCTCGACGTGCTGCGGCGGGTGTTCGGCTATTTGAGCTTTCGCGGCCACCAGCAGCAGATCGTCGAGCACGTCGTCGCCGGCGGCGATGCGGTCGTTTTGATGCCGACGGGCGGCGGCAAGTCGTTGTGCTACCAGCTTCCGGCGCTGCTGCGGAGCGGGATGGGCGTCGTTGTCTCGCCGTTGATCGCGTTGATGAAGGACCAGGTCGACGCGCTGCGCCAAGCCGGTGTGCGCGCGGCGGCCCTCAATTCAGGTCTAGCGCCGGGCGAGGCGGCCTTTGTCGAGCGCGAGGCGCGCGACGGCGGCCTCGATCTGCTTTACGTGTCGCCCGAACGGCTGGCGATGCCACATTGCGTCGACCTGTTGCGGCGTTGCCGGATCGCGCTGTTTGCGATCGACGAGGCGCATTGCATCTCGCAATGGGGTCACGATTTCCGCCGCGACTACCAAGGGCTCGGCATCCTCAAGGAGCAGTTCCCCGAGACGCCGCTATTGGCGCTGACCGCGACTGCCGACGATCCGACGCGGCGTGACATCGCCGCCCGGCTGCATCTCGAAGCGGCGCGGGTCTTCGCCGCCGGCTACGACCGGCCCAACATCTTTTATTGCGTCGTCGAGAAGCGCAGCGCACGCGAGGATTTGCTGCGCTTTCTTGACGAGGAGCACAAAGGCGACGCGGGCATCGTCTATTGCCTGACTCGCCGTGCGGTCGAAGAGACGGCGGAATGGCTTAGCGCGCGCGGACGCGAGGCGCTGCCCTATCACGCCGGACTGCCCGCCGAGACGCGCGCCGCACACCAGGACCGGTTCCTGCGCGAGGAAGGGATCATCGTCGTTGCGACCGTGGCGTTCGGCATGGGCATCGACAAGCCGAATGTCCGCTTCGTGGCGCATCTCGACGCACCGAAGAACCTCGAAGCCTACTACCAGGAAACCGGGCGCGCTGGACGTGACGGGTTGCCGGCGAACGCGTGGATGGCCTACGGCGTCGCCGATGTGATGAATTTGCGCCGGCTGATGGAAGCGAGCGATATCGGCGAGCAACAGCGCCGCATCGAGCGCCAAAAGACCGAGGCGCTCATTGGTTTCTGCGAAACGATCTCGTGTCGTCGCCAGGCGCTGCTCGGCTATTTCGGCGAGCGCCGCGATGCGCCGTGCGGCAATTGCGACAATTGCCGCGAGCCGCCGGAAGGCTGGGACGGCACGGTGGCCGCGCAGAAGGCGCTGTCCGCGGTCTACCGCACCGGGCAGCGCTTTGGCGCGCATCACCTCGCCGACGTGCTGACCGGCAACCCCAGCGAGCGGGTCCGGCGTCTGGGCCACGACCAGCTGAAGACGTTCGGGGTCGGTACCGAGGCCGACGCGGCGGGCTGGCTCTCGATCATCCGCCAGCTACTGGCGCAGGGCCACCTGTTGCCCGACCCCGACGGGCATGGCGGGCTGACGCTGGCGCCCGGGGCGAGAGAGGTGCTGCACGGCGGCCGCGACGTGCGTCTGCGCCGCGACAAGCCGCGCGAGCGGGTGCGCGGCCGCCGGTCCGGCGCCTCTGCTGCGGCTGCTTCCACGCTAGACGCCGAAGCCGACGCCCTCTGGCAAAGACTGCGCGCCTGGCGGCTCGATGAAGCTCGCCGTCAGGAATTGCCGCCCTATGTGATCTTCCACGACGCGACGCTCGTCGAGGTGGCCCGCCGCCGGCCGGCAACGCTCGCCGCGCTCTCCGACATTCCTGGCATTGGCCGCAGCAAGCTCGACCGTTATGGTGCCGCGGTGCTCGCGGTGGTGGCAGGCAACGGATGAACGAGCGGCGGGCGCTGCAAATCTTCGTGGCGATCGGATCGCTGGTGCCGATTTGCGCCGGGGCGGCCGGGGTCGCGCTCGGGCCGGCGATGGTCGACGCCGGTGCCGTGCCCATCGCGGCGGACAGTCATTACCGCTATCTATCGGGCTTGCTGCTCGGGATCGGGATCGCCTTCGCGACGGCCATTCCCACCATCGAACGCCGCACGACGCGTTTCCGGCTGCTGACCGCCATCGTCGTGGCCGGTGGGCTGGGTCGCCTCATTTCGCTGTTGGCGCGTGGCACACCGGACAAGCCTATGGTGTTCGCCCTGGTCATGGAGCTGGTGGTGACGCCGGCCTTGGCTCTGTGGCAAGGCCGGGTCGCGCGGCAGATTACCCCGCCTTGAGATGCTTCGCCGCCTCGACCGCGAAGTAGGTGAGGACGCCGTCGGCCCCGGCGCGCTTGAAGCACAGCAGCGACTCCATCATCGCCCGGTCGCCGTCGAGCCAGCCGTTCTGCGCGGCCGCCTGGATCATCGAATATTCGCCCGATACCTGATAGGCGAAGGTCGGCATGCGGAACGCCTCCTTAACCCGGCGCACCACGTCGAGATAAGGCAGGCCCGGCTTGACCATGACCATGTCGGCGCCCTCGGCGATGTCGAGCGCCACCTCGCGCAGCGCCTCGTCGCCGTTCGCCGGGTCCATCTGGTAGGTGCGCTTGTCGGCGCTACCGAGAGACGACGCGCTGCCGATCGCGTCGCGGAACGGCGCGAAGAAGCACGAAGCGTATTTTGCCGCGTAGGACATGATCCGCACGCGGTCGAACCCGGCCTCGTCGAGCGCGCGGCGCACCGCGCCGACCCGGCCGTCCATCATGTCGCTCGGCGCGATGATGTCGCAGCCCGCCTCGGCCTGGATGATCGCCTGGCGCTGCAGGATCGCCACGGTCTCGTCATTGGCGACATAGCCGTCGCGAATGACGCCGTCATGGCCGTGCGAGGTGAACGGGTCGAGCGCCACGTCGCACAGCACGCCCATCTCGGGCACCGCCTTTTTCAGCGCGGAGACGGCGCGGCAGATCAGATTGCCCGGATTGACCGCGTCGCTGCCGTCGGGGTCTTTCAACGCCGGGTCGACCACGGGAAACACCGCGATGGTCGGGATGCCGAGCGCCGCCGCCTCGCCGGCGGCGTCGACAAGCGCGCCGATCGATAGCCGATAGGCGCCGGGCATCGTCTCGACCGGCGCGCGAACCTTCTCGTCATGGACAAAGACCGGCCAGATCAAGTCACCAGCCGACAGCATGTTCTCGGCGACGAGCTTTCTCGACCACGCGTCACGGCGGTTGCGCCTAAGACGCGAGGTCGGGTAGGGCGGCAGCGGCGGCAGAAAGGATTGGGTCATGAGAGTTCCGCTTTCGGCGGATTGGTGGACGAAGCGATTACAGCATACCACCAAACCCAGCGAGCCGTCGCTGCGGCCTCATTGGACAGGTTTGGCACCGGGCAGTAGCGCGTCGCGAACCTGCTTCAGGCGGTTGAACGATTGATCTTCGCATATCTGCTTCAGCAAGGCGGGGGCGGAAGCGGGATCGAGTTTCATGGTGCTGCAAATTTCGGCACAGGCGTTTTCGTCGGAAAGCCGCGTGTAAAGGTCGAAAATGTCCGTGACGTATTTGCGCCTTAAATCGTGCAGGGCATTCTCTTTGACGAGCGCGTAAAGCTGCGCTTCGGCGATCCAGTCGACTATCAGACCCAGATCGTACGGCAGTCGTGGCCAGATCAAGAATGGGTTCTGGCAGGCGAGGATCTGGGCGCTATCGATCCCGAGCTCGTTGAAACGGTCGACCTTATCCTTGGTAAAATCGTCGAGCATGAGCAGCGGCAGGGCGCTCGGCCGGGTTTTGCGCTCCGGATCATCCTTGCTGCCAAAAACCTTGATGCTTTGAAAGGCTTTCCGTGCCATCGCCAGAATGAAAAGATCGGGGGCGAGACCGGTCACGAAGCCGAGGAGGATGAGCGACTGGTTGTTCGCCGCTTCAAAACCATCGATCGAATGACGGAAGATAGCCGCTACCAGACAGGCGACGATAATTCGCACGTCGTAGTAATAAAACGAGATGGGGTAGAAGTCGTTATTGTTAAGACGATCAAGAAGTCGCCCGAGCATATAGACGTAAGCACCGACAAACGCGGCGACCATGACGGCGAAAGTGCCTTTCTGATATTCGCCTATCGCGGAGAGGTTGCTGACGGTGGCAATCTTCATTCCGCCGAGAATGAAATTAGGTACTTCGAACGCGACCAGGGCGTATGGGCTCATAAATACCATAAGGCAGGCTGTCAACATGACCGCGACAAATGTCAGCAAGGGTACAGTGTAGTCGGCGCTAAAGCGGATTTCATGAACTGCGCCTATCGCTGTTTTGGCGACTATGTAATAGCGCGTCGCGGCGGCGGGCTCACCGGCAATGCTTTCTAGGCGATCCAACTGGCGGGTCTTTGCCGTGGCCTGCACCCGGCAAATCAGCACCGGAAGAGCGGCCAATAGCAAGCTGATCAGGATGGTCACGTCCGCCGCGGGGGTGGCAAAGTCGATCTGACATACAACGACCGTGGCAAAGGCGCCAATGGCAAAGATCGCGGTAACGAGAACGGTCAGGGTGCGGGTCGAAGGGCGCGCTAGGCGCAGCCGTGCCAGCGCCCGTGAATTTGCCGTGGTGTCACTCATCGGCGTTGTCCCCGCCACTGAAAGGATCCAGCGAAGATCGTCACTATGCCATGGCGTGACCAACTTCCAGTAGAAAATTGCCTCTCTTGACGTCGTTATCCGAGCGCATAATCGTAGCGGATGAAGCCGTTGAACTTGGCGAGCCGGTCGTAGAGCAGCCGCGCGGTGGCGTTGTTCTCCTTTGTCGTCCAATAAAGCCGCAGGCAGCCGCGCTCGCGCGCGACCTCGGCGACCCGCTCGATCAGCGCCCGGCCGCAGCCGGTGCCGCGCAAGGTCGCGTCGACAAACAAATCCTGCAGATAGCAGACCGGCTTTGGCGACCAGGCGTGCTCATGGAACAGATAATGGGTGATGCCGACCAGCGGCGCCGACTCGCTGCCGAGTCGCGCGCCAAAGCCAAAGATCGGCCCCGGCGCCATCAGCCGCCGCCATGTGTCCTGGTAGATCGGCTCGGGTAGGCTGGTCTCGTAAAAATCGAGATAGCCGCGCCACAATTCGCCCCAGCGCTCGCGGTCGTCGGCGCGAAACGGCGTCACCAGAATTTCGGCCATGGCATGCCTCCCGCCATGATGGCAGCATAGCAACGGGCCCTACAGCCAGGGCCGGTTGCCGCATATTGATCCTACCAGCGCAAATGGGGGCGCTGATGCTGATCTTCCGCCAGCTTTTCGACCCGCAATCGTCGACCTACACCTATCTTTTGGGCAATGGCGCGAGCCGCGCCGCGGTGTTGATCGATCCCGTCTTTGAGCAGGTGCGCCGCGATGCGGCGCTGATCGACGAATTGGGCCTCAAGCTCGTCGCGACGCTCGAAACCCATGTCCACGCCGACCACGTCACCGGTGCCTCGCTGATGAAGCAGCGCACGGCAAGCAAGATCATGGTCGCCAAGGCGAGCGGCGTCGAGGGCGCCGACCGATATCTGGTACAGGACGATGTCGTCGGCTTTGGCGGGCGCCGGCTTCTCGTGCGCGCGACGCCGGGACATACCGGCGGGTGTCTCACCTATGTGCTCGACGACCACTCGATGGCGTTCACCGGCGATTGCCTGCTGATCCGCGGCAGCGGCCGCACCGATTTCCAGGGAGGCGACGCCGGGGCGATGTACCGCTCGGTGCGCGAGCAGATTTTCGCGCTTCCGCCGGAATGCCTGCTCTACCCGGCGCACGATTACCGAGGGTTGACCGTCACCAGCGTCGCCGAAGAACGGCGCTACAACCCCCGGCTCGGCGGCGATATCGGCGTCGGCGACTTTGCCGGCTACATGAAGAACCTACGGCTCGCGCATCCGAAGATGATCGACGTCGCGGTGCCGGCCAATCTGCGCTGCGGGCGTCCCGAAGGCGACAACGGCGGCCCCGGCGTCGACCCGGAATGGGGGCACTTGCGCTACAGCTTTGCCGGGGTGTGGGAGATCGACCCGCACGGGCTCGAAGAGCTGCAGATTCCGGTGCAAATCCTCGACGTGCGCGAGGAAGACGAGTTTACCGGGCCGCTCGGCCATATCGAGGGGGCGGTGTTGATCCCCTTGGGCCAGCTCGCGGAACGGGTCGATGAGCTCAAGCGCGACCGGCCGATTATCGCGGTGTGCCGGGCCGGCAGCCGGTCGGCTCAGGCGGTGGCGATCCTCCAGCAGGCGGGGTTTGGCGAGATCGCGAACCTCAATGGCGGCATGCTGCGCTGGCGCGCTGAGGGCCACCGGGTCGAGGGCGGCAGCGCCTAGCTACTGCAGCGGTGCGAAGTCGCCAAGGGTCACGCCGGCCCACAGGGTGACGATCAGCCCGAGCATCACGGCCCAGAGGATCATGCGCCCGCGCGGCGGCACCGGGATCAGGACGGCCGCCAGCAACAGGCAGCCCGTAACGAGGAAAAGGGTCGTTTCGCTCATCTGCTCGCGACCAGTGTGCAAAAACTAACGCGAGTTTGAGCGAAACCCCGTTAAAGAGTGGTGAAGCTTCCGGCTATTCGCCGCCCTGATTGCGCTCACCGGAGACGAGCGGGATGATTTCGGCGTCGCGCGTGACCGCGTCGGCGACGCGCAGCGGGCGGATTTGCGTCTCGACCTGCTTCAGCTCGGCCAGCGGCTCCTGCGCGCCGTCGAGTTCGAGTTCGGTGAAGCGGCGAGCCTGCGTCAACACGCGGCTCTCGAGGCTGCCGACCAGATCGTTATAGCGCTTGACGGCGCTGTCGAGCCCGGCGCCGACCCCGGCGACATGGGTGCCCATCGTCGCCAGCCGGCGATAGAGCTCGCGTCCCAGCTCGCCGACATGCCGCGCATTTTCGGCGATTTTTTCCTGCCGCCAGCCGATCGCGATCGCTTTCGCCAGCGCGATCAGGGTGGTCGGCGTGACGATCAGCACCTTGGCCTCGATCGCATCCTGGAACAGCGCCGGGTCGCGCTCGATCGCCGCGGCATAGAAATTCTCGCCGGGGATAAACATCGCGACAAAATCGGGTGTGCAGGGCAAAGCATCCCAGTATTGCTTAGCCGATAACAGCTTCATGTGCGTGCGCAGCTGCCGCGCATGGGCCAGCAGATGTGTCTCGCGCGTCTCATCATCCGCCGCCTCGACCGCGTCGAGATAGGCGGCCATCGAGGTCTTGGCGTCGACGACGATGCGCCGCTCGCCAGGCAGCCGGATGATGACATCCGGGCGCAGCCGGCCGTCATCACCGGCGTAGGTCTGCTCCGGCAGGAAATCGACATAGGCCGACATCCCCGCCAGCTCCATGACATTGTGCAGCTGGTGCTCGCCCCAGCGCCCGCGTGTCTTCGGCGCGGCCTGCAGCGCGTTGACCAGCTTGCGGGTCTGCGCGCTGGCATCAGCCTGCATCTGGACGAGCGCCTTCATCTCCTCGGACAGGCCGCCATAGGCTGCGGCGCGGGCCTTTTCGATCTCGCCCAGGCCAGTGCGGTAATCCTCGAGGCTCTTGCTGATCGGCGTGAGCAGCGCGGCGATCTCCTTTTGCCGTGCCTCCAGGGTCTTGTCGGCACCTTCCTTGTGTCGCGCGAAGACCTGCTCGGCGAGCTGGAGGAATGATTTCTGGCTGCCGTCGAGCGCCTCCGCCGCGAACGTTTTGAGGCTGTGCTCGACGCGCTCGTCAAAGGCTTGCCGCTCGGCCGCGGCGACCGCCGCCGCATGCTCGCGCTCGGCGGCGAGCTCGCGGCCGCGCAGCCACCACGCGGCGGCGGCGCCAACGCCAAGGCCGATAATCAGCAGCAGCGCGGCAATCAGGGCTTCCATCTGCATCTCCTCGGACGCCGTGGATCGTAGGGCTAAAACGAGAACCCTACAAGATGTTGCGGCGAACATGGGCTGCAAGCTGGACTTTGCGTCCTTCGAGACGCGCCTGTCGGCGCTCTTCAGGATCACGGCGGGGTGAGCATGGCGGTCGGAAAATCGTCATCCTGAGGAGGCTGTGAAGCGGCCGTCTCGAAGGACGCACCAAACCCCAATGCGATGCGGTAATCTCCTCACCATGGACTTCACCCTCACCGAAGATCAGCGCGCCTTTCAGGAAACGGCGCGCGATTTCGCCCGCGCGGAATGGCTGCCGCACGCACCCGGCTGGGACGCGCGCGAAGAATTTCCCGTGGACGCGCTGCGCGCCGCGGCGGCGCTCGGCTTTGCGGGCATCTACGTCGGGGATGAGTTCGGCGGCAGCGCACTCACCCGGCTCGACGCCACGCTGATCTTCGAGGAGCTGTCAGCGGCCTGCGCCTCGACCGCCGCTTACCTCTCGATCCACAACATGGCGGCGTGGATGATCGACCGCTTCGGCTCGGGCGACCAGCGTGCCCAGTTTCTGCCAAAGCTGATGTCGATGGAGCATTTCGCCAGCTATTGCCTCACTGAGCCGGGGAGCGGCTCGGACGCGGCGGCGCTCGCCACCACCGCGCGGCGTGACGGCGACGATTACGTGCTCAACGGCTCAAAGGCGTTCATCTCGGGCGGCGGCTCAAGCGACATCTATGTCGCGATGGTGCGCACCGGCGAGAGTGGTCCCAAGGGCATCTCCTGCCTCGTGGTCGAAAAGAGCGCAAAGGGCCTCAGCTTCGGCAAGAAAGAAGAGAAGCTCGGCTGGCACTCGCAGCCGACGCGCGCGGTGATTTTCGAGGATTGCCGCGTCCCCGTCGCCAACCGGCTCGGCAAGGAAGGCGAGGGGTTCGCAATCGCGATGATGGGGCTCGATGGCGGGCGGCTCAATATCGGCGCCTGCTCGCTGGGCGGCGCGCGCGCGGCTTATGAGGCGGAGCGTGGCTATATGCTGGAGCGCCGCGAGTTCGGTCAGCGCCTCGCCGATTTTCAGGCGCTGCAGTTCAAGCTCGCCGATATGGCGAGCGAGCTCGACGCCGCGCGGCTGCTGCTGTGGCGCGCCGCGGTGAGCCTCGACAATCACGATCCGCAGGCGACGCTGCATTGCGCGATGGCCAAGCGCATCGCCACGGATGCCGGGTTTCACGTCACTAACGAGGCGCTGCAGCTGCATGGCGGCTATGGCTATCTCAAGGACTTTCCGATCGAGCGCTACCTGCGCGATCTCAGGGTTCATCAGATACTTGAAGGTACCAACGAGATCATGCGCGTCATCATCGCGCGGCACTTGCTGCGCCAATAGGTTGTGGGCGCGCGCCCTGGCGTTTGCCTTGGCCGCATGCCAGGATGAGACAGCTAATGATAATATGAAGGGGGAGTGAAATGATCCGGAAGCGGCTCGGCGGCGGGCTCCTGGCGGCCCTGATGCTTTGCGCGATCGCGATAACCGGCGCACAGGCGCAAGAAAAGCAGCCGATCAAGATCGGCTTTGGCATGGCGTTGACCGGCGGTCTGGCCGGTGGCGGCAAGCAGGCGCTCCTCGCGATGGAGATGTGGCGCGACCAGGTCAACGCCAAAGGCGGGCTGCTCGGCCGGCCGGTCCAACTCGTTTATTACGACGACCAGTCCAACCCGGCGACGGTGCCGGCGCTCTATACCAAGCTGATCGACGTTGACAAGGTCGACTTCATCGTTTCGGGCTACGGCACTGCGCAGATCGCCCCGGCGATGCCGATCGCGATCCAGCACAACATGACGTTTTTCGGCCTGTTCGGCCTCGCGGTGAACGAAGAATTCCACTACGACCGATACTTCTCGATGCTGCCGAGCGGCCAGGACGCGGCGCGCAATTTCTGCGATCCGTTCTTCAAGGTGGCGATGGCGGCCGATCCGAAGCCCAAGACCCTGGCAATCCTCGCCGAGGACTCGCAGTTCCCGAAGAACGCGTCCGGCGCGATCCACGACATCGCCAAAGCAGACGGGCTTGAGATCGTCTACGACAAGACCTATCCGCCTGGCACGCCGGATTTTACCCCGATCGTTCACGCAATCCAGGCGACCAACCCTGACCTCGTGTTTGTCGCGTCCTATCCGCCGGGCTCGGTCGGCATGCTGCGCGCGGCGACCGAAGCCGGGCTTAAGACAAGATTGTTCGGCGGCGGCATGGTCGGGCTGCAATTCACCCCGATCAAGCTGCAGTTCGGCACGAAGCTCAACGGCGTCGTCGATTACGACTGGTGGATCCCCGCGAAGACGATGCAGTTCCCCGGCATCCTCGATTTTCTCAAGGAATACCAAACCAAGGCCGGCGCCGAGGGCGTCGATCCGCTGGGCTGGTATCTGGCGCCGTTCGCCTATGCCTACCTTGAAATCCTCGGCGACGCGATCGAGGGCACCAAGGGCCTCGACCAGGCCAAGATCTCCGATTACATGCACGCCAACTCGTTCAAGACGATTGTCGGCGATATCGCCTTCGGCAAGGACGGTGAGTGGGCGAAATCGCGTGTCATCGAAGTGCAGTGGCAGGGCGTCAAGGGCAACACGCTCGACGACTTCAAGGACGCCACGAACGAGGTGATCCTCGAGCCGTCCGATTTTAAGACAGGGACGGTCGTGGCGCCCTATGACGGCAGCACCGTGAAGTAGACCCGGCGGCGAAGTAAGCCAGCGCTACGACTTCTTGACGGGGTTCGGGGTGCGCCGTACCGTCGCATCCTGAACCCCCGGCGGACCCCACGCCAGACCGACTGGACGCCGGGGCTCAACAGGAGGCCCTGTGAGCGCCCATCTGACCCCGCGAGAGATCAAGTCGCGCCTCGACCACCCGGTCATCGACGCCGATGGCCACTGGATCGAGTGGGGTCCGGTGTTCCACGAGCAGCTGCGCAAGGTCGGCGGCGACGCGGCGGTGCGGGGCTTTAGCGCCGTTGGCAACGGCACCGCGGGCGCCTTGTCGATGACTGTCGCCGAGCGCCGCGCCAAGGGCGTCAGCCAGGAGGCCTTCTGGTCGAACCCCGAGCGCAATACGCTCGACCGCGCAACCGCGATGTTCCCCAAGCTGTTGAACGAGCGGCTCGACGAGCTGGGCCTCGACTTCGCGGTGATCTACCCGACCGGTGGGCTGCGCGTGCCGCGGGTCGCCGACGACGAAGGCCGCCGCGCCGCGAGCCGGGCCTACAACGTCGTGACGATGGATTATTTCCGGCCCTTTACCGACCGGATGACACCGGCCGCGATCATCCCGATGCACACGCCGGAAGAGGCAATCGCCGAGCTCGAATTCGCGGTCAAGCAGCTCGGCTACAAGGTCGCGATGTTCGGCAGCCTGATGGAGCGGCCGCTGACCGGCGTCGACGGCGCCGGCGACGCCAAGCGCTTCGCCGTGTGGCAGGACGTGATCGGCATGGATAGCTGCTACGATTACGATCCGGTCTGGGCGAAGTGCCTCGAGCTCGGCATCGCCCCCAGCTTCCACAGCGGCGCTCGCCGCGCCGGCCTCAGGCTGTCGCCGTCGAACTTCACCTACAACCACGTTGGCCACTTCGCCGCCGCGAACCACGCGGCGTGCAAGGCGATGTTCCTGGGCGGCGTCACGCGGCGTTTTCCGGGCCTCAACATCTCCTTCCTCGAGGGCGGCTCGGGCTGGGCATGCATGCTCTATGGCGATTTGCTGTCGCATTGGGAAAAGCGCAGCCGGCAAGGTCTCGAGGAGACCGATCCGCGCAATCTCGACCGCGGCGTGCTGATGGAAATGGCCGAGAAATACGGCGGCTCGGAATTTGTCGCGGCACTCAAGGAACGCGACGGTTGGCCGACCCCCGGCTACGAGAAGCTGACCGGTGGCGTCGCCGATCTCGATGACTATGCGGCGTGCAAGATCAGCCGCAAGGAAGACTGGCACGATCTTTATGTCGAGCCGTTCTATTTCGGCTGCGAGGCCGACGACCCGTCGAATATCTGGGCGTTCAACACCAAGGCGAACCCGCTGGGCGCGCGGCTCAATGCGATCTTTTCGTCGGATGTCGGCCATTTCGATGTGCCCGACATGACCGGGGTGCTGCCCGAGGCGTATGAGATGGTCGAGGACGGGCTCGCCACGGCCGCCGATTTCCGCGATTTCACCTTTGCCAATGTCGTGCGTCTGTTCGGCCGGCAGAGCCCGAATTTCTTTGCCGGCACGCGCGTCGCGAAGGAAGCGGCGGCAGTGCTGGCGGCAACCAAGTCGCCGGCTCGCGCCGCGGCGGAATAACCACAAAGACAAAAAGCTCTCGGAAGGGAGCTGTCACCAACGCGTTCACCCCCGGCGGTCGCCGGCATAGAAGAGGGAGGTCAGCATGGCGTCGTGGAAACTGATTTCGGCGGACTCCCATATCGTCGAACCGCCGGACATGTACACCGAACGCTTTTCGCCAAAACTGCGGCAGCGCGCGCCGCATATGGAGCGCCGCAAAACGCCCACCGGGCGCGAATTCGACGCCTGGATGCTGGAGGGCCAGCAGGTTGGGACGCTCGGCGCGGTGATCCAGGCCGGTCAGCGCTTCGAAGACCCCTCGGCGATCGATTTTCTCGGCGTCTGGGAGGACGTCCGCAAGGGCGCTTACAACGCCGACGCGATGCTCGTCGAGAATGAGGAGGACGGCATCTGGGGTTCGGTGCTGCAGCCGAGCCAGGGTCTATTCTGGTACCGCGTTCCGGACACCGAGCTGCTCAACGAGATCTGCCGGGTCTACAACGACTGGATCGCCGATTTCTGCAAGCCGCACCCGAGGCGGCTGAAGGGCATCGCGATGCTCAATCTCGACGATCCGGATGTCGGCGCCGCTGAACTCGAGCGCGTCGCCAAGATGGGGCTTGTCGGCTCGTTCATCCCGGTCTCGCCGCAGCCTAACAAGCCCTATTCGAGCCCGATCTACGACAGGTTCTGGGCGACGGCGCAGGAGCTGAAACACCCGCTCCTGATGCATATCGGCACGCCGCGCAACGGCGTTCCGGCCAACGAGTTCACGATGGACCTGACCGAGCTCACCGGCGCCGGCCGCTCGACGACCGATTATTGGGTGCGCTACTCGCTCGGCTCGATGCTGTTTGCCGGCGTGTTCGACAAGTTCCCAGGCCTCAAGATCGGCTCGGTCGAGCACGAGGCGTCGTGGATCCCGCATTGGCTGAAGCAGATGGACTTCACCTATGTCGAGCGCCCGGTTTTCACCAAGGGCTGGCGCTCGGAGCAGGGCCTGATGCCGAGCGACTACTGGAAGAAGAACATGTTCGTCGAGTTCATGGAGGATGATCTCGGCGTCCAGCTGCGCGAGCATATCGGCGTCGAGAACATGCTGTGGGGCAGCGATTACCCGCATGCCGAGGCAACCTTCCCGCGCTCGCAGCAATTCATCCAGCGCATGTTCAAGGGCGTGCCCGACGAGCATCTGCAAAAGATCACCTCGTCCAATGCCGCGAGGATGTTCGGCTTCGACCTGGCTGCCTGACCTCCCCGGGCACGGCAAATGAAACCCCTCTCCCGCTTGCGGGAGAGGGAGGGGCCTATCGCGCTAGCGATGGGAGGGTGAGGGGCAATGGAAGAGGGCTTTGTCGCGGTCGCCAAAGTGGCGGATGTCGCGCCCGGCACGATGATTTTCGTCGCTGTCGAGCGCGAGCGTATCGTGCTGGCGCATGTTGATGGCGGCTTCTACGCGTTGCGCGATGTCTGCGGCCACCGCAATGCGCCGCTGTCGCGCGGCACGCTGACCGGCTGCATCGTCGAATGCCCGCTGCATTTCGCGCAATTCGACATCCGCACCGGAAAATACGTCGACGGCCCCTATTCGGCCGACATCCCGGCCTATGAGTGCCGCGTCGAGGGCGGCACCGTCTATCTGAAGCGCTAGAGAGCGTTCAGCGGCTTGCCGGCAAATTGGCGAGCCGAGCCCGCGCCGCGGCGAGGCCGTGCGCCGCGGCCCTCTCGTACCAGCCGCGCGCCGCCGCCGGGTCCGTCTTGGTGCCGTGGCCTGCGAGCAGGAGGTCGCCGAGCATCATTTCCGCTTCGGGCATGGCCTGCGCCGCCGACTTGCCGCACCAGCCAAAGGCTTCTTCGAGGTTCTGCTCGACGCCGTCGCCCTTGGCCAGCATCACCGCCAGATTGTACTGGCCCAGCCGGTCGCCCTGTTCGGCGGCGCGGCGATACCATTTCACCGCTTCGGTGAGGTCGAACGCGACGCCCTTGCCGGTGCAGTACATGACCGCGAGCTGCACCTGTGCCCCGGCATGCCCCTGCTCGGCGGCGAGCCGGAACCACACCGCGGCCATCTCGTCGCTGCGCGCGACGTTCTGCCCGCGCGCGTAGAGCTGCGCGAGAAACAGCTGCGCATCGAGCAGACCGGCCTCGCCGGCCGCGCGATAAAGCCGCATCGCGTCGTCGCCTCGCCTCTGCTGCGCCCGCAGATGACCGAGCTGCAGCAGCGCCGGCAGATGATTGCGTTCGACGGCCCGGGTCATCAGCGCCTCAGCCTCCGCCCGGTCCTGCGCGACGCCCTGCCCGTGCAGATAGAGCTGGGCCAGCGCCAGCATCCCGTCGAGATCGTCGGCCGCGACCGCCCGCTTGAGCCAGTCCGCCGCCGCCGCCGGATCGGCGGCGACGCCTTCGCCGGCGAGATAGAGCTGGGCCAACCTGACCTGCGCCCGTGTCATGCCCTGCTCGGCGGCGAGCCGGAACCACTCGGCGGCCTGGGCGGGATCACGCTCGACGCCGCCGCCGCTGAGACAGAATGTGCCGATGTTGAACTGGGCAAGTACGTGGCCCTGCTTGGCGGCGAGCTCGAACCACCTCGCGGCCTCGCCGATGCGCGGCGCGACGCCTTCACCGCGGGCGTAGAACGTGCCGACGGCGAATTGCGCATCGGCGATCCCGTCATCGGCCGCCACGCGATACCAATGCGCCGCCTCGAACTTGTTCGCGGTCGAGCCCTGTCCGGCGCTGTACATCTGCGCCAGCGTCATGACCGCGGAGGCATGTCCGGCCCGCGCCGCCTGCCGGAAGCAGGTCTCGGCGGCGACGAGGTTCTGCGGGATGCCGTCGCCGTGCCAGTTCATCATGCCTAATGTGAACCGGGCGCGGGCGTTGCCCTGCTCGGCGGCGCGCTCGAACAGCGCCGCCGCCTTGACCGGGTCGCGCCCGAGGCTGCTATTGCCGGCGAGATACATCAGGCCGAGCGCGAGCTGTGCGCCATCATGGTCATTGTCCGCGGCCGCGCGGTAATGCTCCGCTGCCCTCGCGAGGTCGGTCTCGACGCCAAATCCGTTGGCGTAAAGCACGCCAAGTCCGAATTGGCCTTCGGCATTGCCATTGTCCGCGGCGCACTCGTACCAGTACCGGGCTTTGTCGTAATCGACCTCGCAGGCGATGCCGCGCGAATAGAGGATCGCCAGGTTTGCCTGGGCGGCCGGATGCCCTTGCTCGGCCGCCTGGAGCGCCCAGCGGAACGCCTCTGGCTCGTCGCGCTCGACCGTCACCCCGTTCGGGAACAGCAGGTCGAGATCGCCGTCGGCGGCGTTCTTGTCTTTGCTTGCCGCGGTGCGATACCAGTCGGCGACGCCGCCCGAGCCGCGATCGTCCCGGCCGTACTGGTAGCATAGGCTCAGCTGGTATTGCGCCTCTGGATGCCCCTGCTCGGCGGCGCGGCGATACCACAACGCGGCATCGGCGGCATTGGGCAACACTCCGTGGCCGCGCATGTAAAGCTCGCCGAGGCGGTATTGCGCTTCGCGGTTATCGGCGCGCGCCGCGCGATGCCACAGGCTGAAGGCGGTGGCGAAATCCTTTTGCTCATAGGCTTCGAGCGCGCCCGGGATCGCCGGGTCGGGCTGCGGCGGTCGCGGTCGCGCAGTGTCATGCGGCTTGGCTGTGGGCTCCGCGAGGGCCTCCGCCACCGGGGATGGTGCGGATGACTCCGCGATCGGGCTGGTGATGCCCGGCTCCGGCTGGGGCGATGGCTCTGGCGATAGCTCGGAGGGCTCCGCGCTTGGTCCAGCGACGACAGGCTCAGGCTCAGGCTCAGGCTCAGGCTCAGGCTCAGGCTCAGGCTCAGGCTCAGGCTCAGGCTCAGGCTCAGGCTCAGG
>DATMLO010000141.1:0-14804 GCA_035570495.1 Allostellaceae bacterium | reverse complement strand
CACTCGGGACGAGATGTGCGAGCGTGCGGTCGGCGATCGCGTCCATGCTCTCGGTCATCGCCGAATCTTGCGGGAAAAGCCCGCTGATCCCGGAGAAGCTTTCCGTGCGCTGCATGTCGCGGTCGATCAAATAGTCGTTCTCCGCGCTCGCCACGGTCCGCCAGCGGCCGAACCAGTCGGTGGTGTTGGGCTGCATCGGGCTTTCGCGGAGCAGATGCGGGATCTGCGACCCATCGAGCTTGTTGAGCAGCGGCGGGGTCGCGCCCTTCCACATCAAGGTGAAGACCATGGTGTGGGTGTCGTCCATCGGCACCCAGCCCTGCGCCAGGATGTTGCCGGCGATCGGCCCGTTCGGGAACAGCGTCCAGAACGGCATCACCATATGCGCGTAGCGATAGTAGTAATGGCCTTGTGTCGCCGGCCGAAAGGCGGCGTACATCGTGCCCCAATCGGCCGTCTTCACCTGATACTGCGCGGCCCGATCGAGCAGCTGCCAGCGCTCCATGTGGTTGGGGTCGACCTCGTCGGGCGCGACCTTGCCGACATGGAGAAAGGTGAAATGCGCGGTGTCGACATCGCCCTCCAAGGCCTGCAGCCAGTTGCATTCGCGCTGGCGGCAGAAAAGCGCGGTTTCCCCGGGCGGCGACAGCAGCGCCTCGATCGCCGGTAGTGGCGGCGCTTGCGTGCGCTCGCCCATATAGACGTAGACCAGACCGTTGCGCTCGGCCGCTTTGTAGGCGCGCGCCTTCACATGGCTCGCGAGGTCGTGCTCGCCCGGCACGTTGGGCATGTCGAGACAGTTGCCCTCGGTGTCGAACTTCCAGCCGTGATAGGCGCAACGCAGCCCGCCTTCCTCGTTGCGGCCAAAAAACAGCGAGGCGCAGCGATGTGGGCAGCGATGGTCGAAGATGCCGATCTTCCCGGCGCTGTCGCGGAACGCGATCAGCTTTTCGCCGAGCAGCATCAGCCGCAGCGGGGCGCCGTCCGCCTTGAGCTCCGACGCCAGACAGGCCGGGATCCAGTATTGCCGCAACAGCGTGCCCATCGGTGTGCCGGGGCCGATCCGGGTGAGGAATTCGTTTTCGGCTGCGGTGGTCATGTCGTCGCCCTCCAGCTCGGGCAATCTTCCGCGCAATCTCCGCGCCAGCGCAAGAGCGCCGCGCTCTCGCCAGCATCGCAAATTATCAGGCGGTTCACCGCCTGGTATCCGCCCGTTATCGACGGAAATAACAGGTGGTGCGATCCGCCTGCTGGGCACTCAATTCTCGGCAATCACCGCGCCCTGAAAATGTTTCATTCCATCCGAAAGCTGTGTCCAGCTGTGCTTCGTTTCCTCGAATATCGACACCGATGGACGCGGGAAGTCCGGATCAGCGAATGTTCCGACCGCAAGGATGTATAAGCCCGGTCGCGCATCAGCTTCCCAATACAGCGATGTTCCACAGTTGGGACAGAAATAGAAGCGAACCTTCCCTCCAGACTGTCCATGCCGATCAAAGACCTTGGTGTCGCCCGCGATCGCGACCTTTGCCTTCTCGAAAGCAGCAACGCTGCCCGCGAGCGCCCCCGTCCGGCGCTGGCATGCCTTGCAGTGGCATATCGCCACCGCCAAGGGTTCACCGGATGTCCTCGCGCGCAGTGAGCCGCAGTGACATTGAGCAAGACGTTCCATCATCCATCCTCCGGTTCATGTCGTGCGCCGAAATTCAGAGTGAAACACTGCCGTTCGTTAGCGTGAACACATGAAGAATATTTGCCCAGTTTCAAGTCCACACATGCGGCGCTTTTAGATGCGACATTCCGTCCTCAATCGATTAGGCTGAACTCTCCAGAGCCCAAAAGGGCCGGTGTGAGCAGGGAGATCAGTCATGGCGTCGATCGCGTCGGCAAATCCAATTCCGTGGTGGAAAGAACCGACCAAGGATCAATGGCTCGCCTGGGTGGCGGCTTGGCTCGGCTGGACGCTGGACGCGTTCGATTTCACGATTTTCCTGATGATCATGGTGCCGATCTCGCAGGAGTTTCAGGTCCCGCTGACCGCCGTGACGACGGTGTTCGCGATCACGCTGTGGATGCGCCTTGTCGGCGCCACCGCCTCCGGCTGGGTGGCCGACCGGATCGGCCGCAAGAAGCCGATGATGATCTCGATCGCCTGGTATTCGCTGTGCAATTTCGCGGCGGGGTTTAGCCCGGGCTTCTGGTTCCTCTTCGTGTTTCGCGCGCTGCTCGGGATCGGCATGGGCGCCGAATGGCCGGCCGGCGCCGCCTTGGCGATGGAATCCTGGCCGCAGCGCTCGCGCGGCTTTATGGGCGCGGTGCTGCAGGGGTCGTGGGGTCTCGGCGCCCTCATGTCGAGCGCCGCCTATGGCCTGCTCTACACCTCGATCGGCTGGCGTGGCCTGCTGTGGATCGGCGTCCTGCCGGCGCTGTCGATCGTCTATATCCGCATTTACGTCAAAGAGCCGCCCGTCTGGCTCGAAAACCGGCGGCTGCAGCGCGCCCAGGGCCGTGAATTCCGCACCCCGCTGTTCAGCATCTTCAAGCGCCAGGTGCTCGGCAACACGCTGACCGCGTGCTGGATGATGGCGAGCGCCTTTGTCGTCGGCTATTCGGTCGGCGGGATGTTTCCGTCCTATCTGCAAAAGGACCTCGGTCTCAGTCCGCAGCTCGTCGCGCTGCCGGTCATGCTGTCGAGCCTGATGTTCTTCCTCTCGGCGGCGTTCTGGGGTTTGTACGCGGACCGGGTCGGCCGCCGGCGGGCGATCATCTGGACGGCGCTACTGACTATCCCGGTCGCCCCCCTTTACCTGGTGACGACGAATTACACGATGATCGTCATCTTCTTCACCTTGCAGGGCTGGTTCGGCGGTGGCGGGATGCATGTGCAATGGCCGCATTACCTTTCGGAGCGCTTCCCGACCGAGGTGCGGGCGACCGCCTCCGGCTTCTGCTACCACCAGGGTGCCATTTTCGGGGGGCTGGTCGGGCCGGTGCTGACCTATTTCGCGACGTCATGGCATATGGGCTTCGCGATCCCGATGCTGATCGGCACCACGGTGGCGTCGGTGTCTTTGGTCTTGGCGATGCTGGTCAGCCCGGAAACCCGCGGCACCGAGTTGGTGCCCGATATCGTGCTGGCCTGAGGCGATCGGAGGATGGGCCGGCAAACGCCGGCCTGTCCCCGCCCGCGGTAAATCAGCCCTTCAGGAGGCGCGCCGCCCAGTCCTCGACCGGGTCACGGCTGCCCATGTCCGCCTGCACCATCCCGTCGATCATAAAGGTCGGCGAGACATGGATGCCGTTCTGGCGGGCATAGCGGCTGTGCCACTTCACCTCGCGGTCGAGATCGGGGATCGCGAAGGCCTCGGCGACATTGACGCCGCTATAGCGCTCGATCCGCCTGATGATGTCGTTGGGCGTCGCGTCCATGTTCGCGCCGCCGGCATGATGGTCGAACTCGAATTCCTCGCGATGCGCGGCGACCGCCGTCATCACGGATTTCGCCGCCGTCTTGCCGCCGTCGAGGGTCGAGGCGGCGATGATGCAGCGCGTGATGACGCCCGAATACATGTGCCAAGGCTGCGACTGCAGGCGCAGCTTGACGGTAACGCGATCCTCGCCGACCTGGCCGAGCAGGTCGTCGACCTTGCCAAACGCCCGGCACGAATGCGGGCAGGTCGGCTCCAGAAACACCTCGAACACGCGAGGCCCATGGCCCCAGTGAAGCGGATCGGCGCGCCAATTCGTCATACGTCTTCCTCAAGTCTTGGGTGACGACACAAAGCTACTGGTCATTGGCGAAAATATTGCCACGCTTGACCGTGCATACGACATCCCGAGCCGATAACGTCAGAAGCTGGACGGTGTGACCGTCGAAGAGCATCGTCATGACCCTGTTGGTCCCCGGGTCGGGCCGCAAGGTCAGCGACAGGGTGCATGTCGTCAGCGCTGGATCGATCACCATGGCCCAGATGACGAACCCTTCGATATTCTTCTCGATGAGGGTTAACTTCCCCGGTTCGGGGGACCAGGCATGCATTCGGCCACGCGGCAGGCTTATGGCCTTGCCGGGTGCCGTCACGCTTCCGACATGCTCGGTGTTGCCGATATTGCTGGTGGTGTCGGAGTAGTCGAAGATATTGCCCGACATGCCGAAATAGGCCTTGAGATGCTCTTGCCTCTCCGCCGAATGTTGTCTGGTTTGCAGATCGGTAAATGTGAGAGCGGTGGTCGCCCGGAGATCGACCGAATAACCCTTTAGATCTTGCCCCAACGCGGCCCCGGCGCTGGACCATGCCAGCCAAAGTCCCAGTGCGGCGATCATCAGAGGTTTGGGCGACATCGGGGCGATCTCTCGGACGGAAGGGGCTTCGGCTACCGGTTCACCCCTGAGTAGCGCAACGTCTCCCGGCGATCTACTCCCGTCTGAATGTCACCACCAGCACGTCGCGATGCCCGGGCCAGCTGGGGTCGAGCGGCGTCACTGGCGTCACGCCGTGATAGACGCGGTTGTCGTCGGTGACGGCCGCGTCCAGCGCGTCGGTCAAGGTGAAGCTGCCGAGCGGCCGCTTGCGCTGATCGGCGATCGTTGTCTCGCCGCGCTGGATGTTGACCCGGTCGATCAGCAGCACCAGCACCCAATCGACGCCGTCGCGATGCATGCCTTCGGGGGTGGGCTGGCCGGCCTCGGCGCCGTTGGCCTCGATGCGGAACTGGTGGGTTTCGACATGCCAGGAATTGGGGCGCGTCGCCGCCGGGGTCAGCCCGTGGAACAGCCGGAAGCAGCTGTCGAGGATCGCGCGCAGCGCCGGGTGCCCAGCGATCTCGTCCTTGACCGGCTCGAACCAGCGCTCGATGTCGCCGTTGAGCGGGTTGTAGTCGCGGCTCTGGTAATGCGGCTGGTGGGGCTTGCGGCTGATCCCCTCGGCGGTCGCGCGAAACACCGCGAAGCGCCGTCGGCGATAGCGCCCGCCATCGGCCATGTAGGTGTCGACGCCGAGATCGCCCCAGCTTTTGGCGAACGCGCCCCAGTCTTTGAGGCCGGCCCCTTCCAGCACCGCGCGCATGTCGTCGGCGCCGACAAAGGCAAAGCCCGTGCGGGTGATGGTCTGGGCGATATCGGCCAGCGACTGGGTCATCTTGCTCCTACCGCGGTCCGGGCGGCCTCACGGAGGCGCAACATAGTCCCGCGGCCGGTCCGGCAACAGTGCCGGTTGGCGCGGGATGGCCAGTCCACTCAATGATGCGGCGCCGACGCGCGCTGCGTGGCTTGCTTGAGCCGCTCGCGTGAAAAGCGCACGATGATCGCGCCCTCTTCCCGCAGTCGGAGCCCCCCATGCCGGACGATCCTCACGACGAATTCGCCGCCGCCGTGCGCCGCGCCGGCGTCACCATTCCGCCCGAGCGCTGGGAACAGATGCGCGAGGCCTATCATGGCATGCAGGCGCTGCTGAAGGTGCTCGACGACCCGCTCGCCTACGAGGACGAGCCGATGTCGATGCCGCGCTTCGATGCGGGGGCCAAGCCATGAGCGCGCAGCCACTCCCGACCCTTGCCGAAGCAGGCCGCAAGATCGCGGCGGGCGAGCTGTCGCCGGTGGCGCTGACCGAGGCGGCGTTCGCGCGCGCCGAGGCGCTCAACCCCAAGCTCGACGCCTTTATTGAGATCACCGCCGCCCGCGCCCGCGCCGCCGCTTCGCGCGCTGAGAAGGAGATCGCGGGCGGCCGCCGGCGCGGCCCGCTGCACGGCATCCCCTATGGTCTCAAGGACATCTACGACGCGGCCGGGTTGCGCACGACGGCGCATTCGCGGCTCTTGCTCGACAACATCGCGACGGCCGACGCCGAGACCACGGCGCGGCTCGAAGCGGCCGGCATGATCCTCATCGGCAAGCTCGCGACGCACGAGTTCGCGACCGGTGGTCCGGCCTTCGACCTGCCGTTTCCGCCCGCGCGTAACCCATGGAACACCGCGCATTTCACCGGCGGGTCGAGTTCGGGCTCGGGCGCCGCGGTGGCGGCTGGCATCTTGCCGCTGGCGATGGGCTCCGACACCGGCGGGTCGATCCGCCTGCCGGCGGCCTATTGCGGCACGGTCGGGCTCAAGCCGACCTATGGCCGCGTCAGCCGGCGCGGCGTGGCGCCGCTCTGCTATACGCTCGACACGACCGGGCCGTTGACCTGGACGGTCGAGGACGCGGCGCTGGCGCTGCAGGTGCTGGCCGGCCACGACAGCCTCGACCCTGGCTCGGCCGATGTGCCGGTGCCCGATTACTGCGCCCGCCTGCGCGATGGCGTGAAGGGGCTGCGCGTCGGCTATTGCAGCGCCTTCAACCGCGACGGTGAGGTCGATGCCGAGCAGACCGCCGCGCTCGACCAGGCCGCGCAAGCGCTCGGTCACCTGGGCGCCGAGGTGACCGAGGTCGCGATCCCGCCCAACGCGCAATTCCAGGCCGTCGCGCGCGCCATCTCGCACAGCGAGAGCTTCGCGATCCACGCCAAGGATTTGCGCACGAGGCCCGAGCTCTACGCCCGCGTCACCCGCGAGCGGCTGATGCTCGGCGGCTTTCTGACCGCGACGCAATACGTCCAGGCGCAGCGCCTGCGCCGCATCCTGACGCGCAAGGTCGATGCGCTGTTCGAGACCTGCGACGTGCTGCTGACCGCGATCATCCCGGCCGCGGCGCCGGTGCTCGAGGAGACCGATGACGGGCCGTGGCGTCGTCAGCAGCCGCTGGCCTCGGTATTCAACGTCACCGGCCATCCCTGCATGGCGCAGCCCTGCGGCTTCTCGAAGAACGGACTGCCGCTATCGCTGCAGCTTGTCGGCCGCGCCTTCGACGAGGGGACGGTACTGCGCGCCGGCCACGCCTATGAGCAGGCGGCCGGCTGGATCAACAATCGCCCGGCGCTGGCGACCTTGTCATGACCGATAAAAACGGCGACGCCATCGCCCGCAATGTCCGGCGCGTCGCCCATCTCGACCTGATGGGCGCGGGGCAGGTGACCGTCGACGGCAATTACGCCTATGTCGGCCACATCACCAACAAGGAGGGGCTGGGCACGACGATCCTCGACGTCTCCGACCCGGCCAACCCGCGCGTCGTCTCGACCATCATGCTCGACGCGCCGGACTCTCACAGCCACAAGGCGCGGGTCGCGGGCGATCTGCTGGTCGTCAATTCCGAGCGCAACAATTCCGGCATCGGCCGTAAGGCCGAGGCGCTGCCCGGGACCCGCACGCATCTCCGCGAGCTTTTGGGCCGCGAGCCGAACCATGTCGAGCTCGCCGAGAAGCTCGGTGTCGAGCCGGGTGACATCCCGCTGCTCGAGGAGGCCGAAAAGCACCCCTACGCCAATGGCGGGTTCAAGCTCTACGACATCTCGAACAGGGCGCGGCCCGAGCTGATCGCGTTTCAGCGCACCGGCGGGATCGGCGTGCACCGTTTCGACATGGACTCGCGCTACGCGTATATCTCAACTGAGATGACAGGTTTTATCGGCAACATCCTTGTCATCTATGACATTCGTGATCCTGCCCATGTCGCCGAAGTCTCGCGCTGGTGGATGCCGGGACAGCACATCGCCGGTGGCGAGAAGCCGCATTGGCCGGGGCGTCAGCATCGCCTGCACCATGCGCTGCGCTTTGGCAACGAGATGTGGGCCGTCTGCTGGCATGGCGGGCTGCACGTCATCGATGTGACCAGCATCAGCCGGCCGCGCACGCTGGCGAGCTACAACTACCACCCGCCCTTCCCGGAGCCTACGCATACCGTGATGCCGCTGTCGTTCCGTCCCGGCGGCCGGCGAATCTGCGTCGCGATCGACGAGGAGGACCAGTTCTATGGTGCCGCCGAGGCCGAAGCGCGACGTGGCCGGCCGCATGCGGCATTGTGGACCTTTGACGTCAGCGACTGGGAACGCGTGCAGCCGCTGGCGATGTTTGAGGTCAGCGAACTCGATTCACCCTACGCCCGCACCCCCGGTGGCCGCTTTGGCGCGCATCAGTTCGCCGAGCGCATGCATGACAGCCTCGTCTACTGCGCCTGGTTTAGCGGCGGGTTGCGTGTCGTCGATGTCGCCGACCCGAGCGCGCCGCGCGAGGTCGCCTCGTTCATCCCCGAGCCGCGCGGCGGCCGGCCGAGCCCGCAATCGAACGATGTCGAGATCGACGATCGCGGCCTGATCTACCTCGCCGACCGCAATATCGGCCTCGATATCCTCGAATTGCAGCGCTAACGGGCCGTGGCCAGCTCCACGTTCGCGCGGTAGTGGTTGGCGTATTGCGAATACAGTACCGCCGGGAGCGTCACGAGATTGTCAGCGGTGGCGTGAGTTCCCGTGTCGCAGGTGCGCGCGGTGCGGTACCCGGCGGCCTTGACCGCCGCCGTCACCGCCGCGGAATACGCGCCATAAGGATAGGCGAAGGTATCGATCGCGATGCCGAAATGATCTTCCAGCCAGGCCTTGCTGCCGGCGACCTCGTTCTCGAGCCGCGCTGCGGCGCCGAGGCTCGGCAGCGACGGATGGGTGTGCGAGTGGCAGCCGATCACCATCCCGGCCGCGATCATCGTCCGCAGCTGGTCGGTGGTCATGAAATTCGGGTGATCGACATAGCCGCTGACGATATAGAACGTCGCGCCAAAGCCGTATTTCTGCAGTAGCGGAAACCCGTACTGGAACTGGTTCTCCCAGCCGTCGTCGAACGACAGGATCACCGGCCGCTCGGGCAACGGCGCGCCGTAGTTCAGCGCATCCGCCAGGTCGGTAAACGAGATGCTCCGGTAGCCATTGTCCTGGAGATATTTGAGCTGCTGCTCGAACCCGTCCGGCGTCACGAACAGCACGCCCGGCGCATGGTCAGGCACGATATGGTGGTAGATGAGGATTGGCAGCTCGATCGCCTGTGGCGGCGTCGGGACCGGTCCCGCCGTCAGTGGCGCCGAGACGTCCGCTAGCGGTGGCCGGCGGTCGGGCTCCTCGGCGAGCGCCCGCAACGGCCGCGCCAGCAGCAGCGGCGTGGCCAGCACCAGTCTTCTCGCGATCACCATCTCGCCGCGCCCTATACTCGATAACAAAGGTTAAGTTAGCGGCGATCCAAATCAACTTAAAGAGGATTGGATTGCGTTTGTCATTTCGCCCGCGATCGGGGGATCATGAGGCGACGCACGGGAGGAAACATGGCCGATTATCGCTTCTGCAAGGTCGAGGACGAGGGGCGCATCCGCATCGTCACGATCAACCGGCCCGAGGTCATGAATGCGCTGCACAGCGAGGCGCATTGGGAATTTGACGGCATTTGGAACGAGTTCGCGGCCGATCCCGAACTCTGGGTCGGGATCATCACCGGCGAAGGGCCGCGCGCCTTTTCCGCCGGCAATGACCTGAAAGTACAGGCGGCCGGAAGACGCGGGCCGCGCCCGGACACCGGGTTTGCCGGGCTCAGCCACCGCTTCGACCTCGACAAGCCGCTGATCGCCGCGGTCAATGGCGTGGCGATGGGCGGTGGGTTTGAGACCGCGCTCGCCTGCGACATCATCGTCGCCGCCGAGAACGCGGTCTTCGCGCTACCGGAACCGCGCGTCGGCCTCATCGCCGGCAGCGGCGTGCACCGCCTGCCGCGCATGATCGGGCAGAAGAACGCGCTCGGCATGATCCTCACCGGCCGCCGCGTCCCGGCCGCCGAGGGCAAGGAGCTGGGCTTTGTGAACGAGGTCGTGCCCGAGGGGCAGGCGCTTGAGGGTGCGAAGCGTTGGGCGGCGCTGATCCTCGAATGCTCGCCGATGGCGATCCGCGCCTCGAAGCAGTCGGTGTATCGCAGTCTCGATGAGCCGACTTTGCAGAAGGCGATGACCACGACCTACCCGGCGGTGCAGGCCAATATCGACAGCCAGGACTACATCGAGGGCCCGAAGGCCTTTGCCGAGCGCCGCAAGCCGAACTGGCAGAACCGCTAGGGCGAGTGAGGCCAATCCGCGACGACGGGGCCAAAGCGGTTAGCGCCGGCGACGCCTGGCCGCGCCAGCAGGACGATCAGCAATATCAATGCGGCGAGATAGAGAAGGTTGTTGATAAGCAAGCCTGGGGGCCAGCCATAGCTGAAGGGGTGAGTCTCGAAAGCGGCGAAGAGTTTCGGCATGGTGAGGATGCTGAACGCCGTAAATGGCAGCGGCATCAGCCCCCAATAACCGGACATGCCGCGGTCGTGTAGCCTGCGCGCGACGGCGGCGGCGAGCAGGATGATGAACAGGGCCGCGAAGATGGGCGTCGTCACCGTCATCATCGATCCCATGTCCGAATAGATGCCGCTGTTGATTTGCACGAATGCCTTCTGGTCGGCGGCAGTCAGCTGCCCGCCATTTGTCGTGGCGTGCTGCATGCCGAATTGAAAGGCCTTCACCATTACCTTGGCCATGATTGGAAGAATCAGGGCCATGCTGACGATGCTTTGCAGAACGAAGAGAAATATTGCATAGGGCCAGAATTGTGCGCGCGTATCCCTTCCCGCGAAGCGCATCAGGTTGCGGAGGTTGTAGAGGATCGCTGCGACGATAGCCCTCACATCGGGTCAACCCTGGTTTCCGATCGTCTACGTAGTTTCGCACGCAAACCGGCTCGACCTAAGCGCGTTTTGCACCGCACTTGTCTGCGCGGCAGCGCGCCGGCTTAGCCTTCGCGGAACCCCGCAAGCCAACCGGCCGAATAGGTAGAACAAGACCGGGGGGAGCAAGACAGATGGCCGGGCCGACCAGGAAACCTTTTGCCAAAGCCTTTGCCTGCGCGGCCGTCGCCTTTTGCATCGCGGTCGCCGCGTTGCTGATATTCGCCGGACTGCCGGGGCCCATGGCGGGCGAGGCGATCGGGCGTCTCTTTGCGGCGGCCGTGGTGCCCGCCCTGATCACCGGCGTTCTTGCCCGCCGCTCGGCGGTGATCTGGCCGTTCTGGCGGATCGCCGTCACCTTCGTCGGGATCGCCGTCGTCGTGATGGGCATCGCCGTCGTCGGCCGAAATCGGTCATGACCAGGCACACAGGACTAAAATCAAAGGGGTGATGCGCCTTCGCCGAACGCCGCGCGCCGGGCTGGAAGAACCGGTGATCGCGGTCGCTCAGCGCCCTCCGACACTCCCTCCGGGATGGCTTGCCCCGTAGTGCAGCGACATCAGCTCGTTGACGTCGAGCTCCCCATCGTGGTTGACGTCGAGCTGGTTGAATTGCGCGTCCATGAAAGCCATGAATTCGGCGCGCGACACTTTGCCGTTCTGATCGCGATCCATCAGTACGAGTAGTTGTTTGGTCGCGATTTCGCCTTGCACCTACGGTGGCAGTGGGGGGGCCGGCGCCGGGGCGCAGGTGGATACGGTCAGCGCGACCAGTGGCACGAGAAATAGTCTCCGAAACATCGTTCGTCCTCCTGCGGTGTTGCGCTGTGACCGGCGCGAGAAGTGAAACGGGCGATAGCGCGATACTGACTCATATCAGCCGGGCATCGCCACCGCGCCCGATGACTACATTCGCCGCCAGACGAAGGAATATCTGCCATGGCTAAAAACCGGGCAGCCGTTTCGCCGTTTCGTGTTAGTCCAATCGACACGATTTGAGATCATCTCCGGGCCGAAACCGCAGGTTCCGGCCGGCAAAAGGTAAGGGTAATGGCGACGACTGAGGTGTCCGGCGAGGTGGCGGCGGTTCCACCGATCCAGGTCGTGTCGAGTGCGATGGAGCGGTCGCGGCTGGCCGAAGGCGCCGCGTTTTCGATCGTGCTGGCGCTCGGCTTCTCGCATCTGCTCAACGACATGATCCAGTCGCTGCTGCCGGCGCTTTACCCGATGATCAAGACGAATTACGGCCTGACGTTTGTTCAGATCGGCCTCATCACGCTGACCCAGCAGATTGTCTCGTCGATGCTGCAGCCCTGCGTCGGCCTGGTCGCCGACCACAAGCCGCAGCCCTACTCGCTGGCGGCCGGGATGTGCGTGACCCTCGCCGGTTTGCTGCTGCTTGCCGGCGCGACGCATTACCCGACGCTGCTACTGGCGGCGGCGATGGTTGGCGCCGGGTCGGCGGTTTTCCACCCGGAAGCCTCGCGCGTTGCGCGCCTGGCGTCGGGCGGCCGGCACGGGCTCGCGCAGTCTCTGTTCCAGGTCGGCGGCAATATCGGCTCGGCCATGGGACCGATCCTCGCGGCGTTTATTATCGTACCGAGAGGACAGGGAAGCGTCGCCTGGTTCTCCACGGCGGCGCTGCTGGCGATGGCGGTGTTGTTTCTCGTCGGGAATTGGTATCGGCGCGAGCGGGCGTTGCCGCGTCGAACCCGCGCCTCAGCGGTCGCGCCGCCCGACCTCTCACGCAGCCGCATCTTCTGGTCGCTGGTGATCCTGCTGTCGCTGGTGTTTTCGAAGGCGTTCTATCAGGCGAGCATCAGCACGTATTACACCTTCTATCTGATGAGCAAATTTCAGGTCTCGGTCGCGAGTGCGCAGATTTACCTGTTCATTTTCCTCGCGTCGGTGGCGGCCGGCACCTTGATCGGCGGCCCGATCGGCGACCGGATCGGACGGAAGGCGGTGATCTGGGGTTCGATCCTCGGCGCGATCCCGTTCGCGCTGATGTTGCCGTTCGCCGATCTGTTCTGGACGGCGGTTCTCACCGTTTGCGTCGGCGCCACGATGGCATCGGCGTCGTCGGCGATCATCGTCTACGCACTCGACATGGTGCCGGGAAAGATCGGGACGATGGCGGGCCTGTTCTTCGGCCTCAGCTTTGGCATGGCGGGCGTCGGCGCTGCGGCGCTCGGCAAGCTCGCCGATGCGACGAGCATCACGACGGTCTACCATGTTTGCGCGTATCTGCCCCTGATCGGGCTTCTGACGGTGCTCCTACCCGACCTCAAGCAGGTCGGCCGCAAAACCGCATAAGCGGCTTCTCTGCGCGCCAGCCTCGTCTTACGATAGGCGATGCGCCCACCTCGGGCGCGCCGAACGGGACGACGCCATGGCCAATACGCTCATTTCCTGCGACGACCACATGGACCTCGGTGTCCTGCCGGCCGATCTGTGGACGACCCGTCTGCCGGCGGAATTTCGTGACCGTGCCCCGCATATCGCCGAGCGGGACGGCCAGGCGATGTGGATGTGCGACGGCAAGGTCTGGGGCAGCTGGACGGGCAAAGCCCCCGCGACCGGGAACAAGCGCCCGGTGAAGCCGCTCTACAATTCCTTCGACCGCGCCGGCATCCATGACCAGAGCGAACGCCGGCCTGCGGTCGCCGAATTGCGCCTCGCCGACATGGATCGCGACGGCGTCCAAGCCACGGTGATCTACGGCCCGATCTTCCAGATCTCGACCGAGGACCCAGCGCTGCGCATCGCCTGCTATCGGGTCTACAACGACTGGCTGCTCGAATTCTGTCAGGCCGCGCCCCACCGGTTGATCGGCGCGCCGATGCTGCCGGAAACCCCGGACGCCGCCTACGACGAGCTGATGCGTCTCCACAAGAAAGGCGGGGTGCGTCAGGTCTCGCTGATGATCGCCAACGTCACCCCCAAGCTCGACGACCCGGCCTGGGAGAAATTGTGGGCCGCGCTCGAAGAGACCAACATCATCATTGGCTGGCACATCACCGTGTTTGTCGGCAAGCCGTCCGACCGCGCCGCCGGTAAGCCGGCCGGCACGTTCGAGAACACCAAGTTCTTCATGGGCAATTTCCTCGAGCCGTTTGTCGATCTGTTCGCCTGGGGCATTCTCGAACGCTACCCGAAATTGAAGATCGTGATGGCCGAGGCCGGCACTGGCTGGCTGCCTTGGCTGATGCAGGAGTTGGATTACCGCCACTGGCGGCTCTGGGAGGCCAAGGAATTCTGGGCCGACAAGGGCGGCATTCAGCTCGAGACCAAGCCATCCGAGCTGTTCAAGCGGCAGATTTACGCGACCTTTCAGGAGGATTACGCGACGATGGCGCTGATCCCGTTCTTTGGCGAAGGCCATCTGTTGTGGGCGTCGGACTATCCGCATCCGGACGGCGTTTGGCCGAACTCGAAGAGCGCGATCGAGCGCCAGATGGCGGGTCTTAGCCCCGAGCTGCGCCAGAAGCTGACCCACGACAACGCCGCGCAACTCTACGGGCTGGCTTAGCTCGTTGAGCTTTCCCGCGCCGTTCGATCGCTACCATGGCGAGGTCCGGCCCGAATGGATCGATCATAACGGGCACATGAACCTCGCCTATTACACGGTGCTGTTCGACTACGCGACCGACCTGATGTTTGACGAGCTCGATCTCGGGCTCGCCTATCGCCGGCGGACCGATCTCGGCACCTTTGTCACCGAGACGCATAACCGCTACGAGCGCGAGCTTCTGGTTGGCGACAAGGTGCGGGTCGCGATCCAGATCCTCTTCGCCGACGACAAGCGGCTTCATCTCGCGCACGAGATGTTCCGGCGCGACAACGGCGAGCGGGCGGCTACGCAGGAGCTGCTGTTTCTGCATGTCGATCTGAAGGCGCGGCGGGTTTGCCCGTTCCCGCCCGAGCTTCACGTGCGGGTGCATGCCGCCGCGGCGGCGCATGCAGCGCTGCCGCGGCCCGATTGGGTCGGCCGCCCTGTTGGTGTGAGGCGCTAGAAAAACGCGGTTCCGCGAAGTTGTTTCAACTTGATTCGCATCCGCGTTTCCGTCTATCGGAAAAATCTGCATTATGTTGATCGCGGGGTGATTGTCCCCGGGCTTGATTTGGGAATTTGGGTCGTGGAAAACGGGCGAGGGCATCGCGATCGCGGTCGGCGGCGTGATTTTGACGATGATTTTGGCGGCG
>DATMLO010000140.1:0-3381 GCA_035570495.1 Allostellaceae bacterium | reverse complement strand
CCGTCGCCAGGATGTTGCGCAAATCGTGGTTGATCTTGGTGACGGCCGTGCCGAGCGCGGCGAGCCGCGCGCGCTGGCCCAGGGCCTGACGCACGGTCTCCTGCATCGCGGCCAGCGCCGTTTCGGCCTGGCCGATCTCGTCGCGCCCGCCGCGCGGCACGATGACCCGCGACGCATCCTCGGGGTCGTGGCTGAACGCGGCCATGCTCGCGGTGATCCGTCGCATCGGCCGCACCAGGAGCCATTGCAGGCTGAGATAGACGAGCGCGGCGGCGATCAGCGACAGGATGATCGAGAGCTGGAAGATGCGGCCGCCGAACTGCCACATCGCCGCTCGCAGCGGCGCCTCGTCGAGGAGAATTTCGACGTCGGTGTCGGGCTCGAAGGGCGAGGCGCCGGTGACGCTGATGACGCGGTTGCCGTCGCTGAACAGCGTCTTGAACGAGCGACCGATCATCATGGGGATGTTGCCGCCGCCGCGCAGGACAATGCGTAGATCGGGTGTCGGCGCGTCCGGGCCGTCAAGCATCTGCACCACGCCGCCCGGGCGGTGCAGCGTGACCGAATGCGCGCCGACTTCGGCCAGGAGCTCGTCGGTCAGCGCCTGATCGAGCTTGCCGGTCGGGCTGGCGAGCAGCGCCAGGGTCGCGATATGCGCGGCGGCGATGTGGTCCTCGAAATAGGTCATGCGATAGCGCGCGACCGAGGGCACGAAGATCAGCACCTCGCCCAGCATCACGAAGAACACCGTCAGCACCAGAAGGCGAGCGGACAGGCTGCGCAGGAACATCGCACTCACTCCCTCAGCCAAAGCGCGCGAGCCGCTGGACGAGCCGGCGGGTGCGCGGAGAGAACAGAGTCGGGGTGAAAAAACTACCGGCGGCGCGCTTGCCGGCTTCGCCGCGGGTTGGATAGGGCATGACCAGATTGGCTATCGTGCTGATCTTGAGTTTTTGCGAGACCGCCAGAACCCAGAGGGTGATCTGGTCACCCGCGCCGCGACCGAGGATCGAGGCGCCGAGGACGCGGCCCCTGGCGGTGGTGATGACTTTGACCATGCCGGTCGTCTCGCGTTCGGTCTGGGCGCGGTCGTTCTCGGCGAAATTCCAACGCAAGACGCGGATTTTGGCGCGGTAGGCGTCGCGCGCGGTCGTCTCGGTCATGCCGACCTGCGCCAGCTCGGGGTCGCTGTAGGTGACCCGGGGCATCGCCCGGTAATCCGCCTTCGCCGGCAGGCGGAACAGCGCGTTGCGGATCACGATCCCGGCCTGATAAAGCGCGACATGCGTGAAGTTTGGCCCAACGGCGACATCGCCAATCGCGAAGACGTGGCGGTTGGTGGTGCGCATTCGCGGATCGACCGTGATGCCGTATTGGGTCGCGGCGATGCCGGCGGCGGCAAGGTCGAGCGCGGCGGTGTTGGGCATGCGTCCGGCGGCGACCAGCAGATGCGAGGCAGCGATGCGCTCGCCGGTCGCCAACGTCACGGCGATGTTGTCGCCGTCGCGCTCGATGCGGGTTATGGCCGCGGACGGGCACAGCGCGACACCTTCGGCGCGCAGGGTTTCCGTCAGGATCGCCACCAGCTCGGGGTCCTCGCGCCACAGCAGCGGGCGCTCGTCGATCACGGTGACCTCGCTGCCGAGCCGCCGATAGGCCTGCGCGAGCTCGATGCCGACCGCGCCCCCGCCGATCACGACGAGCTGCGGCAGCGGTTCGCGATTGTCGAAGATGGTCTCATTGGTGAAATAGGGCACCCGGTTGAGCCCCGGGATCGCCGGGATCAACGGCGACGAGCCGGTGGCGACGACAAACCGCCGGGCGCGGATTTCGCTGTCGCCGGCGCGCACGGCGCGCGGGTCGATAAACTTCGCCTCGGCTTGCCGCACCGTGACACCAAGGCTTTCAAACCGCTCGACCGAGTCGTTTGGCGCGAGGCGAGAAACGACACGCCCGATACTGTCTCCGACTTCCGCGATATCGACGATCGGCGGTCCGGAGGCAACGCCGAGCTCGGCGCCCCGTCGTCTCTGATGCACCAGCGCGGCTGCGGCGATCAGCGATTTTGACGGCACACAGCCGACATTGAGGCAATCGCCGCCCATCTTCCCGCGCTCGACAAGCACGACGCTCGCCCCCATCTGCGCCGCGCCGGCCGCGACGGCGAGGCCGCCGGCGCCGGCGCCGATCACGCAAAGGTCAGGGGTAAGCGCGGCCATCACCGCACCGCTTCGCGCCGCCGCCCGTTCCAGCGCTTGTATAGCACCGGCAGCAGCGACAGCGCCGCCAAGCCGAGCAGTGGCAGTAGAATGTTCGGGCGGAAGAGCTTGTAGGGGTCGGGGTGGCCTCCGGCGGCGATCATATCGCTGACACCGCTGCCGATGCCGGCATAAACCAGCGCGCCGGGGATCATCCCGAGAAACGTCGCCGCGACGTAAACCGGAAGGCGCATGCCGCTCGCGCCGGCGACGAGATTGACCAGCCAAAACGGAAAGACCGGCACCAACCGCAGCACGAGCAGGTAGCTGAGCGCGTCGTCGCGAAAACCTGCCGTGAGACCCTGAACGCGCGGCCCGGCCTTGTCCGCGAACTCCGACAATCCAGCGCGCGCGGCAAGGAACTCAGCGCTCGCCCCGGCCGTCGCGCCGATCAGCGCGTAGAGCGCACCGAGCCAGGGCCCAAACAGAAATCCGCCGGCGATCGTCATCAGCATCGCGCCCGGCAGCGACAGCGCGGTCACCCCGGCATAGAAGGCAACGTAAGCCAGCGCCGACAGCGCCCCACCGCGCGCCACCAGATCGCTGAGAAACTCGCGGTGCTGCGCGAGCGAGGCGAAGGTCAGATATTGCCGCCCGCCGCACAGCAGAAACGCGACGGAAGCGCCGAACAACAGGACGAGCGGGATCAGTCGCAGGAGCGCTCGGCGGTGCGTGCTGGAATGGGCCATGCTCGCATTGTGCTGGCTAAGCCTCGACGATTGCCACTTTTTGCGACAGTCGGCGTGTCATTTTCGTGTGAAGGGCTGTTAACGCGACAGCCCAAAGCGGATTGTCACCGAGACTTCGATCTCCGGCGCGGTCATGCTTGGTGGGAAGGGCGGCATCGTCGCGCCGCGCATCATGTTCTCGATCGCTTGGTCGAGATCGCCATAGCCGGTGCTGCTCACCACCTGGTAGTCGAGCACCCTGCCATAGCGGTCGACGCGGAAGCGCAGCACGGCTCGGCCCTCCTCGCCGCGCTGACGCGCGTCTTCGGGGTAGCGCTTGTGGCTTTCCAGCCAGCCGCTCAGCAGTGTGCGATAGTCGGGGCTGATGCTCGGTGCGGGTGGCGCCGCGGTGGGCGGCGCGGGGAGCGATGCCGTCTGCTGCTGTGTCGGGGGCG
>DATMLO010000139.1:0-11271 GCA_035570495.1 Allostellaceae bacterium | reverse complement strand
CCAAAGGTAAGAAGGTTCGATTTGGCTTTCAACCCCACACTGATCTCGGCGTTACAGCGCGCCACCGCCCTGCAATCTTTAGGCGGGACAAAACCCACCGCGGGGCCAATAGTCATGCCAGCATTTCGGGAGGAACACCTCGATGATCACGAAATTCGACAGCTCCTATTACGGCACCGCCGATATGGAGAAGCTCGGCTACAAGGGCACGCCGATCAACGAGCGCAACTATTCGCGCGGCGAGCTGGCGAAGGCGGTGCACAAGGTCGTCTCCTACGCCAAGTGCATGGACGAGCGCGGCTACAACACGATGTGGATGGCCGAGCACCACTTCCAGCCGGAAGGCACCGAACTCATCCCGAACCTGCTGATGATGGCGATGCATCTCTGCGGGGTGACGAAGAACCTCAACATCGGCTGCGGCTTCAACGTCACGCCGATGTGGCACCCGCTGCGCCTCGCCGAGGATTACGCGATGTGCGACATCCTCACCGGCGGCCGGGTGATCTTTGGCGTCGCGCGCGGCTATCACACCCGCGAGGTCGAGACCTTCGGCTCGCCGCTGATGGACCAGGCGGCGAACCGCGAGATTTTCGAGGAAGCCTGCGACGTCATGTTCAAGTCGTTCGAGGGCAAGCCCTTCAGCCACAAGGGCAAGTACTACACGATCCCGCCGGAGGTGCCGTATCGCGGCTACACCTTGAAGGAAATCACCCTGGTCCCGGCGCCCGACAACTACCCGGTCGAGTGCTGGCAGCCGATCCAATCGGGCTCAGACCGTGCCTTCGACTTTATGGCCAAGCACGGCATCAGCGGCGTGATCGGCGGCGGCTCGGCCGAGGGCGGCGCGGTCGACCGGCACATGGAAGGCTTCCGCCAGGCCTATGCCCGTCGCGGCGTCGAGCTGCAACCCGGCGAAAAGCTCGCGCTCGGCTACCAGTTCCACATCGCGTCGAGCAAGGAGCAGGCGATCAAGGAAGCCGCGCCGAACTACGAAGAGAACATGAAGATGTTCGGCGAGTTGCGCCTGGTGCGCGCGCTCAGCGACGAGCAGATCGAGGCAATGCGCAACCCGGTGCTCGCCGGCTCGGTCAAGCTGCCGGGGATCGAAGACGCGGTAAAGGCCGGCGGTTTCCTCGCCGGCACCCCCGCCGACATCATCGAGCAGCTCAAGGCGGTCGAGAAGCGCTATCCCGGCCTCGACCGGGTCATCTGCGCGACCCCGCTCGGCACGCCGCTCGAAACCCAACTCGAAGACCTCGACCGCTTTGCGAAAGAGGTCATGCCCGCTTTCGGCGCCGGCAAGAAGATCGCCGCGGCCGCCCAGTAATCCGGCGCAGTAATCCGGGCTATTGCGCGGCGGCGCGGACCGGCGGCGCGAAGCGCTGCTCCATGTCGCGCCGGGCGCGTTCTGCCTCGCTGTCGGGCACCGCGACATCGATCCAGCGCACGATGGCGCCGCAAGCGACGTCACGCAGCAGCGGCACCTTGTGCGCGAGGCCGATCGGCAGCGCGCCGAGGGCGACGCTGCGCTCGGCCGGCACCAGCTTGCCCCAGACCGTGTAGCCGCCCTCGCCGTCGAGCGTCTCGCCGGCCTTGAGATCGCGCTTGGCGACCGCGACGGCGTCGCCCCGCCAGCCCGTCGCCTGGCCGGTTGGCTCACCGCGCAGCGCCGCCGACAGCACCGACATGCCGAGCTCCAGCCCGATCAGGTGATAGGGCTTGTACATCGCCGCGTACCAGCCGCTGGCGTCGGTCTTGAGCCCGTATTCCTTGAAGCAGGTGCGCGTGTACTCGTTGGGCGCCTTGAACACAGCGTAGACGCCCCAGCGCAGATCGCGGAACACTGGCCGCCCATCGCGCTCCAGGCAGGAGACGACCTCGACCATCCCGTCATGTTCGAGCGCGCGGCCGCCGCGCAGGATCTCGGGCAAATCGTCGACCCCGCAGGGCGGAAAGCCGAGGCCGTCCGATGGCACGCCAAGCCCGGCGGCATTGGCGATCGCCGCCATCTCGATCGCCGACTTGGTGCCGTCCAAGAATGAATTGAACATTTGCGGGTTCATCCCGCCGCGTTTCGCCTCTTCCGGGGTCAGCCCGTAATGCGCCCAGACATCGTCGGGCGTTACCGTATGATAGGCCGGCAGGTACTTGGTGCCCTTGCCGGCCGCGACGACCTCAAACCCGCAGGCCCGCGCCCAATCGACGATCTCGCAGGTCAGCGCCGGCTGGTCGCCATAGGCCAGTGAATAGACAACGCCCTTCGCCCGCGCCTCCTCGGCGAGCAGCGGCCCGGCCAGCACATCGGCCTCGACATTGACCATGACGATGTGCTTGCCGGCGGCAATCGCGGCACGGGCATGAGCGATCCCGGCCGGCGGCGCGCCGGTCGCCTCGACGACGACCTCGACTTGCGGCTCCGCGCAGGCCTCCGCGCCCGAGGCGACCAAGCGGGTGCGAGCGATCCGCGTCGCGTCCCAGCCGACATTGCGGCAGGCATTTTTCGCCCGGTCGGGATCGAGATCGGCGATCACCGCGATCTCGACCCCCGCCATCGTCGGCGCCTGATTGAGGAACATCGAGCCGAACTTGCCGGCGCCGATCAGCCCGACCTTGATCGGCTTCCCGGCGGCGGCGCGCTGACGTGCGAGGGCTTGGAGGCTCATCGTTTACCTCGCCGAAGATTCGGGGATTTGCTTGGCGGCGTCCCTGGCCTTGGCCTCATCGGCGAGGTCGTTCAGGTTGTCCAAGATTTCCTCGCCGCTGAACATCTTGCGATAGACGTAACGTTGCAGGTAGCCGCTGTAGACAATTGCCGGCAACACGATGGCGGCTACCCCCAGCGCTACCCAGGCCTTGTCGATCATTCCGCCGCCATCTTGTGCGCCTGCGCGTAATCGATGAGCGCGCTGTCCGCGACCGGCTCGATCGGCCGGAAATCCTGGTGCGCGATCCATTCGGGCCGGGTCGGCTTCCTGATGTAGTTCGAGCACGCGCACAAGGTCAGATAGACGATGCGGCGCGGATACGGCGTGATGTTCGGCGCCGAGCCGTGCACCAGATTGCCGTGGAACATCAGCACCGAGCCGGGCTTGCCGGTCGGCGCGACGATCCCGCCCTCGTCGACCAGCCGGGTCACCGTCTCCTGGTCGAGCGTCCAGAGCGGATAGGAGGTGGTCTCGAGGTCGTGCCCGGCTTTCAGCACGCCTTCCTTGTGGCTCTTCGGCACCAGCATCAGCGGGCCGTTGACCGGCATCACCTCGTCCATGAACACGGCGATGTTCATCGCGCGCGGCTCGGGCATCCCATCGTCGCGCGCCCAGGTGCCGTAATCCTGGTGCCATTGCCAGACATCGCCCTCAAACGCTGCCTTCGCGTTGATCTTGTACTGGTGCATATAAAGCTGTTCGCCAAACACCTGCTCGACCGGACGGATCAGCCGCGGATGCGAACCTAAGAGGCGGAACGCCTCGTTATAGGTGTGCGCGGCAAAGGCGGTGCGCGGCGCGCCGGTCTTTTCGCGCCACACTTCCTGCCGATTTGTGGCGTAGATGCTCTCGGCCTCATCGCGCAGCGCCGCGACCTCTTCCTCGGAAAAGCAGCCGGGCAGGAAGAGCCAGCCATCCTCGCGAAACTGCTCGAGCTGCTGCGGGGTCAACTGCATCACCGCCTCCTTCGGATAACACGAGCGAAAATACGCCCGTTCGCGGGGTGCCGCAAATCGAGCCGCACGGATTATGCTGGGGCGAAACAAACCCCGCGAGGAACACCGATGCCCTACGGAGGAAACGACTGGCACGCGCTGACCCAGGAAGCGGCGCTCGAACCCGACCTGCCGATCTGCGACCCGCATCATCATTTCTGGGATTTCCGGCTCGGCCGCATCCCCTATCAGCGCTACCTGCTGCCCGAACTGATCGCCGATGTCGACCAGGGCCACAATGTCCGCTCGACCGTCTTTATCGAGGCGCGCGCGATGTACCGCGCCGACGGCCCCAATGAGATGAAACCGGTCGGTGAGGTCGAGTTCGTCCAGGGCCTCGCCCCGCCAGCGCCAGCGGGCTCTACGGAAAATGCCGCGCCGCCGCGACGATCATCGGCCATGTCGACCTCAAGCTCGGCGACCGCGCCGCGCCGGTGCTCGAAGCGCTGCAGGCCGCGAGCCCCAACCGCTTCAAGGGCATCCGCCACATCGTCACCTGGGACCGCGATCCGCATGTCGAGAGCCGCGAGGTCGAGGGCGTGCTGTCGACCGCCGCCTTTCGCGCCGGCGCCAAAATTCTCGCCCGCATGGGTCTCTCGCTCGACACGATCTGCTGCTGGCCGCAACTCCCCGAGATGGTCGACTTCGCCCGCGCCGTGCCCGAGGTGACGATCATCATGAACCACCTCGGCGGCCTCAACCGCACCGACCGCTTCGCGGGGCGCGACGACGAGGTTATGTCCGCTTGGCGCGCCGGCATGGCCGAGCTGGCGAAATGCCCCAACGTCCTCTTGAAGCTCGGCGGTCACGGCATGCCGCGCTTCGGCTTTGACTGGCATTTGCGGGACAAGCCGGTCGGCTCCGAGGAATTGGCTCAACAGATCGAACCGCTGATGAGTTCCTGCATCGAGCAGTTCGGCCCCGGCCGCTGCATGTTCGAAAGCAACTTCCCGGTCGACAAGGTGTCGTTCTCGCACCCGGTCCTCTACAACGCGTTCAAGCGCTTCTCACAGGGCTATTCGGCCTCCGAACGCGCCGCCCTCTTCCACGACACCGCCACCCGCGCCTACCGCATCGCGGTCTGAACTGACCGTTCAGCCGTCGGCGCAGCCGCCTCTCTGCGACAGGCGGCTGCGCCGATCTTCGAGTTCCATCGTCACGAGCCGCGCGACGGTGATGGCAAGATAGAATTGCCCGGTGATCGCTTCGAAATTGGCCAGGCTGCGGGCGAACGGATGAAGCGGGACGATGTCGCCGTAGCCGACCGTCGCCAGCGTCGTGATGCTGAAATAGAGCATCGTTCCGAATTCGTACGGGATGTTCGCTCCGGTCGGAAGATGGGAGAAAGCGCCGGGGATCAGCTCCCAGATGAGCCGGTAAGCCGTGGCGAAAATGATCGCCGCGCTCAAATAGACGACAACCGCGCCCTGCAGGCGATGGGCGGTGATCCGCCCGGGGGCATAGAGCGCGTGCCCCACGACCCAGGTCAGGGCCGAGAATAAAAGGATGAGCCCGCCGTTGAGCAGGCTCGCGGCGATCGCCGAATGCCAGCCGAACGCAACGCCCGCGACGGCAGCCGCGAACCCGACGAACATGATCGCCGTCGCAATGGGCCGGCGCGCGACCAGGATAACGACGGTGAGCGGCGCCAATAGCAGAAGCCAGGTGATCGGCGCAGCGATCGGTACACCGATCGCATCCAAGGGCAGCGCGACAAACAGCAGGAACACCTCCACGACAAGCAGGATGGTCTGGCTCGGATTGCGCGCGCGCTCCTGCCAGCTTCGGAACCGTGCTCGCTTGTCACCGGCGGCTGAGACCAAGGGAGGCGCTTTCATTTCTTGTCATTCCGGGGCACCGCGAAGCGGTGAACCCGGAACCCATGAACACGGACGGAGCAAGGCTAGCAAAGGCTGGTGTTCATGGGTTCCCGCTTTCGCGGGAATGACGCCAGAGAGGGGTGCAAAAAGTTCCACGGCTCGCCCCCTTGAACATGAGAACAAAATGAGTACATGAGTCGCCATGTTTGGCCGGCTCGTCTCCCTCCTCACGCGCTTCCGGCGGTGGCTACCCGCCCGCGCCGCCGCGCGAGATGACGTTGAGGAGCGCTTGCTGGCCGCCATCGACCGCCTCAAGCGCGCGCTTGAGCGCAGCGGGCAGCGCGGCCGGGTCCTCGACCCGCTCGCCATAGCCGCCCGACGCCTCGCAGATCGTCTCGAAGGCCGGGAGGTCGTCGAGGTCGATAAACGGCGGCTTGTTGCTCCGCGCCGCCTCGCCGTCGGGGTACATGCCGAGCGTCGCGCGCCGCACCGCGCCCCACATCGCATTGTTGATGACGATGGTCAGGATTGGCAGTCTGTGCATCTGCGCCGCGTGGTGCACCGCGACCGGGTTCGAGAAGATGTACGACCCGTCGCCGTGGATGCACACGACCTGGGCGTCGGGCTTCGCCAGCTTGACGCCGAGCGCCGCGCCAGCGCCCCAGCCGAGCCCTGCTGCGGGGCTCGACCCGAAATACGAGCCCGACTCGGTCGACGGGCAATGCTCGTTGAGCAGCGTATATTCGTTGATAAGGATCGAATTGTCGGAGCGCGCTTCGCTGAGGCAATGCGATACCCAGCTCGGGTGGATCGGCGTCTGCGACGCCATCTCGTCGCGCAATTTATTCCACCCGGCGCGTTGCGCGCCTCGCCGCTCGGCCAAGGTCTGGCGCCGCTCGGCAACGACACCGCCGCTCACCTTCATCGCCGCGCCGAGCTTTGGCAGCGCCAACCGCGCCGCACCGGTGATCGCGACATCGCACGGGAAACCGCGGATCGGATACCGGCTGTAGAGCGGGTCGACCCCGAGATGGACGACGCGGCAATCCGCCGGTGGCGACACGCGCAGCGGCACCCACGGCACATCCATTTCCAGCACAAGAATGGCGTCCGTTTCCTTGACGAACGGCGTCGGGTCATAACCGAGATGACACGGGTGCGCGGCCGACAGCGACAAATGCCGTTGCCGGTGTTCGACGACTGGGATCGCGAAACTCTTGGCAAAATCGCCGAGCGCGGCGACCGCGCCGGGCTCGCGCCCGGCGCTGGCGGTGATGATGACCGGCCGCTTGGCCTTGCTCAAAATCGCCGCCGCTTCCTCGATCGCCGCCTCGTCGGCGCCCGGCGACGCGGCCGCCATCCGCCGCGACGGGCTGTCATAGGAAAACCCGGCGATCTTTTCGCCCAACACCTCGCGCGGCAGCGACAGATAGACCGGCCCTTCCGGCGCGCTCGTCGCCAGGCTCAGCGCGCGGTCAACCACGGTCTCGAGCTGCGCGCCGTTGCGCAGCTCGTACTCCCATTTCACCATCTCGCGCAGCATGCCGGCCTGGTCGAACATCTCCTGCGCCCAGTGGATGTAGGTGTCGCGCGCGCCGAACACGCCCTCCTCGGTCAGCGGCGAGCGGCCGGCGGTAAAGAGGATCGGCACGTTCTCGCGCGCCGCGTTGAACACGCCGCACAGCGCGTTGGCGGTGCCGACGCTGACATGCACCATGACCGCCGGCACCTTGCCCGAGGCGATCGCATAGCCGTGCGCCATCGAGATCGCGACATTCTCATGTGTCGCGATCAGCGGCTTTGGCGTCGGCAGCCCCGAATGCACGGCCCGCGCATAGGCCTCGACGATCGGTGCGAAATCGGTGCCGGCATTGGCGAAGAGGTATTCGACGCCGCGCTCCGCCAAGAGCGCCAGGTACGCCTCGGCGACGCTTTCGGCCGCCATTTCCTTGCGAGCCATGAATGCTTCCCATCCCGTCATTGCGAGGAGCGCAGCGACGAAGCAATCTCGTTCGGGGTGCGCACTCGGCGCGAGATTGCTTCCCCCCGGAACAGCGCGCAAGTGCTGGCTGTCCGGGGGTCGCAATGACAACGGAGGAGTGCGGCGATGACCGAACGCAGCGAAAAAGCGAAAATGCTGGCCGGCGAGCTCTACAACTCGACCGGTCCCGAGCTCACCGGCGAGCGGCGCGCCGCGCAACGCCTCCTGTCGCGCTACAACGCCACCGACGCCGACGACCAGGCCGGCCGCCTCAAACTGCTGCGGCAATTATTCGGCGCGGTCGGCGACAATCCCGACATCCTGCCGGGCTTCTATTGCGACTATGGCTACAACATCCGCGTCGGCCGCAACTGCTTCATCAACACTAACTGCGTCTTTCTCGATTGTGCGGCGATCGAGATCGGCGACGATCTGCAGATGGCCCCGGCGGTGCAGCTCTACACCGCCTACCACCCGCTCGATCGCGCCACCCGCGTCGCCGGCTGGGAGGCGGCCAAGCCGATCCGCATCGGCGATGGCGTGTGGATCGGCGGCGGCGCGATCGTGCTGCCCGGGGTCACGATCGGCGATGGCTGCGTCGTCGGCGCCGGCAGCGTCGTGACCCGCGACCTGCCGCCCAGCACCCTCGCCGTTGGCAACCCGGCGCGGATTGTGCGATCGGTCGGCTGAGCGCTATCGTCGACGGATTAGCATCGCGGGAGGATCGCATGCCCTACCAGACGATCGAGGTCACCAAGCTGACGCCCTATATCGGCGCGGAGATCGGCGGGGTCGATCTGTCGCGCCCGCTCGGCAATCAGCAATTCCAGGAAGTGCACGACGCGCTGATGGAAAACCTGGTGATCTTCTTCCGCGACCAGCATCTGACGCACGACCAGCACAAGGATTTCGGCCGTTTGTTCGGCAATCTGGTGGCGCATCCGGCGTCGCGCCATTCGCCCGAAGGGCACCCGGAAATCCTCACCATCCACGCCGACGAGAACTCGAAGCATGTCGCCGGCGAGGAATGGCACTCCGACGTGTCGTGCGACGAAAACCCGCCGATGGGCAGCATCCTCTATCTGACCGAGATCCCGGAGACCGGCGGCGACACGCTTTTCGCCAGCATGTACGCGGCCTATGACCGGCTCTCCGCGCCGATGAAGCAGTTCCTCGAAACCCTCACCGCGACGCATGACGGCGAGCCGGTCTATCGCGGCCGCTTTGGCTACGCGCCAGGCGAGAAGGGCTTCCCCAAGGCCGAGCACCCCGTCGTCCGCACCCATCCGGTGACCGGCAAGAAGGCGCTCTTCGTCAACGGCAATTTCACCACCCGAATCAACGGGCTGACGAAGCTCGAAAGCGATGCGCTCCTCGAGATGCTCTGCCGCCACGCCGAGACGCCGGAATTTCAGTGCCGCTTCCGCTGGCAGCCCAATTCGGTCGCGTTCTGGGACAATCGCTGCGTCCAGCACCACGCGATGTGGGATTATTTCCCGCAGCGCCGCCACGGTTTCCGCGTCACCATCGAGGGCGACCGGCCGTTCTAAAGTTCGTCATTGCGAGCGAAGCGAAGCAACCTCCAGCCGTCTTGGCCCTCTACCGAGGGAGATTGCTTCGTCGCCTCGCAGCTCCTCTCAATGACGCTCGTTGCTACCTCAAATGCTTCGCGAAAAACGCCGTCGCGTCGTTCCACAGCTCGTGCGCCGGGCCTTCGCGGTAGGTCGGCCGGTAATCCGCCAGAAAGGCGTGCGGCGCATTCGGGTAGACCTTGGTCGTGACGTCCTTGCCGGCGCCGCGCTTCTTCATCTCCTCGGCGATCTCGACCGGCGGGTTCTGGTCCTCGGCGCCGAACACACCAAACAGTGGACAGTGCAGATTGCTCATCAAATCGAGCACCTTGGTCGGTCGCGACGACGTGGTCTCGGCGTCCGGCGTGGCGCGGTGGACAAACCCGCCCCAGCAATCGACCGCCGCGTCGACCTTGCGGCTCGAACACGCGAACAACAGCGTGTGCCGCCCGCCCGAGCAAAAGCCGATCGCGCCGACCTTGCCGGTCGCGCCCTTGAGCCCGCGCAGAAAATCGGCCGAGGCTTCGAGGTCGCCCACCGCTTGGCTGTCCTTCAGCCCGAACATGACCGGCAACACCGTGGCGAAGTCGGCGATATCGGTCGGGTTGCCGTCGCGCCAATAGAGGTCGGGGCAGATCGCGTTGTAGCCGATATTGGCAAAGCGCCGGGCGATGTCGCAGATATGGTCGGCGAGCCCAAACGCCTCCATGATCACGACAATGCCGGGATGGCTCTCGTTGTCGTTGGGCTGCGCCAGATAGGCGGGGATTTTGCTGCTGCCGACCGGCACATGGACGATACCGCCCTTGATCTTGCCGGGGTCGGTGACGAGACCGGGTACGTTGGCCATGGTTTCCTCCGTCCGTTATGAGGCAAGATTAGAAAGACCGGGATCATCCGGCAACTTCGAGGACTTGTCATGTCAGTCGCTGCTCCGCCCCGCCCGCTCATCGAGGGCCCGTCGGCCTGGATCGGCGCCGAGTTGGCGCGCCATCCGGAGACCTGGATCTACCAGCTCTCGCCCGCCGAGATCGCCGAGCTCGAAGCCGCCGTCGCCAAGGTGCGCGGCCTCGACCTGGCTGACCTGAGCGGCGCCGACTTCGCGCTGCCGACACTCGCCCCGGTGCTCGACGGCATGCGTAAGGAAGTGCTGAACGGCCGCGGCTTTGTGCTGATCCGCGGGCTGCCGGTCGAGGGCAAGTCGATCGAGGACAGCGCCGCCGCCTATTGGGCGATCGGCACGCGCTTTGGCAACCCGCGCTCGCAGAACGCGATGGGGCATCTGCTCGGCCATGTGCGCGACCTCGGCGTCGCGACCACCGACCCCAACGTCCGTACCTACCAGACCACCGAGCGCCAGCATTTCCACACCGACTCGTGCGACATCGTCGGGCTCTTGTGCCTCAAGACAGCGAAATCGGGCGGGCTGTCGTCGATCGTCAGCTCGATGGCGATCTACAACGAAATGGCCAAGCGCCGGCCCGACCTGGCGCGCCGCCCCGAGGAATGGATCTACACGCTGTCGCCGGCCGAAATCGGCGAGATCGAGGCGGCGGTGGCGCAGGTGCGCGGACGCGATTTGGCCGGCTTGACGCGCGCGGACTTCGCGCTCCCGACGCTCGCGCCGACGCTCGACAGGATGCGCGAGGAGGTGCTGAACGGCCGCGGTTTCTTGCTGATCCGCGGCCTGCCCGTCGAGGGCCGGCCGATTGCCGACAGCGCCGCCGCCTATTGGGCCATCGGCTCGTATTTCGGCAACCCGCGCTCGCAGAACGCGATGGGGCATTTGTTGGGCCACGTCCGCGATTTGGGGCTGGCGACGACCGACCCCAACGTGCGCACCTACCAGACCACCGAACGGCAGCATTTCCACACAGACTCGTGCGATATCGTCGGCCTCTTGTGCCTGAAGACGGCGAAATCGGGCGGGCTGTCGTCGATCGTCAGCTCGATGGCGATCTACAACGAGATGGCGAAGCGCCGGCCTGATCTGCTCGCTCGGCTGTTCCGGCCCTTCGCCACCGACCGCCGCGGCGAGGTGCCGGTCGGCGAGAAGCCCTATTTCAACACGCCTGTCTTCAACGAGCATGCCGGCTACGTCTCCGGCATATATTCGGGCACCTACATCCGCTCGGCGCAGCGTTTTGCCGAGGTGCCGCGTTTCACGGCCGAAGATGTCGAGGCGCTCGAAATGCT
>DATMLO010000138.1:0-35677 GCA_035570495.1 Allostellaceae bacterium | reverse complement strand
GGTCCGCCCGCATGCCTCGATCGGCTATCGCGCTCCAGCCCCGGAGGTGTTCGTCCCGGCACTCGCCGCATGGCCTACGCTGGCGCCGCGGCCAACCCTAAACTAACATTCCAACCGGACCACTAAACGGGGGCCGGTCAGGCTGGCGCTGGGGATCGGCATGGCCGGGGTCGGGCTCGGCGTGGCGCTGATGCCGCAGCTGGCGGCGCTGCTGATCGCCGATTTCGGCTGGCGTATGTCGGGATGGCGGTCGCGGTGGTGATCTTCGCCTTTGTGCCGGTCGCGCTTTTTGTGCGCGAGCCGCCCGATTTCGCGGCGCGGCCGGCGCGCGGGCAGTCGCGCGGCGCGGCGCTGAACCTGCCCGGCGCGAGGGTCGGCGAGGCGCTCGGCTCGTGGCTGTTCTGGGGGCTCGGCATCGCGTTCTTCCTCGACGTGATCGCGATCAACGGCACGCTGACGCACATCGTGGCGCTGCTCACCGATCGCGGCATCGCGCGCGAGGCGGCGGTGACGGCGCTCTCGGGCACCGGGATCGCGCTGCTCGCCGGGCGCATCCTGTCCGGGTGGTTTCTCGACCGCTTCTGGGGCCCCTATGTGGCGATCGGCTTTTTTGTGACGCCGATGATCGGGCTGGCGCTCTTGATGGGCCATGCCGAGGGCGCCACGCCGTTCCTGGGCGCGATCTGTCTCGGCATCGGCATCGGCGCCGAGATCGATTTGATGGCGTTTTTCGCCAGCCGCTATTTCGGCCTGCGCAACTACGCCAAGATCTACGGCACGATGTTCGGGATGTTCGGTCTTGGGGTCGGGTTTGGGCCGGCGCTTTCCGGCTACAGTTTCGACCGGTTTCATTCCTACACGCCGATCTTTGCCGTTTATGAGATCATGCTGTTTGTCACCTGCGTGATCTTCCTGCGGCTGGGGCCCTACATCTACCCGGCGGGCGGGCACGGCGCGATGCAAAGAGCGGCCCCGGCGGCCGCGGAGTAACCGGGAGGATATCGATGAGCGCGCCCTCAGAATGGACGGTCGGCACCCATTTGCGCCGCATCTTCGACATCGCGCGGACCGGGCCGGACACGCCGGGCGGCAAGTTCATGCGCCGGTTCTGGATGCCGGTTCATAGCAGCGAAGATCTGGCCACGGGACAGGCGAAGCCAATCCGGGTGATGAGCGAGGATTTCGCGCTCTATCGCGGCGAGGGCGGGGTGGCGCAGGTCATCGATTACCGTTGCCCGCATCGCGGCGCGATGATGCATCTCGGCTGGGTCGAGGGTGACGACATACGCTGCGTCTATCACGGCTGGAAATTCGACTGCTCCGGCCAATGCGTCGAGATGCCGGCCGAAGACCCGGGCTTTGCCCGCAAGGTGCAGATGCGCACCTACCCGACCCGCGAATATATGGGGCTGGTCTTCGCCTATTTCGGCGAGGGCGCGCCGCCGGCCTTCCCGCCCTATCCGATGCCGGTGGGCGAAGGGATCGTCGAGAACCAGGCACCGCCGGTCGTGCCGTGCAACTACCTGCAATGCTTCGAGAACAGCATGGACGAGGTGCATGTCGCCTTTGTCCACAAGATCGGCGGGTCGCATTCGGGCATCTACGATCTGCCCGAGATCGCCGCCGAGGAGACCGATTGGGGGATGATCCGCTACGGGCGGCGCGGCAACGAGGAGCGCATCAGCCTGCATTACATGCCGAACTGCACGCGGGTCATCGTGCCGCCGATGGCCGGGCTCGACGGCGCGGGCGGCTGGCGCGAGCTCTACCTCGCCTTCACGCCGATCGATGACGAAAACAATATGTGGTTCATCACCAACCTCGTCGGGGTGACCGGCGAGGCGGCCGAGACCTACAAGGCGGCGCGGCAGAAATACTGGGAGCGGCAGAAGGCCGCCGGGTCGGCGCTCGATCTCGCGCGGGACGTCATGGACGGGCGCGTCGCCTTTGCCGATATCGACCACCCCGACCGGGTGCGGGTGCAGGATTTCGCGGTGCAGGCGGGGCAGGGCCGCATCGCCGACCGCTCGAACGAGCGGCTCGGCAAGTCGGATACCGCGATCATCCTGTGGCGCAAGATCATGGAGCGCGAGTTCCGCGCGATCGAGGAAGGGCGGCCGGTGAAGCAATGGACGCCCGCCCCGGCCGAAATGGTGCCGACGCTGGGGTTCTAGAGCTGGGTCGCCTTGTTTCTTTTCCATCCCGGCGAAGGCCGGTACCCATTTGTCCGGAGCAAGAGCGGTTGAGAAATGGGCCCCGACCTCCGTCGGGGTGGTGCTGAAGAGAGGGGGTGGACTTGGCCAAACTCGGCCTGATTGTCGTCGATCCGGGACATTTTCACGCCGCGCTGGCGCAAAAGGAGATGTACCCGAATGTCGCCGAGACGGTGCATGTCTACGCGCCGGTCGGGCGTGACCTTGTCGACTATCTGACCCGCATCGCGCGCTTCAACACGCGCGCCGAGGCGCCGACGACATGGCAGCTCGAAATCCACGCCGGCCCATTTCCCGCCTGGCGAATGGCGCGCGAAAAACCAGGGAACGTCGCCATCATCGCCAACCGCAACAACGAAAAACTCGGCGCGATCGCCGCAGCGGTGGATTCCGACCTCCATGTCCTCGCCGACAAGCCCATGATTGTCGCCCGAGACCAGCTACCGGCACTCGCTTGGGTGCTCGACCGCGCCGCGGCGAAGGGGCTTGTCATTCAGGACATGATGGGCGGACGGCAGGAGATCACCCGCTCACTGACCCGCCTGCTGCACGCCGACCCGGAGATTTTTGGCGAGCAGATCGCCGGCACGGCCGCAGAGCCAGGGGTCGCGATGACCAGCCTGCATCATCTGATGAAAATGGTGGCCGGGCTGCCGAACCCGCGGCCACCCTGGTATTTCGATGTGCGCCAGCAGGGCGACGCACTCGCCGATATCGGCACGCATCTCGTCGACCGGGTGCACGGCACGCTGTTTCCCGACGCGGCGCTCGGCGAGCGAGACTTTACGGTCGATGCGGTGCGGCGCTGGTCGACGATGCTGGATCTCGCGCAGTTCCGCCACGTGACCGGCGAGATGGATTGGCCGGATTATCTCGGCGACGCGGTCAGCGGCGGCACGCTCGCCTATCATTGCAACGCGCATCTCGATTACCGGGTGCGGGGGGTGCATGTCGGGCTCGACATGGTCTGGGAATGGCTGGAGCCGCCGGGCGGCGGCGACACCCACACCGAAACCTGGCGCGGCACACGGGCGCGGATCGAGTTGCGGCATGGGCCCGACGAGGGCTGGAAGGGGCAGCTTTATATCGTGCCTGGTCGTAATGCCGGGGCCGACATCGGTCGGGCGCTGGAACGCCGCATCGCCGCGCTGGCCGAGAGCCATCCGGGGCTCGGGTTGGAGCGGTGCGAGGGCGAGTGGAAGATCGTCATCCCCGACGCGCTGCGCATCGGCCATGACGCGCATTTCCGCGAGCTAACTAAGGGCTTTCTCGCGCGCATCGAGCGGCACGAGGCGACGACCGACACGGAACGGCAAAATCTGCTGGCGAAATATTACGTCACCACGGCCGCCGAGGCGGCCTCGGCTTAGGAGGAGCAGTCCATGCCGCATACACGCACCCACATCAAACGCGAGCGCGCGGAATCTCGTGCCTATTCGCAGGCGGTCATCACCGAGGGCGGGCGGACGGTCTGGCTCGCCGGTCAGGTGGCGCTGGCCGATGCGGCGGGGAGGTCGCTGGCCGGCGATTTTGACGGCCAGACGCGCGAGGTATTCCGGCTGCTCGACGTGACGCTGAAGGAGGCCGGCGGCAAGCTCGGCGACATGGTGACGATGACGGTGTTCATCACCGACGGCCGGTTTGGCGACCGCTTTACCGAGTTGCGCAAGGAGATTTTCGGCGGCGATTTTCCGGCGAGCGCGCTGATCACCTGCCGCGCGCTGGCGCGGCCAGAGCTGCTCGTCGAGGTGCAGGGGATCGCGGTCGTCGGGTGACCCCGCCGCTAGGGCGTATCGTCCGCCTCGAGCATCGGGTTGAGCAGCCAGGCGAGCGGCAGCGTCACGAGGACGACGGCGGCGATGACGAGCGTCGTGGTCGACAGGCCGTTCGCGTCGCCGAAGAACCCGTACACGATAGGCGAGAGTGCGCCGGCACCGATCGTCGCGGTGTAGAACACGCCAAATGCCGTCTCCCGCTTTTCGGTCGGCACCAGCTCGGGCACGGTTCCGTAGAGGACGGACGAGGTGCCGTTGAGGGCGACGCCGACGACCGGCAGCAGAAAGAACGCGGCGCTCAACGGCAGGGGCAGCAACGCCATGATCGTCAGCGCGGTGCCGCCCTCGGTGATCAGCACGGTCGGCAGCACGCCAAGCCGTCCGCCGAGAAAGCCGCAAACCAGCTTGCCGGCCGCGCCGCCGGCGAAGAGCAGCGACAGCGCGACGCCGATTTCGGGTATCCCCGCACCTTTCGCCTTTAGCAGGAAGGGTAGAAAGGTGAGAAAGCTCATGCGGGTCGCGCTGTCGACGATGCCGATCACCAGCAGCAGAGGGAAGCCGCCTTTCGGTTTGCTGGAGGCGCGGCGAACCGTGTCGGGCGCGGTGTCGTTCCGGTCGGCAACGGGGCTTTGCGGCGACACATCGCGCAGCGCCAACATGATGGCGGCCGCGCCCGCGAGCGCCACCGCGCCGACGATCGCCGTTGTCGCGCGCCAGGAGATCAAGGCGATCAGACACGCCGCCAACGCCGGCAGCGCCACCTTCCCGAGATCGCCGGCGAAATTATAGGTGCCGAGCGCGTCCCGCGAGCGCTGGCCTTCATAGGCCGAGGCGATCAGGCTCGAGGCGATCGGGTGCTGCGTACTCGAGCCGATCCCGCCGAGGACCAGCGCCAGCCCAAGCATCACGAGCCCGCCGGCGGCGCCGAGGCAGAGATATCCCGCGCCGGCGATCGCCGTACCGATGACGAGGACGCCGACCGGCCCGACGCGCCGCGCCAGCGCCGCCGACGGCACCTGCAGCCCGGCCATCGAGCCGGCGTAAAGCGCGCGCAAGACGCCGATCGCAGCATAGTTGATGCCGAAGACGGCCTGGAATATCGGAAGCAGCACGTAGAGCGTGTCGGTCAGCCCGTCATGCAGCGCATGGGCGCCGCAGGCGGTGAGAAAGACGCGCAGCCGCCGCGGTTTTGCGGTGTCGAAGGAGATCGTCGACGCGGATGTCATGATGCCTCGATGTTGCCGCGCTGTTTTGTCGGCCACCATTTGGGACCATGACGATTTTGTGACAAGCGACTTGTTCTGACCCCGGATGTGAGGAAAACTCACAGGGTCATGCGACCCCGCCTGCCGCCGCTCAACGCGATCAAAGCTTTCGAGGCCGCCGCGCGGCTCGGCAGCTTTTCGCGCGCCGCCGAGGAACTGCATGTAACGCACGGCGCGGTGAGCCGGCAAATCCGCGCACTCGAGGATTGGGTCGGCGCTCCCTTGTTCCGGCGCACCAGCCGCAATGCCGTGCCGACCGAGGCCGGCGCCGCGCTGCTCGCCGAAGCCGGCCCGGCGCTCGACCAGCTCGCCGAGGCGGCGCACCGTGTCCGGGTCAGCTCGCTGGCGCAGGGCGTGCTCAATATCGCGACCCAGCCGACCTTCTCGATGCGCTGGCTGATCCCGCGCCTATCGGATTTTCAGCGCGACCATCCTGGCATCGAAATGCGGATCGTCACGGCGAGCACCGCGGCCGAGCGGTTCCAGATGGGGGCCGATGTCGTGGTGTCGGGGCCGGCGCCGCAGCCCGGCTGGATCGGCACGCGGTTTCTCGGCGAGGCGCTGCTGCCGCTGCTGAGCCCCGAGCTGATGGCGCGATGCCCGCTGCGCCGGCCGGAGGACTTGCGGCAGCACACGCTGCTGCATGCGGCGACGCGCCGGCGCGCCTGGTTGCGATGGCTCGAAGCCGCCGGCATGCCCGAGCTGAAGCCCGCCGGCGAGCAGGTTTTCGAGCATTTCTATTTCGCGATCCAGGCGGCGCTGGCGGGGGTCGGGGTGGTCATGGGGCCGCTGGCGCTGGCGACCGAGGAGGTCGTGAGCGGCCGGCTGCTGGCGCCGATCAAGAGCCCAACGGTCGCGTCGCGCGGCTATTTTCTCTACGCGCCGGCGGCCAGCAATGACGCACCGGCCATCGTCGCGCTGCGCCAATGGCTTATCGACGCCGGGCGCGCCACCGAGGCGGCGTTTCCCGAATATCTCGGTTGAGCCCTCGGCCGCGCACCGACAGCACCCCCACCCCAACCCTCCCCCATCGAAGGGGAGGGAGTTTACGATCGCTGCGGGCTAGTGCTTGAAGCCGAAGAGTTTTTGCGCGTTGTGGTGCAGGACTTTGTCGGTCACCGATTTTGGCAGGCCGAGGCGTTCGATATAGGCGAAGGTCTCGGTATAGCTCTCGTAATCCTGCAGGACGGGATAGTCGCTGCCGGTGACGAGCTTGTCCTCGCCAAAGGCTTCGAGCGCGCAGCAGAACGCGGCTTTCGAGCCGTAGCATACCGTGTCGTACCAGAATTTCTTGGCCGTCACCGAGGGCGCCTCGGCGAGGTTGGGGTGGTGGCCGGGGTTCTGGCCCTGCGCGTCGAGGCGGTGCAGCAGCATCGGGATCGGCCCGCCGAGATGCGGCACGATAAAGCGGATATTGGGGTAGCGGTGCGGGATCTGCTTGGCGATCATGTGCAGCACAAAGCAGGCGTCCTCGATCGAGGTGCCGACCGCGGCGGTGAATTTATAGTCGTTGATGAGCGGCGTGCAGGCACCGTTGGTCGACGGGTGGACAAAGAGGATCGCGCCGCGCCGGTTCAATTCGGCGTAGATCGGCTCGAACTCGGTCTCGGCGACCGAGCGGTTGAAGCAGGTGACATGCATGTTGACGCCGACGCAGCCGAGCTGGTCGAGGCCGCGCTCCATCTCCCTGAGACTCGCGTCGATATGCGGCAATGGCAGCATCACGTATGACGAGATGCGATCGGGATGCTTGTGCGCGAGCTCGGCATAGCCGTCATTGAGGAGGTGGATCGCCGCGACGCCTTCCTTTTCGTCGGGCAGATAAGGCGGGCGATGCGGCGACAGCACCTGTTTCTCGACCCCGGCGGCGTCCATCAATTCGAGCCGGCCGACGATGTCGGCGATCGAGTCGGAGACCGGATGCTTGGCGATGCCCTGCTTGACGGTGACGGCAGGACCGACACGCGGCCCCCAGCGATCGCCCATGTAGTCGCCGAATTTTTGCGGGATGTAATGGGCGTGGACATCGCAGATCATGGCGTTTTCCCTCCCTGTTCGCTGTGATCCATCATTTATCGGCCCGGAGGCGGCGGCAATGACAGAAGCGGAAACGCGCGCGGCCGCCTGGCTGCAGGCCTGGGACGCGCAAAGCACGCACCGCACCGGCACTGAAGGCGATGCGGCGGGCGCCGGATGGCTCGCGGGCGAAGCGCGCGCGATCGGCGCTGAGGTCACGGTCGAGCAGTTTGCCTTTGATAGGCTCGACCCAGTCGAATGCTGGCTGGAGATCGGCGGCGCGCGGATCGAGGCCGTGCCAGTGTTCGACGCGCCAAGCAGCGGAGCGGACGGGATTGTCGGCGCGCTCGGCGGCGATATCGCGGTCGCCGAGCTGACCCCGCGCGCCGTTTATAGCGGCCAGTTCCAACGGCTGCGGCGCGAGGGCGGGCACCGGGCATTGGTCGTCGTCTGCCAGGGCGACGCGCCGGGGCTGGGCCTGATCAATGCCGAGGATTTCCGCAGCCCGTATGGCGAGCCCGCGATCCATATCTCGAGCGAGGCACGCGACGCGGTGCTCGCCGCGGTGCGAGACGGCGCGCAGGCGCGGCTGGTTTCGCACAGCCGGCGAACTGTTGCGCGCGCGGTCAACATCGTCGTGACGCTGCCCGGCCGCGATTCGGCCAAATCGCCGTTGGTGGTGATGACGCCGCGCAGCTCGTGGTGGCAATCGACCGCCGAGCGCGGCGGCGGGCTGGTCTGCTGGCTCGAAAGCCTGCGCGCGCTGATGGTCGAGCGGCCGGGACGGGATGTCGTCTTTACCGCGAATACAGGGCACGAGCTGGGGCATTTGGGGCTCGACGATTTTGTCGCCCGGCGGCCGGGCTGGGATCGGCCGGGCGGCGCGGTCTGGGTGCATTACGGCGCCAATATCGGCGCGTTCGGGAGCTGGCTGGCGCTGGTGTCGAACAATGAAGAATTGCGCCGGCTCGGGCTTGCCGAGCTTCGCCGCGCCGGGCAGCCGCCCGATGACATCCCGTGGCCGTCAACACCGCCGAGCGGCGAGACGCGCGACATCCACAAGGCCGGCGGCCGGTATCTGACACTGGTCGGCACCAACCGGCTGTTCCATCTGCCACAGGACCGCTGGCCGGATGCGGTCGATGTGCCGGCGGTGGCACGGATCGCCGCGGCGAGCGCGGCGATGGTGGTGCGGCTCAGCGTTTGACTAACCCCTCGCCCGCTTGCGGGAGAGGGAGGGGCCCATCGCGGCCAGCGATGGGAGGGTGAGGGTTGGCGCGTGCAGACCCTCACCCGGCCTCGGCAAGCCTCGGCCACCCTCTCCCGCAAGCGGGAGAGGGGATTTAGGGAGCTAGTCGCCGGCGGTGAAATCGTCGACGCCGAGCGCGCGGAAGCTTTCGGTCAGCTGCAAGGACGGCGGCAGATCGAGAAACTCGCCGGTCGGGGTCGGCTGCAGGAACCATTTGCGGTAGGTCGCGACCAGCGTGCCGGTATGCGCCATCGTCGCGAAGGCGCGGGTCACCGCGTCGGCCATTTCGGGATCGTCCTTGCGGAACATGATCCCATAGGGCTCGTAGGTGAGGAAATCGCCGATCACCGCAAGCGTCTGCTGCGCTTTGTTGGCGGCGATAAAGCCGGCGAGCAGCACATCGTCGGTGGCGAAGGCGGCGGCCTTGCCGGAGACCAGCATGTCGTAGGATTGCTGGTGGTCGGGCGCGGAGACGATGGTCATGCCGAGCTTGTACTTGTCGTTGAGCGCTCGCATCGCCGGCTCGTTGGTCGTGCCGCTGGTGACGACCAGCGTCTTGCCGGCGAGATCGCGATAGGAGGCGATGCCGGAGTCGCGTTTCACCAGGAGTTTGGTGCCGGCGACAAACATGACCGGCGAGAAGGCAACGCTTTTTTGCCGCTCGATATTGCTGGTGGTCGAGCCGCATTCGACATCGACCTCGCCCTTCATCACCGCTTGTATGCGGGTGTCGGCGGTGACTTTTTGATAACCGATCGCGATGTGCATGCCGCCAAGTTCGCGCTGGATCTCATCGACCACGCCGCGGCAAAGATCGATCGAATAGCCGATCGGCGCGGCGTCGGGGCGTAGGTAGGAGAACGGAAACGACGCGTCGCGATAGCCGATGATCAGCACCCCGGAATCGTGCACCTTCTTGAGCGTGCCGGTGAGGATTTCGGGCGAGTTCTCCGCGGTGACCGGTGGCGGCGCGGTGTTGTTGGCGCCGTTCAAGTCCTCCGCCGGCGCGGGGACGGCGCGCAGCGCGAGGAACGCTGCCGCCAGCAGCGCGAGGCGCGGAAGCCGCGTCATCTGCCGGCTCCGTTCAGGCGTGAGCCGGTGCGGACGCCTCGTCGACGATCTCGTCATTGGCGGGGCCGAGATCGCCCTCGAACTTGGCGACCGCCGAGGCGGCGAGCGAGTTGCCGATCACGTTGGTCGCGCTGCGGCCCATATCGAGGAACTGGTCGATGCCGATGATCAGGAAAAGCCCCGCCTCCGGCAGCCCGAACTGTTTCAGGGTCGCGAGGATCACCACCAGCGAGGCGCGCGGCACGCCGGCGACGCCCTTCGAGGTGATCATCAGGGTCGCGGCCATCAACAGCTGCTTCGACAGCGGCATGTCGACGCCATAGGCCTGGGCGATGAACATCGCCGCGAAGGTCGTGTAGGCCATCGTGCCGTCGAGGTTGAACGAGTAACCGAGCGGCAGCACAAAGCTGGCAATGCGGCGCGACACGCCAAAGCGCTGCAGCTGTTCGAGGATCTTCGGGTAGGACGCCTCTGAGCTCGCGGTCGAGAAGGCGAGGAAGAACGGCTCGCGCATACGCTTGACGAGATCCATCATCCGCCCGCCGCCGATCACCAGGAAGCCGACCGTGAGCAAAATCGCCCACAGGATGACAAGGGTCAGGTAGAAGCCGCCGAGGAACTTGGCGAAGTTGAGCAGCACGCCCGGCCCCGATTTGGTGATGACCGAGGCGACCGAGGCGCAGACGGCGATCGGCGCGATCTTCATCACGTAGCCGGTGATGTTGAGCATCATGTGCGCGATGTTGTCGGCGAGAGCCAGCAAGGGCTTGCCGCGCTCGCCCATCGCCATGATCGCAACCCCGGCAAAGACCGAGAACACGACGATCTGCAGGATTTCGCCGTCGGCCAAGGACTTGAACAGCGAGGTCGGCACCAGATGGTCGATGAAATTATCGATGCTGAACGCCTGGGTGTTGAGGTTGGCGGTGTTGGTGCCCTGATCGGCGATCGCGATGCCGACGCCGGGCTGCAGCAGGTCGACCATCAACAAGCCAAGGAGCAGCGAGATGATCGAGGCCGAGACAAACCAGCCCATCGTCTTCGCGCCGACCCGGCCGACCGTCGCCGCATCACCCATATGACCGATGCCGACGACGAGGGTCGACAGCACCAGCGGGCCGATGATCATCTTGATCAGCTTGAGGAAGATCGAGCTGACCAGCGACATGTCCTTGGCGATGTCGGCCGCCACCGCCTTGTCGGGAAACTCGTAGAAGCTGAACGTGCCGAGCACGATGCCGAGCAAGAGCCCAATCATCACGTAGGCGAAATTCCGGTTCATTGTTCCCCTCCGGCACGGCCTGTCACCCTAGCGTCACAATGACGCAATTCGTCGTGCGAGGCGAGCGCCTAGGCCGCGCCGAAGCACGCAAAAAGCGCGCCGACGCCGCGCGGCGCCGAAACCAGGAGGCGAAATCAGACGGTATCGGGGAGCGGCTGGCCCTTGGTCTCCGGCAGGAACGGCGCCGCGACCACGCCCAAGAGGAAGAACAGGCCGACGATCGTCGCCGCCGGCCCATAGCCGCCGAGCCCGACGATGAGGCTGCCGGCGATCAGTGGCCCGGCCGCCGCCACAAGGCGCGGCGCGTTGAAGGTGAACGCCACTGCCGTCGCGCGCATCCGGGTCGGGAACAGCTCGGGCAGCCAGATCGGCGCCCAGGCCCAGATTCCGAGCGTGAAGAAGCCGTGGATGCCGACGACGATCAGCAGCCCCTGCGGGCTCCAGCCGACGAGAAACAGCAGCGCCGTCATCACCGTCGACATCAGGAAATAGACCATCGTCACCGGCTTGCGGCCGATCGCGTCGGAGAGGAACCCGACGGCGATGTAGCCGGAAATACCGACCGCGTTGTAGATCATCCCCGCCAGCGCCGCCCATTGCTGCCCGGCATACCCCGCCTTTTCGGCGACCGAGGCGACATAGGGCGGGATCCACGACGACACGCCCCACCAGCCGACCGCGGTCGACAAGGTCATCAGCAACCCGACGATCAGACGCCGGCGAACCGAGCGGTCGGCGAACAGATCGACAAGCGTGAAACGGGTCAGCGCGGCATCCTCACTGGTCATCGCCGCGCCCCCGCGCCGCCGCTCGCGCGCCGCCCGACGTCGCGCGCTCGACTGCTCCCAGAGCGGCGATTCCGGGACGCCACGGCGGATCCACAGCGTGATCAGCGCCGGCAGAACGCCGGAGAGATACAGATAACGCCAGGCCTCCGGCCCCAGGGTCGCAACCCATAGCCACACCAGCGCGACCAGGAACTGGCCGAACCCGATACCCGATTGCATGAACCCGCCGCCTTTGCCGCGGGCGTGCGCCGGCCACATCTCGGCGACGATCGATGCGCCGGTCACCCATTCGGAGCCGATCGCGACACCGACCAGAAACCTCAGCGCCGCGAGCGATTGCCAATTCCACGCCAGGGCGCTGAGACCGGTGGTCAGCGAATAGGCGAGGATCGCCAGGATCATCATCCGCCGGCGCCCGATGTAATCGGCCAGCACCCCGCCGATCAGCCCGCCGACACCCCAGCCGAACAGATTGATCGCGATCGTCAGGCCGGCATAGGCGGGGATCTGCGAATATAGCGACGGATCGAGCAGCTGATGCAGCGCGAGGCCAATGGTAAGGATCAGCCCATAGACCTCGTAACCGTCAAAGCACCAGCCGAGGTTGGAGGCGATCAGCGCCCGCCATTGCGGGCCGCTCAGCGACCGGTACCACGGCAATGCGCCGACGACGCCACTCTGATCCATGCGATGCCCCCTGCTGGCCTTCGCCGATCGTCTTCCCGTATGTGGGCGTCGGCTTCGACATAGAGGCTGGCACAGATCGCGGCGCGCTGCCAAGCGGGCGCAGAGGGTGGTGCGCGCAAACCCTCACCCGTCTCGCGCCTTGTGGCGCTCGCCACCCTCTCCCGCATGCGGGAGAGGGATTAGGGACTATTTAAACGCCGGCATGACCTCGCGGGCGAACCACTGAAGCTGCTCGGTGAACTCGGCGGGTGACAGCCCCTCGGCCCAGTGGACCATGAAGTCTTCGAGGCCGGGATATTTCGCCTCGACCGACTTGATGCCTGCGATGATTTCTTCCGGCCGGCCGCAGAACCACGCCTTTTGCTTGACGCCCTCGCGCAGGGTCGGGATCGTCGTCGGCGCGCCGGGCGAACCCCAGGTGCGGCCCTCTTCGTCGGCGTAGCGCACAAAGCCGAACGGCGCGAACCATTTGAAGCGCTCATCATGCGCCGGTTCGAGCCGGCGGATCGCCTCTTCCTGGCTGTCGGCGAGATAGATGCCGGCGCCCCACACCATGTCCTTGCCGAGCGGACCGGGGCGCCCGTGCTTCTCACAGGCCTGGTGGAAGGCGGTGATGACGTCGTCGAGGATTTTCTCGCCGTTCAGCGTCACCATCGCCTTGAGGCCCTTTTGCGCCATCAGGTCGATGGTGCGGCCGCTGGCGATCGGCATGTAGATCTCGACCGGCAAATGCTTTGGCCGCGGCACCATGGTGATCTCTTTGAGGTCATAGCCGCGATACGGCACGCCCGGCGGGCAGGTGAAGTATTTGCCCTTATGGCTGAAGCTCTCCTCATTGAAGCATTTGAGCATCAGGTCGAGGCCTTCCTCGAAAATCTCGCGGTTGGCCTGCGCGTCGAGCAGCGGGCCGCCCAGGGTCTCGACCTCGCGGGTGTGGTAGCCGCGCCCGACCCCCATCACGATCCGTCCGTCGGTGACGATGTCGGCCATCGCGTAATCCTCGGCGAGGCGGATCGGGTGCCACATCGGCAGGATGTTGAAGCCAGCACCGAATTTGAGCTGCTTGGTCTGGGTCGCGAGCCATAGCCCCCATTGCACGAGATTGGGGATGCACTCGTAGCCCTCGTGCTGGAAGTGATGCTCGGCCGCCCAGAAGCAGTAATAACCGCATTCGTCCATCACCTGCGCGACGCGGCGCGAGGTCTCGAACACCTCGGAGAGGCGCTCGTTGCCATAGCGCCGATCATTCGCGGGCGTGCCATTCAGCCCGACATTGTCGAGGTCGATCTGGCCGACATAAAGTGCATGAAACCGCTCGATCATCGTTCCTAGTTCCTCTTGGCACCTCACCGATCCGTGAGCGCAGCATAACCTCAGCCAACGCGTCATTGCGAGGCGCGCAAAGCGCGACGCGGCAATCTCCCAGCCGCATGAGATCAAGACGGCGGGAGATTGCTTCGCTAGGCTCGCAATGACACCGGAGATAAGGAGACCCCAAAAATGCAGCTCGGATGCTCGATGCCGGTCGGCGATATCGGCGCCGGACCCGAAATCATGCGCGACTACGCGCAGGCCGCCGAGGGGCTCGGCTTTACCTATGTACTGGCGGCGGACCATGTGCTCGGCGGCAACCCCGACGCCGATTACGGCGGCAAGCGGGTCGGCACCACCGCGACCGGCTATCACGACCCGTTCGTGCTGTTTGCCTTTCTCGCCGGCTGCACCAAGAACCTAGGGTTTGCCTCGGGCGTCATCATCCTCGCGCAGCGCCAGGCGGCGCTGGTCGCCAAGCAGGCGGCTTGCCTCGACGTGCTATGCGGCGGCAATGGCAGGTTCCGGCTCGGCATCGGCGTCGGCTGGAACGAGGTCGAATTCGACGGGCTCGGTATGGATTTTCATACGCGCGGCGTGCGCTCGGCCGACCAGGTGCGGGTCATGCAGGCGCTGTGGAAGGAGCCGCACACGAAGTACCAGAGCGAGTATCACCATCTCGACGACGCCGGGATCAACCCGCGCCCCGCCTCGGGCCGGGTGCCGATCTGGTATGGCGGCCACGCCGAGGCGACCTTCCGCCGCGCCGCGCGCTATGGCGACGGATTTATGCCGCTCGCCTATCCGGCGGGCGACGCGGCGCTTGCGGCGTTCGACAAATTGCGCGGGCTGCTGCGCGAGAATGGCCGCGACCCGAGCACGTTCGGGCTGGAGGTGTGGGTGTCGCCTGGCGCCGGCGGCCCGGAGGATTGGCGCAAGGAGATCGCGTTCTGGAAGAACGCCGGCGTCACCCACGCCACGGTGCACACGACTTATGTGAGCAACCATCACACGCGCATCGCCGGCAAGACCTATGCCGAGCACCTCGACGCGATCACCCGGTACAAGCAGGCGGTGGAGGATTTGATCTAGCCTACCAGAGCCCCTCTCCCGCTCGCGGGAGAGGGAGGGACCCATCGCGGCAGCGATGGGAGGGTGAGGGTGAGGGTCAGTGGCAACCGCAGCACCCTCACCCGTCTCGCACCTTGCGGTGCTCGCCACCCTCTCCCGCAAGCGGGAGAGGGGATAGCACCAGCACATGACCGCGCCCTATACTGCCGTCAGCCATTTCGGGAGGAAGCCATGCCGCCAGTTACGCTCGCTGATGCGAAACACGACGTCCGCGTCGAGGATGTCGAATATCAGCGCCAGGCTGGCCGGGCGATGCTCGCCCGGCTCTATCGGCCGAGCGGCACCGGGCCGTTTCCGGCGGCGCTGCAAGTGCATGGCGGCGCCTGGGTCAACAAGGACCGGATCGACAACGATTTCATGGCGAAGGCGCTGGCCGAGAGCGGCATTCTCGTCGCCTCGATCGATTTCCGCATGCCGCCCGACGGCGGCTACCCGGCCTCGCTCCAGGACATCAATCTCGGCATTCGCTGGCTGAAAGCGCGCGCCCGGCTCTACGGCAGCCGGCCGGACTGGGTCGGCAGCTTTGGCACGTCATCGGGCGGGCATCAGGTGCTGCTCGCCGCGATGCGCGCGGACGACCAGCGCTATGCGGCGCTGCCGCTGCCCGAGGCGCCGGAGATCGACGGGCGCCAGGGCTGGGTCATCTCGGGCTGGGGCGTGCTCGACCCGCTGTTGCGCTACCACCTCGCCAAGAAGGCCGGCAATGCCGAGCTGATGGAGAACCACCACGCGTTCTGGGGCACCGAGGCGGTGATGAGCGAGGGCAGCATCCCGGCGATCCTCGACCGCGGCGAGAAGGTGCAGCTGCCGCCGGCGCTGGTGTTTGGCGGCGACGCCGACGAGTGGGTGCCGGTCGAGGTCACCAACCGCGTCGTCGCGGGTTGGACGAAGGCCGGCGGCGAGATCGAGGCGGAATTCTACAAGGGCGCCAATCACGGCTTTATGACCGGCAAACCCGACGCGCCCTATGCCCGCCCGGCGCTCGAGCGGATGAAGGCGTTCATCCGGAAACATACGGCTTAATACCAACCGTCATTGCGAGGAGCGCAACGCGCGACGCGGCAATCTCCATCCGCATGAGACACTGGACGGAAGGAGATTGCTTCGCTGCGCTCGCAATGACGACGGAGGAAGCGATAAAGGAAAACCGCGTCAAATGCAGCGCCGTTCGTTTCTCGCCGCCCTCACGCAGGGCGGGCTTGCGGCACGCCGCTTGTTTTTGCTTCCGGCCTTCGCCGGAATAACAGTTCCCACTCCCTCTTTTGCCAAGGAACCCCCGATGCCCGATGCCAAACTTGTCGCTGAACTAGCCCCGACCGGCGTGCTGCGCGCCGCGATCAACATGGGCAATTTCCTGCTCGTCACCGGCAAGGCGCCCAATGGCGACCCGACCGGCGTGTCGCCCGACATGGCGCTGGCGATCGGCGCGCGGCTCGGCGTGCCGGTGAAATTCATCCCCTACGCGCGGCCCGGCGAGATCGCCGACGACGCCGAGAAGGGCAAATGGGACATCGGCAATATCGGCGCCGAGCCGCAGCGCGCCGCGGTCATCAGCTTTACCGCCGCCTACGCCGAGATCGAGGCGACCTATTTCGTGCCGGCCGGCTCGCCGATCAAGTCGGTGGGTGAGGTCGATCAGCCGGGGAAGAAGCTCGCCGTGACAGCGCGCAGCGCTTACGGGCTATGGCTTGAAAACAATTACAAAAAGGGCGAGCTGGTGCAGTTCGACAATGCCGCGGATGCGCTGAAGGCGTTCGACGCCGGCGGGTTTGACGCCTATGCCGGGCTGCGGCCGGGCCTTATCGACGAGCAGGCGAAGCGGCCGGGATCGCGCATCCTCGACGGCCAGTTCACCGCGGTGCAGCAGGCGGTCGGCACACCCAAGAAGAACGCCGCCGGTTTCGCGTTCCTCAAGTCGTTTGTCGAGGAAGCAAAGGCGAAGGGCCTGGTGGGCAGCTTTATCGAGCGGCAGGGCACCGTCGGCCGGCTGTCGGTGGCGCCGGCGGGGTAGCCGACGATACACCCCCACCCCACCCTCCCCCATCGATGGGGGAGGGAGCGCGATCGTGTGCTGTCATCCCCCTGTCATCCACCGGTTGTAGAAGCGCCACATAGACGCGACTAAATCCGGTGGGTGTCGATGACATTGGCGAATTTGGCGGCCGGGTTCTGCATCTTCGCGACCAGCCTGCAGGTCATCAGCAACGCGGTCGCCGCGGTGCGCTGCCGGGTGCGCGCGACGCCGCTGCCGCCGACGGCGGACAGCGCGCCGGTAACGATCGTGCGGCCGGTCTGCGGCATCGACAATTTCGCGCGCGAGACGCTGGGCTCGACCTTTGGGCTCGACTATCCGGACTACGACATCCTGTTCTGTGTCGCGCGCGACGACGACCCGGTCGTGGGGCTGGTGCGCGAGCTGATCGCGGCGCATCCCGAGCAGCGCGCGCGCCTTCTGATCGGCGACGACCGCGTCGGCCCCAACCCGAAGCTCAACAACACCATCAAGGGCTTTGACGCGGCGCGCGGCCCCTGGATCATCATGGCCGACTCAAACGTGCTGATGCCGCGCGACTACATCCAGCGGCTGCGCGCGCGCTGGCGGGCGGATAGCGGGGTCGTGGTGTCGGTGCCGATCGCCTCGCGCCCGGCGAATTTCTGGGCCGAGCTCGAATGCGCGTTTCTCAACACCTTTCAGGCACGCTGGGAATTTGTCGCCGACACGCTCGGATTTGGCTTTGCGCAGGGCAAGAACATGCTGTTCCGGCGCGACCTGCTCGAGGCGATCGGCGGGATCCGCGCGCTTGGAGAGGAGGTCGCCGAGGACGCCGCAACCACCAAGCTGGTGCGCGGCATCGGCAGAAAAGTGCATGTGATGGGCAGCCCGTTCGAGCAGCCGCTCGCCAAGCGCCGCGCCGGCGAGGTGTGGGCGCGGCAGCTGCGCTGGGCGCGGCTGCGGCGGATCACCTTCCCCGCGATGTTCGTGCCGGAAATCCTTTGCGGCGCGTTCTTTCCGCTGCTCGCGGGTGCCTATGCCGCGGCGGCCCTCGGCGAAAATGTCGGACTGATCTGCGCGCTGCTGCTGGCGATCTGGGTCGGCGCCGAGGCGGCACTGGCGCGCTGCGCCGGCTGGCAGCTCACCTGGCGGCTGGCGGCGGCGATGCTGCTGCGCGACCTGATGCTGCCCGGGCTATGGGTCGACGCCTGGCTCAGCGACGAGGTCAAATGGCGCGGCAGCACGGTCAGCGAGGCGAAATTGCGCGGCTTCCGAATGCGCGAGCAGCTCGAGGCGCTCCCGGCTTATGCCTACGCCCGGCGGCTGACCGACCGGTATCGCCAGAAATGGCGGAGCCGGTAGCCTACCATCCGCCGTCGACGCCGATCGCCTGGCCGGTCACAAAGCCGGCCTCGTCGGAAGCGAGATAGGCGATCATCGAGGCGACCTCGTCGGGGTCGCCAAAGCGGCCGATCGGGATCGCTTTCGACCGTTCGCGGAAGCCGACTTCGAGGTCGGCGCCGTACTCACGGCGGTTGGTGCTGATCGCCCGCGAGGTGCGGATCGGGCCGGGGCAGACCGCGTTGACGGTGATCCCGAACGGCGCAAGGTCGAGCGCCAGGGACTTGGTGAAGCCGACGATCGCGGCTTTCGAGGCTGCGTAGGTCGCGCGTTTGGCGCCGGGGCGGAACGCCGCCTTTGACGAGAGGCTGACGATGCGGCCCCATTTCGCCTTGCGCATCGCCGGCACCGCGGCGCGCGACATCAGAAACGCGCCCTTGGCGTTGACCCCCATCGTCAGATCCCAGGCGCTGACCGGTACATTCTCGATCTCGTTGCGGTCGGCGCCCTGTGGCGCGCCGGCATTGTTGACGAGGATGTCGAGCCGGCCGTAGCGCGCCAGCACCTCGGCGACCATGCGGTTGGCATCCGCCTCCTGGCTGACATCGCCGAGCACGGCGGAGGCGGTGCCGCCGGAAGCGGTGATCTGCTCGACCGGGGTGTCAACCCCGCCCCAGTTGGTGTCGGTGTCCTCGGGGGCATTGAACTCGTTGGCGACGCCGGCGGCGCGGACATCGGAGACGACGACAGCGACCCCCTTCGCGGCGAGCGCGCGGGCGGTCGAGTTGCCGATGCCGATCGCCTTGCCGCAACCGGTGACGAGGGCGACGCGGGTGGGATGGGGCATGGGGTTTCTCCCTGATATTACTCACCCCTCGCCCGCTTGCGGGAGAGGGAGGGGCCCATCGCGCAGCGATGGGAGGGTGAGGGTTCTCATTGCGGCGGCGTTACCCTCACCCGTCTCGCGCCTCGCGGCGCGATCCACCCTCTCCCGCTAGCGCGCTAGCGGGAGAGGGGTTGTTCTTCAAACCGGCCTTGTGCCCTTCAATTGGGTGCGGTGCATCAGGCGGCGGGCGGTGGGGTCGAAGGCGTCGCGGCGGTGCATGGCGCAGCGATTGTCCCACCAGATGAGGTCGCCGACCTGCCATTCCTGGGTCCAGGTGTATTTCGGCTGAACCATGTGGCCCCAAAGCTCGTCGAGCAGCTCCTCGCTGTCGGCGACCGACAGGCCCATCACATAGGCGTTGATACGGCGGCCGAGGAACAGCGATTTCTTGCCGGTCTCGGGATGGGTGCGGACCATCGGCTGATGCGCGCCGGGGACTTTCGACACGTCGTCGACGGTCTCGAAGCCCTTATGCGCCTTGCCGCCGGAGGAATGCGTCGCGGCATGGATCATGGTTAGACCATCGATCCGTTTCTTGGTGGCCTCGGGGAGGTCGTCATAGGCCGAATAGCAGTTGAGGAACGAGGTCGCGCCGCCGGCGCTGGGCGGCGGGCATTCCAATGAACGCAACAGGCTCGCGGCGGGCGGCACGTCGACAAAGCTGCTGTCGGTGTGCCAGAACGCCTCGCCATCGCCGAGCCCGCCGATCGCCTTGCCGTCCTCGATGATGTTGGAGATCACCGAGATTTCCGGCGGGATTTCGCTCTTGCGGCCGTCGGTCTGGGTGTTGATCCCGTATTTCATCTCAATGAGCTTGGCCGGGTTGAATTCCAGCTCGCCGAACTGACGGGTGAAGGCCATGTGCTGCGTGTCGGTCATCGGCGCGGCGCGGAAGCGCAGCACGAGATTATCGAGCCACGCCTTGCGGATCGCGTCGCGGTCGGCGGGGACAAGCGGCTCGCGGATGTCGACACCGGTGATGTCGGCGCCGCAACCGGCGGCAAAGGGCTGAACTTCGACGGTCATGGCCGTTACTCCGCCGCTTCGTCGAGCACGTCGACGCCAAAATCGTTGATCGAGACGCGCCAGTGGATGCGGTCTTCCTCGGGCGGATAGTCGCCGGCGGCGCGGTGATACGAGCAGCGATTGTCCCAGATGACGATGTCGCCCTTCTTCCACACGTGATGGTATTCGGCCTCGGGCGTCACCATCGCCTGGCCCAATTCGGCGATGATGTCGTCGCCCTCGGCGCGCTCAATGCCGACAAAATCGACGATCTTGCCGGGGTCGAAATAGAGCGACTTGCGGCCGGTCTCGGGGTGGGTGCGGAAAATCGGGTGATAGACCGGCGTCCACTCCTGATCCTCGGGGTTAAGGAGCCGCGCGTGGCCCCGGCGGCCGCCATAGGCAAAGGTGCCGACGACGCCATCGAGCCGTGATTTGAGGCGCCGCGGCAGCGCGTCATAGGCGGCGTAGCCGTTGCAGAACAGCGTGTTGCCGCCGCGGCTCGGCACCGCCAGCGCGTAAAGCTGGGTCGCCTTGAACGGCGCCTGGTTGTAGGCGCCGTCGGTGTGCCAACCCTCGGCGCCGCGGCGATAGATTTCGTCGCGCAGCTGGCCCTCGGCGTCGTATTTGTTGATGCCGAGCATGGTGATCTTGGCGTATTCCGGGTGCCGGGTCGATTTCGACGGATGTGGCGTCACCGGGCCAAAGCGCTCGGAATAGCGGATGAAATCGGGGATGGTGAGGTCCTGGTCGCGCACGCACATGACGTTGTGGTCAAGCCAGGCCTGGTAGATCTTGGCCCACTCGCCATCCGACATCGTCTTGACGTCGACGCCGCTGATCTCGACGCCGATCTGCGGGCCCATCTTGCGGATTTGGAGCATACGCGTTTCTCCCGAACTTCTCGGCCCTAAGCCTGGCCTATTGTCGCTCCCGACAAGGATTTGCTGTCAACAGACAGATCGGGGTGGCCGCATTCCGAGAATGCACGGGCGCGCTGACCGCCTCCCACACCGTCGCCACGACGCTTCGATCAATCATCCGATTCGTGAGGACACTTCGAACGAAACTGGCGAGGAAGGGCAACAAAGGTGGCAGTTTTCGTCAATTTCAGCCCTCTTGGCTTCTATGAAAAACTTGGATTTTCGCTTCTCTTGCAATCGTTTCAATGATATCGGGCGCCTTCTTCGCAAAAGCGGACTTCGGCGGTCTCATCCTCTAAAACGGTCTATACTAGCCTCACAATCTGAACGCGCGTAACAGTTGTGGTCGTATCCGCTACGACCACAAGCTGTTGGGGGTTTTATGTTTCATAACGGTAGCGATCATCAGGGCAACCCCGAAAACCACACAATCATCCGGGGCCTTCTCTACCTTTTCAGCTTGGCGTTCATTTCATTTGCCGCAACAAGCGTCTTAGGTCTGAAGTGGTTTGCGGGCGCGGCGCAACAGAACGCGTCAAGTGCCTCCCTAGTTGCAATGTGTCTTGTGGGGGGCATTATACTCTACGTGATCGCTGTTTTTATGAGAACCGGCCTCATCAAATACCGTTATAATGCAAGACCCCTTAATAGAGTTGAACGAATAGCTATAGTATTTGCCTTATTAGGCTTTATTCTTCTCTGTGGAAGTGGCGCTTTCGCGGCCTATGCTTCGTTAGACCCCAATGTAACAATCTCCAGCCCCGTAGGTTTTCTTGGCGCCCTTTTCGGTGGCGGATTGCTTTTTGCAGCAGGAGTGGCCGCCTCCCGATCACCAGACCGAATCCGTTGAAACGGTCCATCAACCAAGGAGCATCGAGGATTAGCAGAGTTGTCCAATAACGAAGGAAAAACTAATTTCGAACACGTTGGTGGTGGCCTTTGGCGAGCGCTCGGCCAAATTCTCGGTTATTTCAAAGAAGAATCCGGACTTTCTGGCGTTACAGGTATCGTTTTCGTGGTCATATTCTTTGGAATTGAAGGAGTTATTAAAAAATTTATTGATAAATCTCTGGATTTTACCATAGACATTATTGCGATAACAACACTTATTTCTGGATTAATATTTCTTTTTATCTCAGCTTCTATTCATATGGTTAACTCCATTGTCAAGGCCAGGAGGTTGATATCGAAACCTCAAGGCCGCGATCATCCTCCGTAGCGTATCTCGACCACTTCGATCGGCTCGGGGCCGTGCGGGGTGCGCAGTTCGACGACGTCGCCCTCTTGCGCCTTCATCAGCGCGCGGGCGACCGGCGAAATCCATGAGACGCGGCCGTTATCGGCGTCGACCTCGTCGACCCCGACAATGGTGATCGTGCGCTCGTCGCCGGCCTTGGTCGCGTAGGTGACGGTGGCGCCGAAAAACACGCAGTCGAGATGCGCCTGGCGCGCCGGGTCGACGATTTCGGCGGCTTCCAGCCGCTTTAACAGGAAGCGGCAGCGCCGGTCGATCTCGCGCAGGCGCTGCTTGCCGTAGATGTAATCGCCGTTTTCCGAGCGGTCGCCATTGCCGGCGGCCCAGGCGACGATATCGACGATTTTTGGCCGTTCGGTCGATTGCAGGTGTTTCAGCTCGTCCTGCATGCGGCGGAATCCCGCCGGGGTGATGTAATTCTTGGTTCCGGCGGGCAGCGCGGCTTGCGGCTCATCCGGCGGTTCGTCGTCGGTCTCGGTGTCTTCCTTGGTGAAGGCCTTGCTCATTCCGCCCGAATGCTGTCATTGCGAGCGCAGCGAAGCAATCTCGATCAGAAAGAGGCTCCCCCGCGCGAGATTGCCGCGTCCCCGCGGGTCAAGCCCGCGGGTTCCTCGCAATGACGAGTTGATTATTCCGCCGGGTTCTTGAGGCTGGTGCCGGGGCGCATCATCTGCGCCTGCTTGCGGAACGGGTAGATGAACTGGCGGACGATGCCCTTAGGCAACGGGATGCCGATCGTGCCGTATTTGCGCGGCCAGCCGGTGCTCTCCTTCGGCAGATAGAACGTCCCGAAAATCCAGTCGATCATGGGCAAGTGCGCGACATAGTTCTTGTCGATCGCCTCGTCGTCGCTCGAATGGTGCCAGTGGTGGTAGCGCGGCGAGCAGAAGACGTATTTGAGGGGGCCGAGGTCCCAGCGGATGTTGGAATGGATCAGCCCCGCCTGGAACCCGGCGAAGATGATGTAGAGGGTCAGCGGCTCCTTGGCGATGCCGAGGATGAAGGCCGGGATCAGAACCAGGGTGCGGGTCACCAGCGGCTCGAGGAAATGCAGCCGCGAGCCGGCCATCCAATCCATGTGCTCGACCGAGTGATGCACCGCGTGGATCGGCCAGAAGAACTTCACCTCATGCATCGTGCGATGGATCGTGTACTCGACGAGATCGGCCAGCACGATCGCCATGAAGAACTGGATCACCCACGGCAGCAACGACACGAAATGCTGGAGGTCGGCGTTGAGCGCCCAGGAGAAAAAGGTCGGTGCGAAGATCGTCGCGGCAAACGCATAGACGCCGATCATCAGGTGATTCATCACGAAATAGCGCGAATCGTGCCACCAATCGGGGCGCAAAATCGCCTGCTCACGGATATGCGGGAACAGCTTTTCGAGAAAGATGAAGATCATCGCCGACAGCAAGAGGTCGAGGATGAACCAGTCGAGCCCGATATAGCCGGGCGCGTTGTAGCGCGGGCCGACCTGGACGCTGGCGCCGCCGCCCCACATTGCTAAGAGGGTCAGCGAGATGCCGATCGCGCCCATCAGCTTGTGGCGGTTGAGCGCGAAGGTCACGAGGCCGAAAGCGGCGGAAAACACCATTCCCGCGCCGAGCAGGTAGTGCATCTCGTCGACCGTGTAGGCGGCGCGCAGCTGCGGCGTGGTGAGGTAATCCGGGAAGCGAAAGCACAGGATGCCGAGGGCGCTCAGCGTGCCGAGGATCACCGAGATCCAGCCGCTGATCTTGCCCTCGCCGATCCGAAAATAAGGTTCGTCGCTCGTCTGGCTCATGCGCGCGCTCCCCAGGGCCGCAATATCGCGGCTTGAGTCTAGCGCAAGCTACGAAAAGGAGCGAGGCGCCGTTCCCTCGATGCGGGTGTTGGCGCTAAGCTGACCACAAATCAGGGAGGGTCGCGATGAAGCTGGTGCTGTTCCAGAGCGCGGGGCACGACGAGCCGGCGCCGGGTTTGTTGACCGAACGCGGCATCGTCAGCATCGCGCCGGTGGTCGATCATCACCACACGCCACAGCAGACGATGCAGTGGATCATCAACCATTTCGAGCCGCTGCGCCCACAATTGGAGCGGCTGGCGGTGGAGGGCGAATATATCCCGCCGCATTCGGTGCGGCTGCGCGCGCCGCTGCCGCGGCCGGGCAAGATCCTCTGCTGCATCGCCAATTACTGGGAGCACGCGCAGCGCGAGGCGCGGCCCTTGAACATGTTCCTGAAGAACCCGGAAGCAGTGGTGGGTCCCGACGACACGATCGTGCTGCCGAAGATGACAGAACCGTGGATCTTCATGCACGAGGCGGAGCTGGCGCTGGTCATCAAGGGGCCGGCCAAGGAGGTCGCGCAAAAAGATTGGCGGAGCGCCGTGTTCGGCTATACCGGCCTCATCGACGTGTCGGCTCGCGGCGAGGGGCGGCGCACCTGGAAGGCGGGAAGCTGGCTCGGCAAATCCTTCGATACTTTTGCACCGATTGGTCCGTGCATCACGACAGCCGACGAAATCCCCGACCCGAACGACGTGATCGTCCGGTTCTGGGACGACGGACAGCTCCGCCATAACTACAACACCGACGACATGGAGCACCGGGTACCGGAGTTGATCGAGTTCGCCTCGACGGTGATGACGCTCAACACCGGTGACGTGATCGCATGCGGCACCAACCATGAGGGGCTGGGCGCGCTGCAAGACGGCGAGACGGTCGAGATCGAGGTGCAGCATGTCGGCCGCATGCAGCTCAAGGTCAGCGATCCCTTAAAGCGCAGCTGGGAGCGCGGCGTCTATATGGGTGAGGACTCGACCAACCCCGAAGCCGTCAAGCGCCACCGGCCGCAGGGCTAACCGATGGGATAACCGGCTAACCGGCGGCGCAAGACGATCGCCTGAAAATTCGCCAAAAGGTGATTATTTAAGCTTGATGTAAGGAAATATATAGCCCATATATGGGTTCCTCGATCGTTCCTTGTGCAGGTCGAGCCGGGTCATCCAGGAAAGGGATTGCCCATGACTGCCATCGCGGAACCTCCATCACGGACCACACAGACCGCTATTCGCCGGCGCCGGCGTGGCGAACCCACGCTCACGGATGAACAGCGGGCACGCTTGAACGCCAGCCACCGGCGTCAAGAGGTCATCGGCGTTATCGCGTTTTGCGCGGTCCTGCTGGTGGTCTATTTTATGCGGAACTATTCGTTCGGTTAGAACGGGCTTCCGCGGCTCGCTCGAGAGGGGCAGGCTGTCGGCCTATTCCGTCGAGCGTGTAGGCGTGGTCGTGAAAGACGGTGCGGCGCGCAAAGCGCCACTCATCGTGCGCCTTGACGAGTTCACACTCATAGCGGCCGGGCGGCAAGGTGCGGTGCGCATCATCCTTTGAGATGAGGACGAGGAGATAGGCCGTCGCGACGGCGCGGTCGCCGTCGAGGGTCACGGCGATATTGCTGACCATGTGGCGAAATTGCGTGCCGGCGGCGCGCTGCGCCGCGAAGCGCCCGGCAAAGGCGCGAATTTCCGCATGGCCCTTGATGTCGATGACCGGGCTTTTGAGCGCGGCGTCTTCGGTGAAACAGGCGACGACGGTATCGACCTCGCCATTGTCGAGCGCGCAGCAATAGCGCGTGAAGAGGTCGTGGATCGCGGCGCGGTCTTCGAGCTGGGTCACCGATCGAGCGCCTCGATCGCGGCGATGGCCCGCTGGTAGCGCGCGATACGCTCATGGTCGCGCGCGGTCGGCTGGGCGATGCGGGTGAGGTCGCTATTGTCGCGCAAATCGGCGAGCTTGACCCGACGGCCGATCGGATTGGCGGCGGCGCGCATGACAAAATCCTCGTAATTTTCGCCGTCACGCTTGGTGACCGTGCCGAGCGCATCGATGACCCGTCCGGAAAAACCTTCCGAGCGCAGCCGCTCGAACGTCCAGCCCGGACAATCCTCACAGACATCGTGCAGCACGCCGACGATGCGCTCCTCGACGGTGGTCAGGCTCAACATGATCCGCAACAGGTGAAGCACATAAGGCGCACCGGCCTTGTCGACCTGCCCGGCATGGGCCTCAGCGGCGATGGCGATGGCGCGCTCGATCGTACTCATAGGCGCCCTATTCTCCTGATCCCCTCATGTCTCTTAAATGGGGGCGAGCGGCGGACGACTCAATCGCTCGGGATGAAGATCGAGTGGCGGATCTTGTTCTCGATGTGGTCGGAGAGGTGGCCCTTGCCGTGCGTGTCCTCGACGAGGATGACCTCGCCGGCGGCGATAAAGCGGCTTTCGCCGTCACTCGCGGTGATCTTCACCCCGGCGTCGAGATTGACGATGTATTGCCGGCGCGGCGCGGGATGCCAGGTGATGTTGTGCTCGGCCTCGGTCTCGCGAAAGATGACGCCGGTAGCGGGGAGCTTTTTCGACAACTTGCTGCCGCGTCGCTCCTCGGCCCAGTCGATCTCGACATCGCGAAAATGCGACTCGCCATCGGCATCGGTGTAAAGGTTGTGAATCTTCATGAGGAGTCTCTCTCTAACCTGTTGATTATTCAGCCGCGCGCGCCGCCGGTCCATCGGCGAAGAGCGGCATCACCTCGCGCGCGAAACGGCGCATCGACTGACGGCCGCGCTCGCCACCGCCGGAGCCGCCGCCATTGACCAGCACGTAGCCGACCCCGGCGTCGCGCAACTCGTCGAGCTTCTGCGCGATCTGGTCGGGGTTGCCGTACATCGCACTGCCGCGGTTGATCACGTCGGGGTCGCCGGTGGCGCGGTCGGGGCCGCCATGCACCGTGCCGTCGGGCCGCGTCGCGAGCTTCAATTGCCGCACGCGGTTGGCGAGGCGACGCTCGAGCGCGGCCTCGCGGTCTTCTTCCTTGTCGCAGACAAAGAAGGCGCGGGTGACGCCGACCGACATCGGGTCGTAGCGCCGGCCCTGCGCCTCGACCGCGGCGCGATAGGCGGCGATCGACTTGGCGACGTCGGCGGGCTGGGCGTATTGGCCGAGCAGCAGGTTGTAGCCCTTCTCGGCGACACGGCGCACCGACGACTCGCCCCCGGCGCCCATCCAGATCGGCGGGTGCGGGCGCTGCGCGGTCGGCGGCTCGACGACGACATCATCGAACGCCCAATACTTGCCGCGATGCGAGAACTTCTCATTCGAGGTCCAGGATTTGACGAGCACGTCGAGGCATTCGTCAAAGCGCGCGCCGGCCTCGTCCATGTCGACGCAGAAGCCCTTGAACTCGTTGTAGCGATAGCCGCTGCCGATGCCGAAATCCAGGCGGCCACCGGAGAGGAGGTCGAGCGTCGCGGCCTGTTCGGCGAGCAGAACGGGATTGTGCCAGGGCAGCACGATGACCGCGGTGCCGAGCCGCAGCGTCGTGGTGCGCGCGCCGAGCCAGGTGAGCAGGTTCAGGGTCGCCGACACCTGGCCATAGCCGGTGAAATGATGCTCGACGACAAAGGTGCCGCGAAAGCCGAGCCCCTCGGCCTCAACATTGTATTCGATGAAGTCGCGGAACCCCTCGGCGCTGTCGAACTCCGCCTCGGCGCCCGTGGGCCGCCGCGCGGCCGCGCTGCCGAACAACCCGAATTGCATGGATGCGCTCCCTGCCCTGTTGCCGGCGCAGCTTAAGGCGCGCGGTTGCGATGTTCAAAATACTCGATACTTATCCTGGATATACGCGTTCAGCATGGCCGCCGAAGCGGTGGGATATGCCCCAGAAGGCGACATCAGAAAGACAACGTGATAAGACATCAGAAAGACAACGTGATAAGAAATGTCATCTGCCGCTACGGTCATCTACGACCAAACACGCGCTGTCAGCGCGACTTTCATGCACGAACAGACGACTGTCCGAGCCCGCATCCGTGCAGCTTGGATCGATTTGCTTCGAGGGAACCGAGGCGCCGAGGGGCACCCCGAGCAGCATTACGCCCTGACCGTCGAGAACGTCCGAGGCCAAGGCGAGGAGTTCGAGCTGCACCTCACGTTTCGTGCTGGTCGAACGTATTGCTGCTGCGAAGACTTATGCCATACCGGCGTCTTCACCGAGCGACGGTGGCGGAAGCTGCGGCTAGCTCTCGCCGCCCACGGCGTCGAGCCTCAAGGGCCGCTTACGGTGCGGATTCGCACTCGACTAGAAGCAGGTGCGCGATTGCTTTGCGGGAAAAGCGATGAGCCTGAGCCGGAGGTGTCCGACCAAGGCCCTTGGAGGTCAACCGTGCGCGAGCACCCGTGATCCCAACTCATCGCGAATGATCTCGACGCCGACGCGTGACCGCTACGCCCGCTGACGGCTCGTGCGCTGCCGGACGGCCGAGATTGCCCGAATGCACCATTCGGCGCTGAGCCGCGCCGCGCTCAGCAGGGACGGTCGCCACGCACGAGCATCCGATAGAGGCGGCGATGTTGGCTGTGATCGTAATCGAAGCCGGCTTTATGCAACGTAGCGCGATCATCGATGATCAGCAGGTCGCCCTTTTGATACTCGTGCGCATAGCAAAACTGCGGCTGGGTGATTTTGTCGGTCAAATCCTGCAGAAAATCCTGGGTTTCCTCGGGTGACATGCCAGTGACCGTCTCGGTCTTGCCCTTGTGAAACCACACGGCCTTGGTGCCGGTCTCCGGGTGGGTGCGGACGAGGGGATGCACTGTCGGCGGTTTTGTCGACTCGCGCTGGGCCTTGACGATATCCGGATTGCCTATCGCCATTCGCGCGCTGCTGATCAGCGTATTCTCGGTCTTCGCGTCAGCGATCTTCAGTTTCAAATCGTCGGGCAATGCTTCGTAGGCCGCGCGCGCGTTGCACACGGAAGTCGCGCCGCCCTTATCCGGCACGGCGACCGCATACAGCATGGTGAACTTGGGCGGCAATTCCTGGTTGGTGTGGTCGGTATGCCAAGTGGCATTGGCGCCGACTTTCGCGGGCTGCCCCTTGCTGTCCAGGTGACGATTGTCGAGCACGCTGATCAGCGGAAATCCGTCAACGAGGTAGCGCCGGTTCTGGTCCTCCATCAGCTCGCCGAACAGTTCGCCGGCGGCTTGCACCTGAGCTGGGGTGAGATGCTCTTGCCCGCGGATCACCAGGACCACGTTCTCGATGGCAGCGTCGTAGAGCTTTTTATGCGTCGCGGCGTCGATCGGCTGCGCAAGGTCGATACCGGTGACGATGGCGCCGATATGCTCCTTAACCTTCGTAATCTTCATGGTCTGGGTGGGAAGCATCGCCGCGACATCGTTCATGATCTGGCTCCTGATCCTGACCCGCAGATTGCGACGGGTTCCGGAAAATCACTCTCGCCAATAGCATCAGCCGAACGCTTGTATCTATCAAGTCGCGTCTGGCTCGGCCAAAGGGCCCCCTATCGGCGATCAGCTCATGCCTTCGATGGTTCCTCTATGCCCCGTGCCATCACGAAGGTCACGCGCTCCAGTTCGGTGATATCGGCCAACAGATCGCCGTCGACGGCGATGATGTCCGCCGACTTGCCGGGAGCGAGGCTTCCGGCGATGTCGGCGATGTCGAGCAGTTCCGCGGCGTTCAACGTCGCGGCCTTGATCGCATCCGCGCCGGTCATTCCGGCTTCGACCATCAGCGCGAACTCGCGCGCATTCTGACCGTGCTGTCCGACGCCCATGTCGGTGCCAAAGGCGATCCTGACACCGGCCCGATACGAGCGCGCCAGCGCCTGCTTGATGTGCGTGCCGACCTGCAACGCCTTCTCGGCCTGCGCGGGGGTCAATATGCCGCTGCGCTGGGCCATCTCGAGCACGGTCATGCCGGCAACGATCGTGGGCGTGTGGAACGCGCCATGCTCGAGAAAAAGCTCGATCGATTTGTCGTCCAGGAAGCTGCCATGTTCGATCGAATCGACGCCGGCGGCGAGCGCGCCATTGATGCCCGTAGCACCGTGCGCATGTGCGCTGACCCGGCGTCCGAGCCGATGCGCCGTCTCGATAATCGTCTGGATCTCGTCGTCGGTGAACTGCTGATCGATGCCAGCGCGCAGGTTGGAAAGCACACCGCCGGTGGCGACGAATTTGATGGCATCCGCACCCTGCGCCACCTGCGCCCGCACCGCTCGACGGCAGGCATCGATACCATCGCATACGCCAATGTTCGACTGGATGCAGGCGCATACATCCCCGCGATACCCATAGATCTGACCGTGCCCGCCGGTCGGCGACAATATCGCGCCGACGCACAGGATGCGGGGCCCGGGAACCTTGCCCTCGGCGATCGCCGCGCGCAGCGCGTAGATCACATCCGGCGGGCGGGCGCCGAGGTCGCGAACCGTCGTAAAGCCGGCGGCCAGCGTCACCCGCGCGCGATGGGCGGCCTCCAGGGCAATCTTCGGGTCGGAATCTTCGACGAGGCGCAGCCGAGAATCCGCAGCCAGTTGCCCGGTCAAATGCACATGGCAGTCGATCAACCCCGGCAGCACAAACTTATCCTTGAGATCGATGAGCCGGGCGCCCGCCGGCGGATCGATGAAGCCCGAGGCAATGGACTTGATCTTGCCGTCGGCGATCCACACGCTTTGGTCGCGTTTCGCGGCTTCACCGGGCGTCGCCAGCAGGCTGCCGGCGTGAATGACCGTTTCAGGCATCTGCATCGTTTTCGTCGACCCTTTCTCCGCAGGCTAATCGAGGACCAAGCGCGGCGAACCGGCTCGCGGCATGGCGGTTGACACTATCATCAAAAGCGACCCGTCAAGGCCCAGCGCATCCGACGCGCGGCCGTTTTCGGAGCGAGGCCGCGATGTTCAAATGCCTGATGATTATTCTGGCTATACAAGTTCCGCATGCCGATCGGAACGACCGATTTGCCCAAACCGGGCATCACGACCGAGAGTTCGAAAAACATTCCCGGACCCGGTCGACGCGCCCCTGCTTACGCAATCTAAAGCTCCGGCCAGGACACAGTTCCTAAGCTCCAATCGACTGATGCATCCTTTAAAGGCTCCTCTAAACCAAGCACGCGCAGGCGTTTTGTCAGACGTCGCCCGCATAACGAAATCTCCAAGCGAGAAAAGACGAAAGATGCCCGCGCGGTCACTGAGCTCCATAACGAAAAAACCACCAGGCTTGAAACTATAGCCATCAGAATGGCTGAGCCAAACAGCCATTCTGATGAAGTTTTCAAAATAGATGCCGTCACGAACGTTGCGAACGTAATGACGAATACGATAATAATACTTGTTATTATTTTCATATAAAAAATAATACCACTCTTCGTTCTGTGTACTTTTTTTACCATATTTCTAATAATCTCTTTTCGTTCATTCAAGACAGTGTCTACCCCTGTCGCAGCGATTGCATGTTTTTCAGTAAAGTAGAATTTTCTTCCTCGTATCGCTTAGTTGTTTCGTCTCTGATTGCTCGCTCACGCAGAAGCTGAGCTTCAATTTCCTCCATCTTAGCGTTAAATTCCTGTCGTTGACTGGCAACGATCCCTTCTCTATCTGCCAACATTTCTTCAAATTTTATCGTTTCTTCTTCAATTGTAGCGCGCCTAACAACAGAAATTACTTGTTCTATATTTGAATCGTCAATCAACTCGTCGTTGGCTACCGCAACATCCATCGCTAGTCGCGAACTTCGCGGTAGTGACAACAGTGTCTGAAACTGCCCTACCATTTCGGGTCGAACGCGCCGAAGTGTGCTGGTCATTTTCCCAATGATGCCCTGCCTAGAACGAATGGCGAGAGCGCAGTTAGCCAACAATTGTCGACGAGAAAGCTCATGTCGCTCTTCGACCCCCCCTAGCGTGATCCAGAGCAACGCAGCCAAGCGTCGCAAATGTATAACCGGCCCCGCCTGATAATGATCAACGAGATCGTTCGCGACACAAAACCCACGGGAGAGCCGTTCAAGGGCACCATTTTCAGTCAAAAATAAATAGCCGGTTCGCAACGAGTCATTGGCTTGGTTCCCTTTACGATACCTCATCACATACGCCACACTACGTGCGTCCCGTTCTCGCGCCAGATCGCTCGTCCAACCCACAAGCTCTTCTTTAAAGCGCAGCAAGAGCGGATCATTGAAAAATGCAGCAGCTCGGCTATCTCTCACCGGCTGCGCGGTATCAATCTGGATACCTAATTCTTTGATAAAATGTTCAGTATTCCTTAATATTTCGCGCGCGTATTCTTCTAATATTTCTCCATTTTTTAGCGCGTCTCCGAATGGTCCTCCGCGCACTATCGAATCACTTTCCAAGACAGCAAAAATCATGTTGCGAATTTCGTCGATGCTGTGATTGAATATCGCAATTCCACAATGAGATTCTTTTATTTGATTGAATATCGCAGTAAGATTTTTCTTTCTATTGTCGCCTGAGAGACCCAGAAGGCCCATCGCTATTGGGCCATCTACGATGATCTTGAGTGTCGGGAATTTCCTATTTCGATCAGGTGGCCTCCGCAGATCGAGGACGACTTCACTCACCATTGCTGCCGCGCTGATCTGAGCTAAATCACTTACAAGTTCGGGATGATTTTTTTCCAAATCTATTATAAATCGACCAACAAGATAGGCTAATGAAGTCTGCTTAACGTCGCGTGGCGGAGTTGCTGAAGATATGACGTCAAGTAGGTTCTCATCAATTTTTTGATTAATTATTGTATCAATAAATATGTTATCGACCTCTTCATCTGTGTATTCGGGTTTAAATATCGGCGAAATTCGTGATGCGAATAGTTTAAATCTTGTAATAATATTTGCAAGAATGTCGTCAAATTCCCGGTAATCATCGTGGTTACTCAGCGCGTCTTCGTACGTGTAGATTGATCCAGAACGATCTCCAGCCGCTCGCTTAAGCATTCCCGCTTTGACAAGCCGTGGGACTAGGTCTTCAACCGCGTAAGGATTGATATTTATCCCGTAAAGATCGCACACCTTTTGGGAAAATTCGTTGGAGCTAAATACCTTTCCTCTAAGTTGCCGGACAATGGGATCGAAAAGGGGCAGCAGGCCGGTCAAGATATCCTGGTTCCGGTCGAGGGAACTGCTTACAAATGCGTAGGTCAGCAGCGTGGCTCTTGACGAGGTTTCTGTTACTGCCAACGACCTGGCCGAATTGATGGCAGGAGCCACGTCATTGGCCTGAGCAGAGTGCTGACGACTTTCGGCCATCCCGAGCCTCCCCCACACGAGACGTGGTTATTTAGAACGAAGCAGACCCAAATTTACAATCGCAAGTAGAAATCCGCTACGCCGAAAACGCAATCCTTTAGTCATGAGCGTGTGGGTTCGCTGTCGATTGAATGACTAATCGGCGCGAAGCTATCGTTTGAGCACTCGACCTAATGTCACGAACCACGGACGATCCCGCCTCGAGTGCTATGACGCAACTCTAAGCTTACGGCGCGTCGGCTTTCGGGCGGCCAGCGCCAGGCGTCCTTCGTCGTCCATTTCCTCGACCATGGCGCGGATTGAGCGGGCGACCGCTTCGCGGGCGAGCGAGGCGTTGCGGCTGCCGCGGACACCCAGGGCCAGCGTGCGGAACACGCCAGTCTCGGTGATGCGGTGCGCCTCGACGAGGCCACGCGCGCATTCGCGCGACACCGACGACAACGGCAAGACCGCGGCGCCGGCGCCCTGCTGCACCATCAGCCGGATCGTCTCGTGGTCGTTGAGTTCGGTATGGACCTGCAGCTCGATATCGAGCCCGGCGAGGAGCGCATCCATCGCCGCGCGCAGCCCGTCGCCGAGGATGAGAGGGGTGCGGCGCAATTCATCGCCGCCGACGATGCCGGGATGCCGTGCGCCAGGCTGGGTCACCAGCACCATCTCCTCCGCGGCGAGGCGGGTCGACTGGATCAGGCGGCTGCGCGACAGCTCGGACAAGAGCGCGATGTCGACGCGGCCGTCGATGACGAATTCCTCGAGCCGCACCATGCCGGCATGCATGACCTTCAGCTCGATCATCGGATAGTCGCGCCGCATGCGGGCGAAGAGCTCGGGCACCATTACCGGGCACAAGGTCGGGGTGATGCCGAGGATGATCTTGCCGGAGGGGTGCGCGTCCTGGGCGCGGATCTCGTCACCGGTGCGCTCGATGTCGCGCAGGATACGGGTCGCGCCGTCGAGCAGCTTCTGCCCGGCCTCGGTCAGCCGCACGCCGCGATTGGCGCGGGTGAAGAGCGCGACATTGAGCTCATCCTCGAGCCGCTGCACGTGGCGGGTCAGCGCCGGCTGAGCGACATGGAGATGCGCCGCGGCTCGGGTGATGCTGCCCAATTCGGCGATGCGGACAAAATAATGCAGGCTGCGCAGCTCCATCGCGGCACCGTTCTTGAAACGCTTCGAGCCTTCAGCATAGCGCTAGTCATGCTGTGGCGGTATGGGGCGGATCAAACAAGAGTATTTGTTTGATGGCGGGCGGCAGCCTACGCTTGTGACAAGGGCTTCTCGTCGTCATTGCGAGGAGCCGCAGGCGACGAAGCAATCTCCCCCGGTAGAGGGGAAGACGGAAGGGGATTGCTTCGCTCCGCTCGCAATGACGATGAACTAGAGGGTAACGCCATGGAGTTCGGCTGGTATCACGAGTTTCACCGCCAGGTGCCGGGGCAATCCGACGCCGACGCGTTTGCCCAAGGCTTCGAGCAGGTCGAGGCGTCGGACGAATGGGGCCTCGACGTGTTCTGGCTGGCCGAAATCCACCAGCAGGCGCGCCGCTCGGTGCTGAGCGCGCCGATGAACGTCGCCGGGCAGATCGCCGCGCGCACCAAGCGCATCAAGGTCGGCACCGCGGTGCATGTGCTGCCGCTGACCCACCCGCTGCGCCTCGCCGAAGAAACCGCGACGGTCGATGTGGTCAGCCGCGGGCGCTTCATCCTCGGCGCCGGGCGCAGCGGCAACCCGCGCGGCTACGCCGCCTATGGCGTGCCCTATTCGGAAAGCCGCGAGCGGTTTTTTGAGACGCTCGACATCCTGAAAACGGCGTGGACCGAGGACCCATTTTCCTACGACGGCAAGTACCACAGCTTCAACGAGGCGCGCGTCGTGCCGCGGCCCTACCAGAAGCCGCATCCGCCGATCCGCATCGCCGGCGCCAGCGAGGACACGTTCCCGACGCTCGGCACGCTCGGCTATCCGCTGTTCGTGTCGGTGCGCAGCGGCTCGCTGTCGGGGCTGGCGCCCGACCTCCAGGCCTATCGCCAGGCTTATGTCGAGGCCGGACACCCCGGCCACGGCGAGGTTTATCTGCGCCTCTCGATGCATGTCGGCGACAACGACAAGCAGGCGCTCGCAGAGGGCGAGCCGAGCATCATGGCCGGCTACAAATCGCTGATCACGCGCCTCGAAGGCTCGCCCAATGCGCGCCGCCGCGCCGAACTCGAAGAGGTCCGCACGATCACCTACGAGCAGGTATTGCGCGACAAGGTCATCGTCGGCGGACCGGAGCGCGTCGCCGACCGGCTCAAGGAACTGGAGGAAGAACTCGGCATCGACGGCATCCTGTTCGAGCTGAATTTCGGCGCCGCCATCCCGGCCG
>DATMLO010000137.1:0-20056 GCA_035570495.1 Allostellaceae bacterium | reverse complement strand
CGATGTCTTTACAATGGGTGCGCGGCCGATCGCGATTCTCGATTCACTGCGCTTCGGCAGCCCCAACCACCCGCGGACCCGCCACCTGCTGGCCGGCGTCGTGGGCGGGATCGGCGGCTACGGCAATTGCGTCGGGGTGCCGACGGTCGGCGGCGAGTGCGAGTTCGACCCCGCCTATGACGGCAACATCCTGGTCAACGCGATGTGCGTCGGTCTCGCCCGAGCCGACCGGATCTTTTATTCGGCAGCGGCGGGGCCGGGAAACCTCGTCGTTTATGTCGGCGCCAAGACCGGACGCGACGGGATCCACGGCGCGACGATGGCCTCGGCTGAGTTCGGCGGTGACGCGGGCGAGAAGCGGCCGACCGTGCAGGTCGGCGACCCGTTCACCGAGAAGCTGCTGATCGAAGCGTGCCTCGAATTGATGGCCGGCGACGCGATCGTCGCGATCCAGGATATGGGCGCGGCGGGGCTCACCTCGTCGGCGGTGGAGATGGCGGGCAAGGGCGGGCTCGGCATCGAGCTTGACCTCGATCGTGTGCCGACCCGCGAGACCGGCATGATCCCCTACGAAATCATGCTGAGCGAAAGCCAGGAGCGCATGCTGATGGTGCTGCGCCCCGGCAGCGAGCCGGAGGCGCGCCGCGTCTTTGAGAAATGGGAGCTGGATTTCGCGGTCATCGGCCACGTCACCGAGACCGGCCGGCTGATCCTCAAAATGCACGGCGAACTCGCCGCTGACATCCCGGTCGGACCGCTGGTCACCGAGGCGCCGCTCTACAACCGGCCGACGCAGGCGCGACTGAAGCCCGCCGAGATCGACGTGAGCGCCCTCCCCACCCGCGACCCGCTCGATTGCCTGAAAAAGCTGCTCGCCTGCCCTGATCTAGCCTCCAAGCGCTGGATCTGGGAGCGCTATGACCACTTGGTCATGGGTAACACCGTCAAGCGGCCCGGCGGCGACGCGGCGGTGGTGCGTGTCAACGATTCCGGCAAGGCGCTGGTGCTCTCGACCGACTGCACGCCGCGCTATGTCCGCGCCGACCCGGAGACCGGCGGCATGCAGGCAATCGCCGAGAGCTGGCGCAATCTCTGCGCGGTCGGCGCGACGCCGCTGGCGCTGACCGACAACATGAACTTCGGCAATCCCGAAAAGCCCGAGATCATGGCCGAGTTCGCCGGCGCGATCGCCGGGATGCGCGCCGCTTGTCTGGCGCTCGACTACCCGGTCGTGTCGGGCAATGTCTCGCTCTACAACGAGACCAGCGGCAGCGCGATCCTGCCGACCCCGGTGATCGGCGGCGTCGGCCTCATCGCCGACGCGGCAAAAGCCGTCGATCTCGCGCTGAAACGCGAAGGCAACGCGCTGATCCTCCTCGGCGCAACGAAAGGCCATCTCGGCGCCTCGCTGTACCTGCGCGAGATTGAAGGCCGCGAGGACGGCGCGCCACCGTTTGTCGACCTCGCCGCCGAGAAGCGAAATGGCGATTTCGTACGTGGTCTCATCGAGAGCGAGTTGGTCACAGCCTGCCATGACATCTCTGACGGCGGGCTTCTGGTCGCGATCGCCGAGATGGCGATGGCCGGCGACAAGGGCGTGGCACTCGAGGCCCTCCCCGCCGGCAATGCCGGCCTCTTCGGCGAGGACCAGGGGCGCTACCTCATCGAGACCGCATCGCCTGACGCAATCCTCGACGCGGCACAAAAGGCCGGCATCCCCGCGCAACGCATAGGCACCGTTGGGGGCAGCGCGTTGACACTCCCCAGTGGCGATGCCATATCGGTGCCGGAGTTAATTTCGATCAACGAGGCTTGGCTGCCCGCCTATATGGCCGGTGGCTAGCGCCGAGGGGATACACGATGGCGATGGACGCGGCGACGATCGAGCGTCTCATCAAGGAAGGGTTGCCCGGCGCGCGCGTGTCGATCGAGGATTTGCGCGGCGATGGCGACCATTATGCGGCCACCGTCGTCTCCGAGGCATTTCGCGGCAAGAGCCGGGTGCAGCAGCATCAGATGGTGTATCAGGCGCTGCGCGGCCGGATGGGCAACGAACTTCACGCGCTCGCGTTGCAGACGAGCGCTCCAGCGGACTAGGCAAGCGAGGATCAGACATGGACGTCACCACCCACGACCGCATCCGCCAGCAAGTTACCGACAACCCTGTCGTGCTGTTCATGAAAGGCACGCCGGTATTCCCGCAATGCGGGTTCTCGGCGACGGTTGTGCAGATCCTCAGCCATCTCGGGATCAAGTTCAAAGGCATCGACGTCTTGTCCGACTCCTCGGTGCGTGAAGGCATCAAGGAATTTTCTTCCTGGCCAACGATCCCGCAGCTCTATGTGAAGGGCGAGTTCGTCGGCGGCTGCGATATCATCCGCGAGATGTTCGAAACGGGCGAGCTGCAGCAGATGTTCGAGGACAAGGGCGTCGTCGTCAGGGCCTGACGCCTATCCCGGCCATCTCGTCACCGGTACACCCGCTTCCTCCTGCATCTGCGGGACATGATCCGGCTGGGCGCGCACCCGGTCGAGCCAAGCTCTGATGCTCGGGTAAGGCGCCAGGTCGAAGCCGCCATCGGCCGCCGTATGCGTATACGCGTAGAGCGCGATGTCGGCGATCGTGTAGCCCCCGGCGGCGAGCCAACCATTGCCGCTCAGCCGCTGCTCCATGACCGACAACGCCTGAAGGCCGCGCGAATGGTTGTCGGCGATCCGCGGCGCCAGCGCAGCCTGCTCATGCGCCGGCAGATGCAGCTTCCAGTGCCGGTTCACCGCGATCACCGGCTCGTGGCTGTACTGCTCGAAAAACATCCAGCGCAGCACATTCGCCTGATCCCACGGGCCGCTCGGGAACAGCTCCGTTTCGCGCGCGAGGTGAAACAGGATCGCGCCGGACTCGGAAAGCATTCGGCCGTCATCGAAAACCACTATTGGAATCTTGCCGATCGGGTTGATCGCCAGAAACTCGGGCGTCCGCGTCTCGTCGCGGTTTTGCGTCGTATCGACCCGGCGGTAGGTGATGCCGAGCTGCGCCAGCAGCAAACGCACCTTGTAGACATTGCCGGAGTCGAGATCGCCATAGAGCGTCAGCATTACCGCCTCCATAAATGGCAATAACACTGTCCTATATCACAGACGGTGCGACGCATGAAGCAGCCGCGGCTTGCGCGGCGAAAGTCTTTGAGTATAGTGCCGCGCTCCCTTGCCGGCTGCGCTTGTGTGGCCGGCTCGGCCCGATCGGCAATTGTGCTCCGGGCCCATCAGCCATAAGGGGTTTGGTATGCCGCTCTACGAGAATGTCTTTATCGCGCGCCAGGATATATCCGGCGCCCAGGTCGACGCCCTCGCCGATCAGTTCACCCAGCTGATCACCGAGCAGGGCGGCGAGATCAAGAAGCGCGAGAACTGGGGTTTGCGCAACCTCGCCTACCGCATGAACAAGAACCGCAAGGGCCACTACGTGCTCTTCAACATCGACGCCCCGTCGCCGGCGGTCTCCGAATTGGAGCGCACGATGCGCATCAACGAGGACGTGCTGCGCTATCTGACGATCCGCGTCGATGAGCTCGAAGAGGGCCCGTCGCCGGTCATGCTCAATCGCGGTGGCCGCGAAGACCGGCCGCGGCGCGACCGCTACGACGACCGTGATGACCGCGGGCGCGACGACCGTGGGCGTGACGACCGTGGACGCGACGAACGCGCCCCGCGTGAAGCACCGGCGGTGGAGGCCTAAATGGAAAGCCAGAGAGAATCAGGCGGCGGCCAGGGCCGAGCCGCAGCCGCCGCGCGCCGCCCGTTCTTCCGTCGGCGCAAATCCTGCCCGTTCTCGGGGCCGAACGCTCCGAAGATCGACTACAAGGACGTGCGGCTCTTGCAGCGCTTCATCTCCGAGCGCGGCAAGATTGTGCCGAGCCGCATCACCGCGGTTTCGACCAAGAAGCAGCGCGAGCTGTCGCGCGCCATCAAGCGGGCGCGCTTTCTCGGCCTGTTGCCGTACATGGTCCAATAGGGAGCGCCGGCGATGATCGAACTGATCCTGCTCGAGCGCGTCGAGAAGCTCGGCCAGATGGGGCAACGGGTCAAAGTGCGCCCCGGCTACGCGCGCAATTACCTGTTGCCGCAGAAGAAGGCGCTGCGCGCCACCGAAGCCAACCTTGCCTATTTCGATACGCAGCGCGTCCAGCTTGAAGCCAACAACCTCGCGCGCAAAACCGATGCGCAACAGGTCGCCGAAAAGCTCGAAGGCCTGCACGTCGTGCTGGTCCGCCAGGCGGGCGAGAGCGGCCAGCTTTACGGCTCGGTGTCGTCGCGCGACATAGCCGACGCGGTGACTGCGGCCGGCTTCACCGTGGACCGGCAACAGATTGTGCTTGATCGGCCGATCAAGACGCTGGGCCTGCACCCGGTTCGCGCGATGCTGCACCCCGAGGTCGCGGCCACGGTGACAGCCAATGTCGCGCAGTCGGCCGAGGCGGCGCAAATGCAGGAGGCCGGGCTCAACCCGCTCGCCGAACCGGCTGATGAAGACGACGCCGAAGCCGCCGAAGAAGAGCGTACGGCCGCGCCCTAATCGGCAGAGTATCGGCGAAGGCAATTTCGCTTCGTCTATGCGCTTGTTTTGAACAGCGAAACTGTCCGATAGTACCCGCCTGTTTTTGAGGCAGGGTCTGTTTGATGCTGTTGGCCCGGGCACTCTCTAAGGTGATCCGCATTGGGCGGCTCGAACTTATCGACGCCGCGGGACGTCATCACGTCTTTGGCGGCTCGGCGGGTCCCTCGGTAACGGTCCGGCTGCACGACCGCGCGCTACACCGCAGGCTGATCGTCAACCCGCGCCTACATGTGCCGGAAGCCTATATGGACGGCGCACTGACCCTCGAAGAAGGCGGAATTTACGAGCTGCTCGAGTTGCTCGCCCGCAATGACGAGCTGATGTGGGCGGATAACAAGCTGTGGCGCTTCATCGGCCGTGTCCGGCGGGCGACGCGACGCCTGCACCAATACAACCCGATCGCCCGCTCGCGCGCCAACGTCGCGCATCATTACGATCTCTCCGACCAGCTCTATGACATGTTCCTCGACCGCGACCGGCAATATTCCTGCGCTTATTTCCTTACCCCCGACGACGACATCGATGCCGCGCAGCTCAACAAGCGCCGGCATATCGCATCTAAGCTTCTGATCCGCCCGGGGATGAAGGTGTTGGACATCGGCTGCGGCTGGGGCGGGCTGGCGCTCTATCTGGCGAGCGAATGTGGCGCCGACGTGACCGGTCTCACGCTCTCGACCGAGCAGCTCAAGGTCGCGCAGCGCCGCGCCGCGCAGGCCGGCCTTTCCGAACGCGTGCACTTCCACCTGCGCGACTACCGGCAGGAAAAAGATCAGTACGACCGCATCGTCTCGGTCGGCATGTTCGAGCATGTCGGGGTGGTCCAGTACCCGACCTTCTTCGGCCAAGTGAACGCGCTTCTGAAGCCAGACGGCGTCGCTTTGCTCCACTCGATCGGCCGCTACGACGGCCCGGCCACAACCAACCCGTGGATGCGGAAGTACATCTTCCCGGGCGGCTATTCACCGGCAATCTCGGAGGTGGTGCCGCGAATCGAGGACGCGCGGCTTTGGGTCACCGACATCGAGGTGCTCCGCCTGCATTACGCGAAGACGCTGAAGGCTTGGCGCCAACGCTTTCTCGCGCACCGTGACGAAGCGCTGAAGCTCTATGACGAGCGCTTCTGCCGGATGTGGGAGGCGTATCTCGTCGGCGCCGAGCTTGCCTTCCGTTATGGCGGGCATCTGGTGATGCAGATCCAGATGGCAAAGGCGATCGACACCGTTCCGCTCACCCGCGACTACATGTTCGACTGGGAGCGCCGCCACCGCGCCGACGCCGACGATCGCGCCGCGTAAGCGGCTGATTCGCAACCGATAGCGGATACGTCCCCGTTATCCCCGCTATTCCAGCCTCGATTCCGCCGCCGGCGAGTCCCGGCAGTGATATTCTCTCGCCATGCAATCCACCGTCTCATGGATCGCGCCGTTCCGCGATCCCGAACCCGAACCAACCCGGCCGCCACCCAGCAACACGGAGGCCGAGCAGGCGCTCTTGGGCGCCATCTTTCGCAACAATCTGGCGCATGGCCGCGTCGCCGACTTCCTGCTGCCAGAGCATTTCAGCTTCGCGGTGCACGCCCGCATCTACGATGCGATCTGCAAGCTGATTGATCGGGGGCAGATCGCCAACCCGATTACGCTGAAAAACCTGTTCGAGAACGACGCAGCCCTCGCGGAGGTGGGCGGCGCCCAGTACCTGACCCGGTTGGCCGAAAGCGCGGTCACGATCATCAACGCCGAAGATTACGGCCGCCGCATCCACGATCTGCATCTGCGCCGGCAGCTGATCGGGCTGGGCGAGGACATCGTCAACGAGGCCCATGAACAGGATCTCGACGACCCGGCCAGCGGCCAGATCGAGCGGGCCGAGCAGCGGCTCTACGATCTTGCCGCCACCGGCCAGGCCGAGGGCGGCTTCAAAAAGTTCGAGAGCGCTCTCACCGTCGCGATCGACATGGCCGAGGCCGCATTCAAACGCGGGGATCGCACGGTCGGCGTCGGCACTGGCTTTACCGACCTCGACAAGAAGCTCGGCGGGCTGCACCCATCCGATCTCATCATTCTCGCCGGCCGGCCAGGCATGGGAAAGACCGCGCTCGCCACCAACATCGCGTTCAACGCCGCCAAGGCCTACGTCGCCGGCGCCGCCCGCAACGGGCAGAAAAAGGCCGCGGACGGCGCGGTCATCGGCTTCTTCTCGCTCGAAATGTCATCGGAGCAACTGGCGACCCGCATCCTGTCGGAAGAGAGCGGCGTATCCTCCGACCAGATCCGCCGCGGCGATGTCCGCAAGGACGATTTCGACCGGTTTGTCGCGGTGAGCCAGCAGCTCGCCGGGTTGCCGCTTTATATCGACGACACGCCGGCGCTGTCAGTCGCGGCGCTGCGCACCCGTGCGCGACGGCTGAAGCGCCAGCAAGGGCTCGACCTCATCGTCATCGACTATCTGCAGCTGATGCGGCCATCGAACGCGACGCGCGGCCCAGAAAACCGGGTGCAGGAAATCTCCGAGATCACGCGCGGCCTCAAGGCGATCGCCAAGGAGCTCGAGGTTCCGGTAATGGCCTTGTCACAGCTGTCGCGTCAGGTTGAGCAGCGCGAGGACAAGCGGCCGCAGCTTGCTGATTTGCGTGAATCGGGCTCGATCGAGCAAGACGCCGATGTCGTGATGTTCATCTTCCGCGAGGAATATTATCGCGGTCGCGATCCGATCCTCGGCGAGAACGAGAGCCAGGACAAATTCAACGAGCGCTACCAGCAGTGGCGCGAGCACATGGAAAAAATCCACGGCATCGCCGAGGTCATCGTCGAAAAGCAGCGCCACGGCCCGACGGGCACGATCAAACTGAATTTCGAGGGTAGGATCACTAAATTCTCGAACTTTATCGACCCGGGAAATCTGCCCGCGTCCCATTAGGTCAGGCGATGCCCGCGGACCCCGCGACCCGAGCCGGAGCCATCCTAGAGATCGACCTCGGCGCGGTTGTCGCCAATTGGCGGCTGCTGGCGGTAAAAGCAGCGCCGGCGGCTTGCGCCGCGGTCGTCAAGGCGAATGGCTACGGGCTCGGCGCGACACCGGTCGCGCGCGCTTTGCACGGCGCCGGATGTCGCAAATTCTTTGTCGCCACGCTCGACGAAGGCATGGCGCTGCGTGCGGCACTCGGGGGCGAACCGGAGATCGCCGTCTTTAACGGCCCGCATCCTGGTTCGGCCGCCGACTTTGCGGCCGCGAAGCTGATCCCCGTGCTCAACGACCCCGGCCAGATCGACGCCTGGGCCGCGCTCGCAGCGCCCGGTAAACCGCGCCCGATGATCCATGTCGATACCGGGCTCGCCCGCCTCGGCCTGTCACCGGCCGAGCTGGAGGATTGCTTACCGCGCATCGCCACGATCGACGCGCGATTGCTGATCAGCCATCTGGCCTGCGCCGAAACCCCCGCGCACCCGCTCAACACGACGCAACGCGCACGTTTTCTCGCGGCGAAGCAGCGTCTGCCGGACCTCGAAGCGAGCCTCGCCGCCTCTTCCGGGATCTTTCTCAGCCCGAAGTTTCATTTCGATCTGGTGCGGCCCGGGGCCGCGCTCTATGGCGTCAACCCCCGCCCCGGTCACAAAAATCCGATGCGCCCGGTCGTACGACTCGCCGCCAAAATCGTCCAGTTGCGCAAAATTGACAGGGGAGAGGCGGTTGGCTACGGTGCCGCGCACATCATGGACGGGCCAGGATTGTTGGCAACAGCGGCAATAGGTTACGCCGATGGCTGGCCGCGTTCGCTAAGCCATCGCGGCTGCGGTTGGCTCGCTGGAACACGGGTGCCGCTGCTCGGCCGGCTGTCGATGGACCTCGCGACGTTCGACGTATCAGCGGCGCCGCCCGCCGAGCTTTATCCGGGCAACATGATCGAGCTCATTGGCGAGCATTACGGGGTCGATGACGCCGCCGCGGACGCCGGCACCATCGGCTACGAGATATTGACCTCGCTCGGCGCCCGTTATCATCGCGTCTATCGCGACCCACCGAGCGAATGACCATCTTTCTCGCAAGGGTCGGCGCGGCCTTCTTAGGTTTTCTGGCAGCAACTGGCCGGCTCACCGGCTTCGCGCTGAAGGGACTGGTGGGCATCTTCAGCCCACCATTCTATCCGCGGCTGATCCTGCGCCAGATCGTCTATATGGGTTACTACTCGCTGCCCGTTGTCGGGCTGACGGCGCTCTTCACCGGCATGGTGTTGGCGCTGCAATCCTACACCGGGTTCAGCCGCTTCAATGCCGAGAGCGCGATAGCCACCGTCGTCGTGCTGTCGGTGACCCGCGAGTTGGGGCCGGTGATCGCCGGGCTGATGGTCGCGGGCCGGGTCGGCGCGGCGATGGCGGCCGAGATCGGCACGATGCGCGTCACCGATCAGATCGACGCGCTCACCACGCTATCCACTGACCCTTATCGCTATCTCGTCCTGCCCCGCCTCTTGGCCGGGCTCATTACCATGCCGCTTCTGGTCGTCGTCGCCGACATTATCGGCGTTTTCGGCGGCTATCTCGTCAGCACCTACAAGCTCGGCTTCAACGTGGAGAGCTATCTGGTCAGCACGGCTCAGCACCTCGAGACGTCGGATGTCGTGTCGGGTTTGGTGAAGGCCGGCGTTTTCGGTTTTATCGTCGCGCTGATGGGTTGCTACCACGGCTACCAGTCGCGCGGCGGCGCCGAGGGCGTTGGCCAGGCGACGACCTACGCCGTGGTATCGGCATCGATTCTGATCCTCGTGACCGATTATCTCCTCACCGCGGCGCTGTTCGGCACGTGAGCGACGCCCGTACCTCCACCAGCGGCGCGCCGAAAATCTCCGTGCCCAAAATTTCGGTTCGGGGGCTGCGCAAATCCTTTGGCCCAAAGCTGGTGCTCGACGGCATCGACATCGACTGCGCGGTCGGTGAAAGCCTCGTCATCATCGGCGGCTCCGGAACGGGCAAGTCGGTCTTCATCAAGAACATTCTCGGTCTGCTGCACCCCGAATCAGGATCGATCAAGATCGACGGCGCCGAGACTGTCGGCATGAGCCGGGCCGGTCGTACCGCGCTGATGTACAAGTTCGGCATGCTGTTCCAGGGTGCCGCGCTGTTCGACTCGCTGCACGTATGGGAGAATGTTGCATTCGGGCTGATCCAGGGCCGGGGGATGGAGCGAGCCAGGGCAAGAGACATCGCATTCGAGAAACTGGCGGCGGTCGGGCTTGGCGCCGAGGTCGGCGAACTGCGCCCGGCCGAGCTCTCGGGCGGCATGCAAAAGCGCGTCGCACTCGCCCGCGCGATCGCCGCCGAGCCCGAGATCATTTTCTTCGACGAGCCGACCACCGGGCTCGACCCAATCATGGCCGACGTCATCAATGACCTCATCATCAAATGCGTCCGCGAGGTCGGCGCTACGGCAGTGTCGATCACCCACGACATGGTCAGCGCACGCAAGATCGGCGACCGCATCGCACTGCTGCACAAGGGCAAAATCGTCTGGCAGGGCCCGGCCGACGAGATCGACAATTCCGACAACCCGTTTGTCGACCAGTTCGTGCACGGCCGCGCCGAAGGGCCGATCCAGATGGAAGTGCGGGCGGTATGAGCGGCCCAAGCGGCGGCCAGGATGGCTAAATCCCAGCCGCGCTATGCCTGTCAGGAATGCGGCGCGGTGTACCCGAAATGGGCCGGCCGCTGCGAGGCGTGCGGCGCGTGGAACAGCCTCGTCGAGGAGCTACAGCGCGCGGGGCCGCCCAAGAGCCTCGGTGGCAGCGGCGGTTCGCGCGGCAGCCAGGCGCTCGACTTTGTCGCGCTGCGCGGCGAAAGCGGACGTACGCCGCGCCATCTGACCGGCATCGCCGAACTGGACCGGGTCTGCGGCGGCGGGTTGGTGCCCGGCTCGGCAATCCTTGTCGGCGGCGACCCGGGCATCGGCAAATCGACCCTGCTGCTGCAAGCCGCAGCGGCGGTCGCAGCGGGCGGCGGCGCGGCGGCCTACATCACCGGCGAGGAGGCGATCGACCAGATCCGGCTGCGCGCGCAGCGGCTCGGCGTCGCCGAAGCGCCGGTGCAGCTTGCCGTCGCCACCAGCGTGCGCGACATCGCCGCGGCGCTTGACGTCGCGAACCCGCCGCAGGTCGCGGTGATCGATTCGATCCAGACCATGTATCTCGACACGCTCGACAGCGCGCCCGGCACGGTCAGCCAAGTGCGCGGCGCGGCGCAAGAGCTGATCGGCCTCGCCAAGCGGCGCGGCTTCGTCCTGGTGCTGGTCGGGCATGTCACCAAGGAGGGCATGATCGCCGGCCCGCGCGTCTTGGAGCACATGGTCGACACCGTGCTTTATTTCGAGGGCGAGCGCGGCCACCAGTTCCGCATCCTGCGCGCGGTCAAGAACCGCTACGGCGCGACCGACGAGATCGGCGTCTTTGAGATGAGTGACCGGGGCCTTGTCGAGGTGCCCAACCCCTCGGCCATGTTCCTCGCCGAGCGGGCGGACGCCGAGCACGGCGAGGGCGCGGTCGCCGGCGCCGCGGTCTTCGCCGGGATCGAGGGCACACGGCCGGTGCTGGTCGAGATTCAGGCGCTCGTCGCGCCCTCACTGCTCGGCACGCCGCGCCGCGCGGTCGTCGGCTGGGACGCGACGCGGCTGGCAATGATCATCGCCGTTCTCGACGCGCGCTGCGGCCTTTCGGTCGGCGCCAACGACATCTATCTCAATGTCGCGGGCGGGTTGCGCATCGGCGAGCCGGCCGCCGATCTCGCGGTCGCCGCGGCACTCATCTCCGCGATGGTCGAAACCCCCGTGCCGGCCGACACGGTCGTCTTTGGCGAGATCGGCCTTAGCGGCCGCGTGCGCCCCGTCTCGCATAGCGACGCGCGGCTTAAGGAAGCGGCGAAACTCGGCTTCACCGAGGCATGGCTTCCGGCTCGCCCGCGAGAGCGCTCCGGGCGCGGCGGCCGGTCGAGCGACGGCATCGTGACCATGCCGATTGGCTATCTCTCCGAGCTAGTCGAACGTCTTACGCCTGCCGAGCGGCGGCGCATCCGGCGCGTCGCCGCGGCACCCTAGGAATATGGTAGGGATCACGGCGTGAATCCGCTCGACCTTGGCGTCGTCGCCGTCATCGGCCTATCGGCGATCTTTGCCTTCGCCCGTGGTTTTGTGCGCGAGGCGCTGTCGATCGTCGCCTGGGTCGGCGCCGGCTTCATCACGCTCTACAGCTATCCGACCGTCGAAGCGATGGTCGAGCCGATGGTGCACAACCCGCTGCTGTCGGGCCTTGCCGGCATCGCGGGGACATTTATCGTCTGCCTGATCGTGCTGACCGTTTTGACCGGGATCATCGCCCGCACCGTGCGGTCGAGCGCGCTGTCGCCGATCGACCGCACCCTCGGTTTCGGCTTTGGGCTGCTGCGCGGTGCGTTCATTCTCAGCCTCGCCTACCTGATGCTCGACATGGTGCAGCCCAACGACCGCCCGCAATGGCTGAAAGACGCCAAGAGCGCGCCCTATCTGGAACAGGGCGCTAACCTGATTCGCGGTTTCCTGCCCGAGCAATGGCGTGCCAAGAGCGCAGCGGCGGCCGATGATGTCATCCACGCCGTCTCTCCGGCCGCGGAGGCGGAGAAGGCGATGCGCGCGCTGACCAATCCGACGGCACCGGCTCCAGGCGCGGATCAGCAGCAATCCGTCACGCCGAGCTATAACCCGACCTCACAACGCGAGCTCGACCGGCTCATCAACAACCAGCGATGAGGTCCAGGGGCTATGTCATTGGCCTTGTCATCCTCTGGCAACAAAGGCGATAAGACCCCATATTCAGCATTGCTGACGAGCTGCGACGAGGATCGCGAATGGTGACGCCCGCCCGTGGCGATATCGACCATTTTCACGACGAGTGCGGCGTGTTCGGCGTCTTCGGTCACCCCGACGCCGCTGCGCTGACAGCGCTCGGCCTGCACGCGTTGCAGCATCGCGGACAGGAAGCCGCGGGCATCGTCACCTACGACGGCAAGCAGTTCAACGCCCATCGCGACATGGGTCTCGTCGGCGACAATTTCAGCTCGAAGGAGACGATGGCCAAGCTGCGCGGCCATGCCGCGATCGGCCATGTGCGCTATGCGACAACCGGCGAGGTGGCGCTGCGCAATGTCCAGCCGCTCTATTTCGAGATCGAGCTTGGCGGCCTCGCGATCTGCCACAACGGCAACCTCACCAATTCCTACCAGCTGCGCCGCGAGCTGGTGAAGCGCGGCAGCCTGTTCCACACGACAAGCGATACCGAGGTCATCAACCACCTGATCGCGACCAGCGAACAGACAACGATCGTCGACCGGCTGGTCGACGGACTGAAGCAGATCGAGGGCGCCTATTCACTGGCCGCGTTGACCCAGAAAGCAGTGATCGGCGTGCGCGACCCGCTGGGGGTGCGCCCGCTCGTCATCGGCAAGCTCGCCGACGCGTGGATCATCGCCTCGGAAACCTGCGCGCTCGACATCATCGGCGCGGATTTCGTACGGGACGTCGAGCCGGGCGAGATTGTCATCGCCGACGCCGAGGGCTTGCACAACTTCAAGCCGTTCGCCCGCAAATCCGAGCGCTTCTGCATCTTCGAGTATATCTACTTCGCCCGCCCCGACAGCGTCATCGACGGGCGCAGCGTCTACGAGGTGCGCAAGCAGATCGGCCGCGAGCTGGCGCGCGAGAGCGCGGTCGACGCCGACATCGTTGTCCCTGTCCCCGATTCCGGTGTGCCGGCGGCGCTCGGCTATTCGCAGGAATCGGGGCTGCCGTTCGAGCTCGGCATCATCCGCAATCATTATGTCGGCCGCACTTTTATCGAGCCGACCGACCAGATCCGCCATCTCGGCGTGCGGCTCAAACACAACGCGAACCGCAACCTAACGGGCAAGCGGGTGATCCTCGTCGACGACTCGATCGTGCGCGGCACGACCTCGACCAAGATCGTCGACATGGTCCGCAACGCGGGGGCGAGCGAAGTCCATATGCGAATTTCAAGCCCGCCGACGACGCATCCGTGCTTCTACGGCATCGCGACGCCTGACCGCGACCAGTTGCTCGCGTCCAGCATGAATGTCGAGGCGATGGCCCGCCATATCGGCGTCGACAGCCTCGCTTTCATTTCGATCAACGGGCTCTATCGCGCGATGGGAGCGGCGTCCCGCGACGACAACGCACCGCGGTTCTGCGACGCCTGCTTTACCGGCGACTATCCGATCCCGCTGGTCGATGCCCAAGACGGCAAGGTCTCGGTGCAGCTCTCGTTGCTCGCGCCCGCCTGATCCCCCAATAAGCAGGAAAACACGATGCCGGCCGACGTCGCGCTCCACGGGCGCGCCACTCGCGAACAGCCGCCGATCCATCGGGTGATCCTCGCCGCCTCGGTCGGCAATGCGCTCGAATGGTTCGACTTCCTGATCTACGGCTATTTCGCTGTGACGATCTCGAAGGTGTTCTTCCCGACCGGCAACGAGACGGTTTCGTTGCTGGTGACGCTGGGCACGTTCGGTCTGGCCTATCTCGTGCGCCCCCTGGGCGCGATCGTGCTCGGCGCCTATGCCGACCGCGCCGGCCGCAAGGCGGCGCTGATGATGTCGATCCTCCTGATGATGATCGGCACGACGGTCATGGCGCTGATCCCGAGCTATGAGGCGATCGGGGTCGCGGCACCGATCATCGTGATGTTGGCCCGGCTGCTCCAGGGCTTTTCGGTCGGCGGCGAGTTCGGCAGCTCGACCGCCTTCCTCGTCGAGCATTCCGAGAAGCGCAAGGGCTTCATGGCGAGCTGGCAATGGGCGAGCCAGGGCGTGACCGCGCTCGTCGCCTCGTCCTTCGGGGTGGCGCTTAGCACCATGCTCGCACCCGATCAGTTGCTGTCGTGGGGCTGGCGCATCCCCTTTTTCTTTGGCCTGCTGATCGGCCCAGTCGGATTCTACATCCGCAGCCACATGGCCGAGACGCCGGAATTCGTCGCGGCCGAGCCGTCGCAGACGCCGCTCCGCTCGCTCCTCGCGGAGCACCCCGGCGCCGTGCTGATCGCGATCGGCGCGTCGATCATCTCGAACAGCTCGAACTATCTGATCCTCTACATCCCGACTTACGCGGTGAGCCAGCTGCATCTGCCGCAATCGACCGGCTACATCGCGACGCTGGTCGGCGCCGTCATTCTCGGCAGCGTCGCGCTCGTGGCTGGCCACTGGTCCGACAAGATCGGCCGCACCCGCATCATGCTGGCGATGACGGTGCTATTCTTCCTCACCTCCTACCCGATCTTCGCCGCGATGGTCGCGTGGCCCTCACTGGCGACGGCGATCCTCGCCGCGGGGTGGCTGAGCCTCGTCAAGGCGGGGTATAGCGGCGTCCTGCCGTCGCTGTTGTCCGAGCTGTTCCCGGTCGAGGCGCGCGCGATCGGCATGTCGTTCGGCTACAGCGTATCGGTGACGATCTTCGGCGGGTTCGCGCCGTTTATCGCGACCTGGCTCATCGCGCAAACCGGCGACAAGCTGTCGCCGAGCTACTACCTGATGGCCACCGCCCTGCTCAGCATGGTCGCGATCGCCGCCGCCGCGCGCCGTCTCCCGCCCCGCGCGGCGTGAGACGTTCTGCCGTGCTTCAATCCCCGGCCATATCCCGCTAGTCTCTCGCGCAGCCCGGCAACAAGGGCAGTGCGAACAGGAGCAGGCTATGGCAACCAGCGCGGCTGGCGTCAGCACATTATCGTCGCAAAGCTCGCTCAAGCGAGTGGTGATCGCGGCGACCATCGGCAACGTCCTCGAATGGTTCGATTTTGTCGTCTACGGCTTCCTCGCCGTGACGATCTCGGAAGTTTTCTTCCCGACCGGCAACCCGACCGTGTCGCTGCTGGTGACATTTGGCGCCTTCGGTCTGGCCTATCTGGTGCGTCCATTGGGCGCGATCCTCATCGGCTCCTACACCGACCGGCGCGGCCGCAAGGCGGGGCTGACCTTGTCGATCGCGCTAATGACGCTCGGCACGATGCTGATGGCGATCACGCCGAGCTACGCGGCGATCGGCATCGCCGCGCCGGTATTCATCACGCTGGCGCGGCTGCTTCAAGGACTTTCGGTCGGCGGCGAGTTCGGCACATCGGTCGCGTTTCTGTCCGAGCACGGCTCCGCCCGCCGCGGCTTCGCGGCGAGCTGGCAGTTTTCCGTCGCCGGCATGATCACGGCCCTGGCCTCGCTCTTCGGCGTCGCGCTGAGCACGCTATTGACCCATGACCAGCTGCTCAGCTGGGGATGGCGGCTACCCTATTTCTTTGGAACGCTGGTCGGCCCGGCCGGGCTCTACATTCGCTGGAAGCTGTCGGAGACGCAGGAATTCATCGAAGCCGAGCAGCCGGAATCGATGCCGATCCGCGAATTGCTGACCAAACACCCGCTGCCCCTCCTCCTTTCGATCGGGGCCTCGATCATCTCGAACAGCTCGTTCTACATCCTCGCTTACATTCCGACCTACGGTCAGAAGACGCTCCATCTGCCGGCCTATACCGCTTTTACCGCGACCTTGGTCGGTGGCCTGGTGCTGGCGATCTTTTCGCCGATCTTCGGCCACTGGTCGGACAAGATGGCATTCCGGCCGCGCATCATGATGGTCGCGGCCTGGCTGTTTTTTTTCACCTCCTGGCCGGCGTTCTTCCTGATGTCGACCTGGCCGACGCTGGTCGCCTGCATGATCGCGTGCTCATGGCTGCAATTGCTCAAGGCCGGCTATAGCGGGGTGTTGCCGTCGGTGCTCGGGGAGCAATTCCCGGTGGCGACGCGCGCAATCGGCGTCTCGCTCAGCTTCAGCAGCGCAGTGACAGTTTTCGGCGGGTTCGCGCCGTTTATCGCGACCTGGCTGATCGCCCAGACCGGCGATCCGCTGTCGCCGAGCTACTACCTTGTCGCCACCGCCGGGCTGAGCGCCATCGCGCTGTGGGGCATGCAGCGACGCAGCGCGCGCGCCATGCAGCCAAAGCTGGTAGTCTCCTCGGCCTGATGGCAGGACGGCTCACCGGCAAGATCGCTCTCATCACCGGCGCCTCGCGCGGGATCGGCGCCGCGGTCGCCGAGGCCTGTGCCCGCGAGGGCGCGCATCTGGTACTGGCGGCGCGCACCGTGGGCGGGCTCGAAGAGGTCGACGACAAAATCCGTGTGGCGGGCGGCGCGGCGACCCTCGTGCCGCTCGACCTGCGCGACTTCATCAAGATCGACGAGCTCGCCGCCGGGATTTATCAGCGCTTCGAGCGGCTCGACATCCTCGTCGGCAATGCCGCCGAGTTTGGCACGTTCTCACCGCTGGGGCATATCGACCCTGGACTGTGGCAGGAGGTCATCGACCTTAATCTCACCGCCAACTGGCGGCTGATCCGGGCGATGGACCCGCTGCTGCGCGCCGCGCCGCACGGCCGAGCGATCTTTGTGACAAGCGGCATCGCCCGCAGCCCGCGCGCCTATTGGGGTCCCTACGCGGTGAGCAAGGCCGGGCTCGAAGTGCTGGTCAAGACCTACGCCGCCGAATGCGAGAAGACCAATGTACGGGCCAATCTGATCGGCCCCGGGGTCGTGCGCACGCGACTGCGCGCGCGTGTCTTCCCGGGCGAGGACCCAATGACCCTGCCGCCGCCCGAAACCGTCGTCGACGCCTTCGTTCAGCTCGCGCTCGACAGCTGCGAGCGCAACGGCGACATAATTACCGCCAGCGACCTCATCGACACGCAGTCGCGAGCCTAGTTTCTGGCGCGGACGTAAGGGTTCTCGCCCTTGCGCAACATCAACCGGATCGGCGTCCCGGGCAGCCCAAAATCCTGGCGTAGCGCGTTGACCAGATAGCGCCGGTAGCTATCAGGTAACTCGCTGGCCTTTGGCGCAAAGAGGGCAAAGGTCGGCGGCCTCGTGTTCGCCTGCGTCATGTAGCGCAGTTTGAGCCGTCGTCCGCCGACCAGCGGCGGCGGATGGCGCTGCTGGATCGCGGCGAGCCAGCGATTGAGCACCGGCGTCGGCAGTCGCTTGTTCCACACGGCGTCGGCTTCGACCACCGCTTTCATCAGCGCGTCGAGCCCGCTCCCGGCGAGTCCGGAGATCGGCACCAGCGTCACGCCTTGTAGCTGCGCCAGCGACGCCGTGAGGCGGTCGCGCAGCTGTCTGAGCGCCGCCGGCTTGTCGGCGACGGCATCCCATTTATTGGCGGCGAGCACCAGCGCCCTGCCCTCCTCGGCAACCATGTTGGCGATCGTCAGATCCTGCCGGCCAAACGGCTCCAGCGCGTCGAGCACCAGCACGACCGTCCCGGCAAAGCGGATTGTCCGCAGCGTATCCGCGACCGACAGGCGCTCGAGCTTGTCCTGGACATGTGCGCGACGGCGCAACCCGGCGGTGTCGACAAGACGGATCGGTCGGCCTCGCCACTCCCATTCGAGCGAAATCGCATCGCGGGTAATGCCCGGCTCGGGACCGGTCAACAGCCGATCCTCGCCGACGAGCCGGTTCACCAGCGTCGATTTGCCGACATTGGGGCGACCGACGATTGCCAGCTGTAACGGCCGTTCGCCGGCCGCTTCGCCCTCGGACGCGTCGGCCTCGTCCGCATCGACTTTCGGCAGCGGCGCGAAATCGCGCAGCCGGTCGTAAAGCTCAGCGAAGCCCTCGCCGTTGAGCGCGGAGATCGGCACCGGATCGCCGAGCCCGAGCGCATAGGCTTCGCCGACCGCGCCGAGTTCGGCGCGTCCCTCGGCCTTGTTGGCGATCAACACGACCGGCTTGCCGCCACGACGCAGCCAACCGCCGAAATGCCGGTCGGGGTCGGTGATGCCCTCACGCGCGTCGATCACCAGCAGCACGACATCGGCGAGGTCGATGGAGCGCTCGGTCTGCGCTCGCATCCGGCCGGCGAGCGTGGCCGGCGCCGCTTCTTCGAGCCCGGCCGTATCGATGACGCGAAAGTCGAGATCGGCGATCCGGCCCTGGCCTTCACGCCGGTCGCGGGTTACCCCCGGCACGTCGTCGACCAGCGCCGTCCGCCGGCCGACCAGCCGGTTGAACAGCGTCGACTTTCCGACATTCGGCCGGCCGAGTATCGCGACGGTAAAGTCCATCTCATCAGGCACCCATTCACCGATAGGCCGAGAGACTGGCGTCGTCGGTCAACAGGTAAACCGTATTGCCGGCGACGATGGGGCCAAGATAGCCCTTATCCGACATCTTGGTCTGCCATTGCGTCTCGCCATTCTGTGACGAGACCCACATCGCCATGCCGGTCGACGACAGCACGACAAGCTCGCCGCCGCCCATCACCGGCCCGGCCCATTCGATCGGGTCGGATTTCTTGGTCATGTCCTCGAAATTGGGCAACTGCGCGGTCCAGCGGATCTTGCCCTCGTCGCGCGTCAGACAGCAGATCTCTTGGTCATTGGTGATGAGGAACACAAAGTCGCCGACGCACCACGGCTCGTGGCTGCTGCCGATCGACTGCTCCCAGACATGATTGCCGGTGCGCAGATCGATCGCCATCATCCGGCCGCTGTGGCTGACGGCAAACACCCGCCCGCGATCGATGACCGGCCTGCCATGGATATCGGCCATCGCCGACATCGCATCCCGGGCGCGCGCCGCCGCCAGGTTCTCCGACCACAGCACGCGACCGTTTTCCACCCGAAGGGCGTAAAGCTCGCCCGACGTATAAGCGACGACGACGATATCGCCTTCAACCGCGGGGCTGGCGCTGCCGAGCAGCGTGCCGACTTCGGGGATGCCGGTATGCGCCCACTGGCGCGAACCGTCCTCCGCCGATAGCGCGAGCAGCTGGTTGTCGACGGTGACGACGAAAATGCGATTGTCGACGACGGTCGGGGCCGTGTGCACCGGCGTCTCGACACTCTTGCGCCAGATGATCTTGCCGTCACCGGGGTCCATCGCGACGACCTCGGCATAGCCGGTCGCGACGTAAACCCGGCCGTTCCAGAAGCAGGGCCCGCCACCGAACGCATGGCCCTTCTGATCGGGTGGTGTGAGATCGACCTCCCAGATGCGCTTGCCGCTCGCGATGTCGACGGCGCTCACCACCACACTGCCATCCATCGCGAAGATGCGGCCTTGCGCGACAACCGGCTGCGACATGACCTTGGTGTAGCGCGACGATCCGTCGCCGATGCCGGTCTCCCACGCCTTCTTGACCTGGTTGGGCAGCGCGAGATTACCCAACGCGTGGCTCGGGTTGCCGCCCGGCTGCGGCCAGTCGGGGTTGTCGGTCGGCGGCGGCAAGGCGATCGGTTTATTGGCGAGCGCCGGATCAGCCGAAACCTGGCGATCGAGCCCGAGAACCGAGATGCGCTCACCCGGCAGTCGCGCTTTCGGCTTGGAGTCGAACAAGCCGCACCCGGCCGTGGACAGCGAGGCGAGCAACACCGAGACGA
>DATMLO010000136.1:0-5774 GCA_035570495.1 Allostellaceae bacterium | reverse complement strand
CAGGGGTGGGTGTAGAGCACGTCCTCGACCTCGACGGACGAAATGTTTTCGCCTCCTGAGATGATGATGTCCTTCGACCGGTCCTTGATGGTGACATAGCCGTCCGCATCCAGCACGCCGAGATCGCCGGTGTGGAACCAGCCGCCGGCAAAGGCTTCCCCGGTCGCGGCCGGATTGAGCAGATAGCCCTTCATCAGCGTGTTGCTGCGCACCACCACCTCGCCGATCGTCTCGCCGTCGGCGGGGACATCCTCTAGCGTTTCGGGATCGACCACCCGCTGGCGGTCGAGGGTGATGGTCTGCACCCCCTGCCGCGCCATCTTCCCGACGCGCTCGGCGAGCGGCAGCCCCTCCCATTCGTCCTGCCAGGCGCAGATCGTCGTCGGCCCATAGCTTTCAGTGAGGCCATAGAGATGGGTGATGCGGAACCCCATCCGCTCCATGGCTTCGATCACCGGCGAGGGCGGCGCCGCGCCGCCGGTCGAGGCCTCGACAACGTGATCAAAGCGTCGTTTCGCACTTTCCGGCGCATGCACCAGCATGTTGAGCACGATCGGCGCGCCCGAGAGATGCGTGACCTTGTGTTCGGCGATCGCGGCGAAGATCAGCGCCGGGTCGACCCGGCGCAGGCACACATGCGTACCGGCGACCGCGGTGACGCCCCAGGTATAGGTCCAGCCGTTGCAGTGGAACATCGGCAGGGTCCACAGATAGACCGAGTGCGGTCCCAGCCCGAACAGGATCGCGTTGCCCATCGCGTTGAGAAACGCGCCGCGATGATGATAGACGACGCCCTTGGGATTGCCGGTGGTGCCCGAGGTGTAGTTGAGCGCGATCGGCGCCCACTCGTCCGCCGGCGGCTGCCAGACAAAGCCAGGATCGCCCTCGGTCAGGAAATCCTCGTATTCGAGCTCGGCGAATTGCATCGGCCCATCGCCATCAGCGATCTCGACGACCGGCAACTTGCGCCCGAGCCGTGCCAGCACATCTTTCACGACCGGGGCGAACTCACGGTCAGCGACCAACAGCTTTGCCTCGCCGTGATCGAGGATGAAGGCGATCGACGCGGCGTCGAGCCGGTAGTTGAGCGCATTGAGCACCGCGCCCGCCATCGGCACCGCGTAATGCGCTTCGAGCATCGCCGGCACGTTGGGCGCCAGCACCGCCACCGTGTCACCGGCGCCGATCCCGCGCCGCGTCAGCGCGCTCGCAAAGCGTCGGCATCGCTCACCGAATTGCCCCCAGGTGAAGCGGCGTTGTCCATCGATCACCGCGACCTTGTCGGGGTACACCGAAGCGGCGCGCGCCAGAAACGAAAGCGGCGTCAGCGCGGCGAAATTCGCGGCGTTCTTCGCCAGATGCGGGGCGTCGTAGATCGAGCCGGCCATGCCGGCATCCTCTTGAGACGCACCGTTACCGTCAAGCGCCCGTGAAACACCACCCCGGCGCAGGCCGGGGCCCATGCTTCGGTCGCACGAGCAGCGGAACAATGGGTCCCGGCCTTCGCCGGGATGGGATATTGAAATTACGCCCCCATCAGCGCGGCGACCCGCTCGCGGTGCCAGGTCGCATCGCCAAACGCGACCTCGCTCGCCTTGGCGCGCTTCATATAGAGGTGGAGGTCGTGCTCCCAGGTCATGCCGATGCCGCCATGCAGCTGGATGCCGGCGTTCGACACCTTGCGGCTTGCGTCCGACGCATAGGCCTTGGCCATCGACACCGCCATCGACGCATCGGGCTGTTTTTCATCGATCGCCCAGGCCGCGTAATAGACGAGCGACTTGGCGTTCTCTACCTCGACCAGCATGTCCGAGCATTTGTGCTTGACGCCCTGGTAGCTGCCGATCGGCTTGCCGAACGCGACACGCAGCTTGGCATAGTCGACGGTTATATCGAGCACACGCTGGGCGCCGCCGCACATCTCGGCGGCGAGCGCCACCGCCGCGCCGTCATAAACCCGCGCCAGCACCGGCCAGCCCTGGTGGAGCCCGCCGAGCAGCGCGCTCTGCGGCGCCGCGACATTATCGAACCGCACTTCGCAGAGCTTGCGGGTCTCGTCGATCGACGGCATCAGCGCGACCGAAAGCCCAGCCGCGTCCTTCGGCACGAGGAACAGGCTGACGCCGTCCTCCATCGTGCTGCCGTCGCGGGTACGCGCGGCGACGACGATGACATCGGCGAGATGCGCATCCGGCACGAAGAGCTTTGAGCCCGACAGCGAGAAGCCGCTGCCCGCCGGCCGCGCCTCCATCGTGATGCCCGACGCGTCCCAACGCGCATTGGGCTCGATCGCCGCCAGCGTCGCGCGCAGCCTGCCCTCGGCGATGGCCGGCAGATATTCTTGTCGTTGGACTGGCGTCCCCGCCTCGCGGATCGCCCCGCCACCGAGCAGCACGGTCGCGAGATACGGACCCGGCATCACCGCGCGGCCCATCTCCTCCATCAGCACGACAAGATCGACAAGACCCAGCCCCGCGCCGCCATCTTCTTCCGCGAAATTGATCCCGAGCCAGCCCTGCTCGGCGAGCTGCGCCCAGAATCCAGGGGTCATCGCCTCCGGTGTCGCCATCCGCTCGCGCACGAATTTGGTGGTGCAGGCGGCGTCGAGGAATTTGCGCGCGGTATCGCGCAACAGAAGCTGTTCTTCGCTGAAACCGATATCCATCTATCCGACCCTCGGTGCGGTGTGGCGGCGGCGAAACCGCAAGGGCGTCACCAGCTCCGGGCAGCCAGAGCACAGCAGCACCTCGCCCGGCACGTTATAGTCCTGCATGACGGTGCGGCTGTCGCGCAGGCCGCATGCCTCTCGCTGCACGACGAACATCCAGAGCGCCTTTCCCGCCTCCCTTACGAGGGCATGTCGCGCCGCATCTGTGCGTAAATGCGCGGCATCGAACTCCTTCAGCTTGGCAAGCGCCGTTTCGAGCGCCCGCCCCATCCGTCCGAGCGCGGAGGCCTGCTCCTGGACGAGCTCGTATTCGAGAACATCGATCCCCGTGCGGTGCCGAGAACTTTCCACGCCCTCACCCTTTCGGCAGGCCGAGCACCCGCTCGCCGATGATGTTGCGCTGGATTTCGCTGGTGCCGCCGGCGATCGCGTATTGCCGCGCGCCCATCACCCGGTGCGCCCAGCGGCTGGCGTCGGGCACGGCCTCGGTCGTGCCGTCGATCGTCGCGTAGGGCCCGAGCAGTGTCGACGACGCATCGGCGATGCGCTGGGCCAGCTCCGAGCCGAACAGCTTGAGGATCGAACCTTCCGGCCCTGGCGGCTCGCCACGCAGCCGGCGCGTCAGGCCCCGCAGCCGCGTCACCTTGAGCGCCTGCGCGTCGATCATCAGCTGCGACAGCATCTGCCGCACATGGGTCTGGTTCCAGGCCGGCTCCTGACGCGTGGGGAATTGCTTCGCCAGCTCGACAAGGCGGGCGATTTGCGCCGCGTGATCGCGTCCCCCTGCCCCGCCTCGCTCGAACATCAACGTGGTGATCGCGACCTTCCAGCCCTCGTTGATCTTGCCGACGACATTCTCCTTCGGCACGACCACATCCTCGAAAAACACCTCATTGAAGTGCCGGTGGCCGTTGAGCAGCACCAGCGGCCGCACCGTGATGCCCGGGGTCTTCATGTCGACGAGCAGATAGGTGATGCCCTGGTGCTTGGGCGCGTCGGGGTCGGTGCGCACCAACAGGAAGCACCAGTCGGCGAAATGCGCGCCAGAAGTCCACACCTTCTGGCCGTTGACGACAAAATGGTCGCCCTTGTCGATGGCGCGTGTGCGCAGGCTTGCGAGGTCGCCGCCGGCCCCCGGCTCGGAGAAGCCCTGGCACCAGCGCTCGTCGCCGGCGAGGATCGGTTGCAAATGCCGCTTTTTCTGCGCCTCGGTGCCGAGCTGGATCAGGGTGGGGCCCAAGAGGCCGATCGCGCTGTGCCCGGGGAGGATTGGCGCGTGTGCCCGGAAATACTCCTCGTCGAAGATCACCTGCTGGATAAAGCTGGCGCCGCGCCCGCCATAATCCTTGGGCCACGAGATGCCGACCCAGCCGGCGGCGTACATCTTCTTTTGCCAGGCGATGCGCTTTTCGAGCGTTTCGCGATCGGGCGCGACGCGGGAGTCCGAGGCATCCTCGACCTTGAGGTCATCGGTCAGGTTCGCGTCGAGCCAGGCGCGGAACTCGCGGCGGAACGCGGCATGTTCCGGAGCGTCGGCGAAATCCATGGCGTTCTCCCTAAACGGCCTGCTCTCAGTGGCAGGCTTAGAATTCGGCGTCGAGTTCAGGCATGTCCTCGGGCTCGAGCTTGGCGGCCTCAATCCATTCGACCATCGTCGGCAGGCTCATGATGTGCTCGCAATACGCATCGGCATGGGCGGGCAGTTCGACGCAATAGGTGCGGAACCGCGTGCAGACCGGGGCGTACATCGCGTCGGCGATCGTAGGCGCTTTACCGAAGAGAAACGGCCCGCCGTATTTGGCGAAGCACTCCTGCCAAATCTTCAAAATCCGCTCGATATCGGCCTGCGCGGCCGACCACACGACAAACCCCGGCTTAACGCTCTTCAGATTGACCGGCAGCGCCGCCCGCAACGCGCCAAACCCCGAGTGCATCTCGCCGCAGATCGCCCGGCAATGCGCCCGCGTCGCGGGGTCTTTCGGCAACAGACCGGCTCTGGGAAACTTCTCGTGTAGGTATTCGCCGATCGCCAGCGTGTCCCAGATCGCGATCTCGTCATGCGTCAACGTCGGCACCAGGATCGACGACGATTGCAGCAGCAGCTCGGCGCGCACCGACGGATCGTCGGCCGAGACGATCTGCTCCTCGAAATCGAGGCCGGCCCATCGCACCATCAGCCAGCCGCGCAAACACCATGACGAGTAGTTCTTGCTGCTGATGGTGAGGACGGCTTTCGCCATGGCGACATCCCTGGAGAGCCTGCGGGCAATCTAGCAGGCTTTACCGACCGGGCAAAACCCGGGCCAGCGACCGCACCCGACGAAATAAAAATGCAATGCTGCACGGCACAAATCATCTCGCACCGCAGCGCAACCCGCATTATCTTATATGTCAGGCTTACTACCCGATTTCGGTTCGACGGCCCGGTAGCGGCTTCCCTCGCCACTTACTCGCCAAGCGATCGGAGCGGAAAGCGCACGGTGCTGTACCAGATTTACCAGAGTTATGCCGACGGCCTCGCTCCGTTTCAGAGCATGGCGGCGTCGTTCGGCGACGCGTTCGCCCGGCCCTGGTTCGGCCTGCCTCAGACGGCGGCGCAGCGCAGCGTCATGGCGGCCTGCCAGATTTTCGCCGAAGGGCGGCTGCAGCACCACCGCCCGCCATTCGGCATCGACAGCGTCACGATCGGCAACAGCACCGTCCCCGTCATCGAGGAGAGCGCCCGGGTCACGCCGTTCTCGACCCTGCTGCACTTCAAGAAGGAAACACCGCAGCCGCAGCCTCGCGTGCTGCTGGTCGCGCCGATGTCCGGGCATTTCGCGACGCTGCTGCGCCACACGGTGCGCACGATGCTGCCGGAAAACGACGTCTACATCACCGACTGGCATAACGCGCGCGACGTGCCGCTGTCGGCCGGCGATTTCGACTTTGACGATTTTATCGACCACATCATCCAGTGCCTCGAGGTGCTGGGCGAAGGCTCGCATGTCGTCGCGGTCTGCCAGCCGGTCGTCGCGGTGCTCGCCGCCGTGTCGCTGATGGCGCAGGACCGCAATCCCTGCCAGCCGCGCAGCATGGTGCTGATGGCCGGTCCGATCGATACGCG
>DATMLO010000135.1:0-9894 GCA_035570495.1 Allostellaceae bacterium | reverse complement strand
GTGGTCGCGGCTGTTCTGCGGCAATCTCGATGTCGAGTTGCCGCAATTGAAGGTGCTCGGCTCGGTGATGCGCACCGCGAAAATCGATGGCGGCCCGGAAATTTCCGCCTCGGGGGGGCTCTTCGGCTATCGCAAGCGGATGGATGGCGGCTATACGGTCGCGACGCTCGGGGTGCGGACGATCGATCTCGTGCCCGACAATTTCCGCCTGATGATGGATTACATGCCGGCGGTGAAGCTGCACTGGAAGAAGCTGCGCTTCCGGGTCGGCAACCGCTTTATGGAGGAGTGGCGCACCAAGCGCAAATGGGCGCTCGACGAGGAGACGCCGTTCGAGGCGGTGCGCACGCTCGACCCCGAAGGCGACCCCTATGTGCTCGAACGCGCGAAGAACGCCATCGCGGACTCGTTCCCGATGTTCCGCGGGATCAAGGTCGAGCAGAGCTGGGGCGGGATGATCGATGTGATGCCGGATGCGATCCCGGTGATTTCGGCGGTCGACCAGGTGCCGGGGTTCTTTATCGCGACCGGGTTCTCGGGCCATGGTTTCGGGATTGGCCCGGGGGCGGGGCGGCTGGTCGCCGACATGGTCGCGGGTGGGCCGACGATCGTCGACCCGACGCCGTTCCGCCTCACGCGGTTCACCGATGGCTCCAACCCCAAGCCGCACCCGCTGGCGAGCTAGATAGAGGATCGCGGCGGCGCTGCAGCGGGCAAGCCGGTTGTCGCGGCGATTTTCCGTGGCCGCGAGGAAGAGGCGGAGCAGCAGCGGAATGAGCACGCGATAGGCGCAGCGAACCAGCGCCGATTTCGCTGCGTCGATCCAATTGCGCGGGGTGGTGAGGTCGTGGCCCACATCGAGCTATGTACGCACTTTGTTCTCATACGTACGCAAGATCACAATAATTGCGATTTTGCATAGTGTCTATGCGGCGATATGAGGCAATTGCCGGATAGTCCTTCCTGCGCGGGGGCCGTTATCACCTCGCTTCCGTCATCCCATCTAACCGAACATCACCCCGCGCCCGGGGAAAATCGCGACCCAGGCGGTCGTGCAAATGATGGAGGTTCAGGTGCCCAATCTCGGCAGGTCGTTCCTTCTCGCCTCGGCAATTTTGGCGTGCAGCGCCGTGGCCGCCAGTGCGGGAACCTCGTTCGCTTACGACGGGTCGTACGCGGGGTCGATGACGGTAGTCGGGGCCGCATCGCAGGTGGGTGCAGAGCAGCCAGCCTGCGTCAACGTCCGGCCGGTCAATGGTGATCGATCGCGGCAGCGTTACGTTTTGGTATGCCGGCGCGGCCGGTGACGTCCTCCATTACCGCGGTGCGGTCAACGAGTCTGGGGTCGTTGACGCTTGGCATCGCAATGGCGACGGATCGCATACCGTCCTGATCGGCGGCATCGGGGGGCCCGGTTTTGTCGGCTATCTCGATCGCGAGGACGGAAGTTGCCGTTACCGGATCATCATGCGCACCGCCCCGGCGAACTGAACGCCTACCACCCCAACTCTTGGCGCAGGCGGGCGATGGTGTCCATCTGGCGCTCGGGGTCGCCGGCGAAGCGCAGAACGAGGTGGCTGGCGCCTTCGTCGACATAGGATTTGAGCCATGTCGCCGCGCCGGCGGCGGGGCCGGCGTAGTTTGCCTGGCGGTCGCGCATCACCGCGGGGGGCTGGCCGTAGTAGTGCTCGAAAAAGCCATCGATGCGCTGACTGGCGCGGCCGGCATCCTCGTCGATGGTCAGGGTCAGGTAGATGGCACCGGTGACGTCCGAGGGGTTGCGGCCGGCGTCGCGGGCGCTGTCCTGGATTTCGCGGAACTGCTCGCCCCAGCCCTTTGGGTCCGGCGCGTTGGGGAACCAGCCGTCATAAAGCCGGCCGACCCGCTCGCGCGCGGCGCGCACCATGCCGCCGATCCAGATCGGCGGGCCGCCTGGCCGGTGCGGCGTGGGGCCGAGCACGCTGTTTTCGAGCACCCAGCGGCCGTTCCAGCTCACCTTCTCGCCGCTCCACAGCTCGCGGCAGAGGCGCAGCCCTTCCATCATCCGGCCGACGCGCTTCTCGAACGGCACGCCGGCGGCGACAAACTCGGCGCGGATCGGCGGGTTGTCGGAGGCGATGCCGACGCCGAGGATGTAGCGGCCCTCGCTGATCTGATCGAGGGTCGCGATCTGCTGCGCCAGCACCACCGGGTTGCGCAGCGCGGGCAGGAGGACGGCCGTGCCGAGCTCGGCCTTTTTGGTGCGCGCGGCGACCGCGCCCAACAGGGTCAACGGGTCGTGGCGCGGGCGCGCCAGGAGTGAATCGCCGACCCAGATCGAGTCAAAACCGAGATTTTCGGCGCGCTCGGCGAGCGCGAGCAGTGGCGCCGCCTCGGGCCGGCCTTGCATGACCTGCTCGCGGGTCGGCAGCAGATATCCGATGCGGGGTGCCATGTGTGTCTCCGTACTGACCACTATGTTGCAGAATATAGCCGCGCTCGTTGTCAGCGATGCCTTTAACAATCCCTCTCCGCCCTTGGGGGCGGAGAGGCTAGGTGAGGTGGGGGATTCCAGGGGCGTTAGCGCATTCCCACCTCACCCTCCCATCGCTGTGCGATGGGCCCCTCCCTCTCCCCCCAATGGGCGGAGAGGGGCATTTAAGCCGGCGGCTGCTGGGCGAGGCGCTGGGCGTAGCGGACGATGCGGCGTCCGGCTTCCTCGATGCGCGGTGTCGGCGCGCCGAGGGAGATGCGCAGATGGCCCTCGGCGCTGGCGCCAAAGCCGTCGCAGGGCAGCACCGCGACGCGCTCGGATTCGAGCAGGCCGTCGGCGAAGGCGGGGGCATCGAGCCCGGTGTGGCGAATATCGAGCAGGACGAACATGCCGCCTTCGGGCGCGACGACGCGGCAGCGCGGCGCCTCGGCGAGGATGCCGCACATCAAGGTCGCGCGCGTCTTGTAGTCGTCGTGCAGCGCGGCGACCTCGGGCAGCTCGGCGGAAAGCGCGGCGAGCGCGCCGTCCTGGATAAAGGCCGGGCTGCCGTAGGTGACGCTGAGAAACAGGTTGCTCATGTGGCGGATCAGGTCGGGCGGGGCGACGACCCAGCCGAGCCGGAAGGCCGGCGCGGCGTGCGATTTCGAGAGGCTCGACACGATTGCGGTGCGCTCCGCCATGCCGGCGAGCGACCAGGCGCCGACATGCGGTCGGGCAAAGGCGAGGTCTTCGTAGACCTCGTCCGACAGGAGCCACAGATCATGCCGGCGGCAGAGCGCGGCGATCGTCGCCATCTCGTCGGCGGTGAAAACGGCGCCCGTGGGGTTGTGCGGCGTGTTGATCCAGATGACGCGGGTTTTGGGGGTGATCGCGGCGGCGAGCCGGTCGAGATCGGGGTGGAAGCCGCGATCGGGATCGAGCGGCACGGTCACCAGCTTCGCGCCGGCAGCGCCGACAATACCCTCATAGGTGGCGTAGATCGGCTCCAGCAGGATGATCTCGTCGTCCGCGCCCGCGAGGCACATCACCGCCGCGTAGAGCCCGCCCTGCGCGCCCGGTACGACCGCGACATTGTCGGGGCCGCAAGGGCAGCCGCTACGCTTTGCGACGCGTGTTGCGATCGCCGAGCGCAAGGCCGGGTAGCCGATGGTCGGAGCGTAAAGCGTGCGGCCGCCGCGCAACGCGGCGACGGTGGCGTCGACCATGGTCGCGGCGGGCGTCTGGTCCGGGTTGCCAACGGTCAGCAGGATGACGTCGGTGCCGTCGTCGATCAGCTGACGGCCCCGGACATGGGTGTCCCAGGTGCCGACCCCGCGGCCCACGATGCGGTCGACGAGAGGGGCGAAGCGCATTCGGTTAACGGGAGTAGGATTCATCTAATACCGAAATGCTAGTTACGATTTCGCGCGCCAGTTTAAAATCGAGGCCTTTCTGGCCGACATCGCGTAGCGCGGTCGTTCGCAGAAAGCCAAGTACCGATTGGAGTGGGAAGATGACGTCGGCTTCATTGCTAGGGCTTGCGTTCACGTTACTCGGCACAATCATCGCATTTTTTGCCCTGGTATTGACATACGTCTATGACCGGGGACGCCGCTACAATTACCTCGCCGATCGCTGGAACGCGGTGATGGCTTTGAATATCGATGTGCCGGATTTCTTTGATGCGGCCAGCACCACCGAGTACGGGAAATTTGATCCCACTTCTGCTGTCAAGTACAGGCAACATGCTAGAAGATATTGGGGTTTCGTTGAAGACGTGATTCGCAACAATTATTGGTTCGAGAGATATCTGGAATGTATAGGCATCGCGACGTTCTTGTCGGCTTATGACGATACGATTCGCGAGTGCGTGCTTCTTCACCACCGTTGGCTAGACGACAACCAGCGGCTGCTCTTCACGTACGCGAAATTTCGGCAAGTCTTGACCAACCGGTTTGCCGAGGACTTGGATCGCGCCGGGTTAGTGCTCGTCGGCTCAATCACCCGGACGACGCCAACCGCCGTCTGATGGTATCACTCGGCGGCTTTGCCGAAGCTCGGGGCGTTTTCGAGGTCGTCGACCAGCGCGTCCTTGCCCTCAGTCGGCAGCGGCTCGAAATAGTTGATGCCGGCGTCGATGTCGTTTTCCCACATCTCGCGCGGCAGCTCGTAGAGCAGCTCGACGCCGTAGCCGTTCGGGTCGCTGATATAGACGCTGTGGGTCACGCCGTGATTGACCCGCATGTTGAACTTGACGCCCTTGTTTTGCAGATCGGCGAGCTTCTCGACAAAGGCTTCGCGGCTCGGCATCGCGATCGCGATGTGGTTGATCGCGACCGGCCGGTCGAAGAGGCCCCATTCGGCAGGCGGCGGCAGGTTCGGGTTTTCGACCAGGGCGACGTCATGGTGCGTCAGCTTTCCGTCACCATGGTCGCCGCTGTAGAACTGCATCTTCGGCGCGTTTTCCATGCCCGGGCGACGCTGCAGCGCGCCGACCTGCGTCAGCCCGACGATCTTCGTCCAGAATTTATGCGATGCGTCCATGTCGCGGACATTGATCACGACGTGGTTGATGCCGACCGGTGATGCCATGTGAGCCTCCTGTTCGTCTGCCTGTTCCGCCGCTGCTATTCGGCGGCTTTAACAAAACTCGGGGCCTTGTCGATCTCGTCGACGAGCGCCGCCTCACCCTCGGTGGGCAGGTTCTCGGCCCAGTTGAGTGCGGCGTCGATGTCGCCTTCCCACATCTCGCGCGGCAACTCGTAGAGCAGCTCGACGCCATAGCCGTTGGGGTCGCTGATATACAGGCTGCGGGTCATGCCGTGATTGACCCGGCGCTCGAACTTGACGCCGCGCTTTTGCAGGAAAGCGAGCTGCCGCAGCCACGCGTCGCGGCCGGGGAGGGTGATCGCGATGTGGTTGACCGCGACCGGCGTGCCGAACATCGCCCAGTCCTTGGGGCGCGGCGGCAGGTCCTTGTTCTCGACCAGCGCGATGTCGTGGTGATTGTGCTTGCCGTCGTGATCGGCGCTGTAGAAGCGCATTGTCGGGCGCGGGCGGTCGGGGGTGCCAGGCTTGAGGCGGCCAACCTCCTGCATGCCGACGATCTCGGTCCAGAATTCGTGCGATTCCTCGATGTCGCGGACATTGAGGACGAGGTGGTTGACCCCGACCGGGGTCACCGCGCGCTCCGGCGCGGCTTGTGTGTTGTCTGCCATGACGGGCCTCACGAATTGCTCGCGACGATTGTACCGCCGCGTCGAGCACGGGGAAAGCGGCGTTCCCTCGTCACCAAAACGCCGAGCTGATCATCAGACCGATAAACAGGAAAATGAGGAAGCCGACGATGCACAGGAAGAACAGGATTTTCGCGATTCCCGCCGTCGCGGCCGAGATGCCGGTAAAGCCGAACAGCGCGGCGACCAGCGACACGACGAAGAAGAAAAGGGCGAGTCTGAGCATGTGCAGCTCCGGCGCAATGTTAATAGAACTTACATTGCCAGCGACGCGGTTTGAAAATCAAGCGTCGCGGTTTGGCTGGCGATGCGTCGCGACCTACGGGATTTCGTAGACCGCGTATTCGTCGGTGAGGCCACGCAGCTCGCGCTGTTCGACGACCGGAACGAGGCCCTTTCTCGCCAGCAGGCTCGAGGTCTGCGCGTTCTCGATGACCGCGCCGGTGGCGAAGATCGCCTGCGAATTGGCGAGGCTCTGCACCCGCGCGGCAATGTTGACCGTGTGGCCGAAGAAATCCTGGCGCTCGTTGAGCACGACCGCGAGGCAGGGCCCCTCGTGGATGCCGATCTTCAAGACCAGGTCTTCGCCCTGGTGCTCTGCGTTGAGCCGCTGCATCGCCTCGCGCATGCGCAGCGCCGCGGCGACCGCGCGGTCGGGCGACGGGAAGGTCGCCATCACCGCGTCGCCAATCGTCTTGACGATCGCTCCGGTCTCAGAGGCGGCGATCTCGTGGAGCAGCCGGAAATGCTCGCGTACGAGGTCGAACGCGGCGAGGTCGCCGACGCGCTCGTAAAGCGTGGTCGAGCCCTTGAGGTCGGTGAAGAGGAAGGAGAGGCTGGTGATCTTGAGGCGCTGCTCGGCGTCGAGCGTGTCGGTGCCGTAAAGGTCGCGGAACACCTGATTGGTGAGCAGCCGCTTGGCCGAGAGGAACGGATTGCGCAGGTCCAATAGATGATGGAGATCGTCGCCGGCTATCCACAAAGCGGGAAGGATGCGCTCGCCAGTGCGGTTTTCGAGCGTCAGGCGCAACGGGCCCGGGCGCATCTCGACCGTCGTGGTCGGCGATCTGAGGCCGGTAAAGACGAGGGACAGATTCTGCCGTTCGCGGGTCGGCTCGCCCTTGACGTCGATGAATTGCGCAGCGTGCGTCACGGGCTCGAAGACGATGAGGAACTGCGCCGGCAATTGCAGCGACAATTGCGCCTTTTCGTGCGCCGGCAATTCGAGCGTGTCGAGGGTGATGTCGCCGATCTTTTGTTCGATGTCCTCGGGCAGATCCATCGCCGACGCCCAGAAGACCTGCCGGAAATATTCGTGAAACGGCAGCTCATGCGGGTCGTGCGCGGCGATACGGCGGACGCGGCGGCTGACGGTGAAGGTCACCTCGACCATCTGGTCGAGCTCGGCCTCGTAGCCGCTGGCGCAGAGCGCACAGATATAATCGTCGTGGCCGACCGTCTTCAGCGTCTCGCCTTCGCCGAGCACACCGCCGCAACCGGGACAGACGACATTCCACGAGAGCTCGAAGATGCCGAGCCGCGCGGCGCGCAGGAAGGTGGCGATCGCCTCCTCTTCGTCGAGGGCGCGCTCGCGGGCGAATTTGAGCACGTTGATCCGGCACAGCGCACGGTCGGGCGCGTCGTGCACCAGCATCTCGATCGCCGGCACGACCTCGGAGCTGGCCGATTGCCTGAGAACGGCAAACAGGGCTTCGGCTTCTTCGGTCATTCTTGCTGTCCGCAGGTCGCCGTCACGCAGGGGTTCGCGAAAATCGTCCATGGGGATTTGTCCGCTGGAATCTGTCCGCTGGGGGCACCGAATAGATGGCGTCGCCGGGCCCGGCGAACAAGGCCCGACAGAGAACGTTTCGTGAATATTTCGGCGTACGGCGAAACGTCGAAGGAGGGCGTCAGGAAACGGCCAGCTTATCGCCGACGGCGATGTCGCCGGCGGTGACGACCTCGGCGTAGATGCCCATGAGGTTGTGGCCGTAATGGCGCATCAGCTCGGCGACCATCTTGATATCGCGCGCGGCGGTCGCTGGATTGACCTCGGTCGCGGCGCAGCGGGTGATCGGCGCGATGACGCGCAGCCGCGCGTCGCCGAGCGTCATGTGAAGCTCCGGCTTGACCCATTCCTGCTCCTGCCAGGCCGGCAGCCCGTCGAAATAGACATTGGCGCGGAAGCGGATCGGCTCGACGGTGCGGCCGAGCTTTGTTTCGAGGTCGCGGATGCTCGCGAGGTTGATCAGCGAGACGTATTTGTCGGTCGTCGCGTTGGGTTTGGGGCGGGCGTCGGCGAAGGCGTGACCCGACGCCTCGACGACATGGAGCGGCCGCGCCGCTTCGGGCAAGAAATCCTCAAAAAAGCGGGTGATGCGCCGACAGCCTTCGGGGTCGCTCAGCGAGGCGGCGAGCAGCACGCGACCGTCTTCGGTGATGGTCAGGGTTGAGGAGGCGGGATCGAAGCTGGTGCCGAGCCGGGCCAAATTTTCGTCGCGCATCAGCATGATGAAATGCGTCTTGGCGAGCCATTGCGGGTGCGCGGGATCGAATTCGGTCGAGCCGAGCGCGATCGCGAAGCGGCGATCCTGCGGCAGGCACTGGCCGACCGCGAGGCCGATGCGGTCGAGGCGCTCGGCCGAGAGCCCTTTTACGGGATAGCGATAGAGTTGCTGGATCGTCGCCGCCAAGTCGTGCTCCTCCGGGTATGCATAAGAGTAGTCTGCAACAAGCCGATTTTCATCCCCCGCCGCTGCGCTAGTATCCCTTTGTCATTGCGAGGAGCGCAAAGCGCGACGCGGCAATCTTGTGCCACGTCGGCAGGAGATTGCTTCGCTGCGCTCGCAATGACGGAGGTTATGGGGAGACGAACATGAAGGCGGATTACGTGATTGTCGGCGCCGGATCGGCCGGGTGCGTGCTTGCGAACCGGCTGACGGAGGACCCGAGCGTCCGGGTCATCCTGATCGAGGCGGGTGGCAAGGACTGGAACCCGCTGATCCATATCCCGGCCGGCTTCATGAAGATGCTCGACCACAAGACGCTGACCTGGAACTACCACGCGGAGAGCGACCCCGGCACCAACGGGCGGGCGATCCTCTACCCGCGCGGCCGGGTGATCGGCGGCTCGTCGTCGATCAACGGGCTCATCTATATCCGCGGGCAACCCGAGGACTATGACCACTGGCAGCAGCTCGGCAATCGCGGCTGGGGCTGGGACGACGTGCTGCCGTACTTCACCAAGGCCGAGCGCTGGGAAGGCGAGGGCAGCGAGGTGCGCGGCAAGGAAGGCCCACTCTTCACCTCGAAGATGAACCGCCCGGCGATCGTCGAGGCGGCGATCGAGGCCGGCGTACAGATGGGCCTCGAATACCGCGAGGACGTCAACGATCTGACGCGGCTGCACAATGATTGTATCGGCTGGTGCCAGCAGACGCGCGGCGGCCGGTTCCGCGCCTCGACCGCGCGCACCTATCTGCGCCCGGCGCTAAAGCGCGGCAACCTCCGGCTGGTGACGCACGCGATGGTGCATCGCATCGTCTTTGAGGGGAAACGCGCGGTCGGCATCGAGTTCGCGCGCGGCGGCCAGATCGAGCGCGCCGATGCCGGGCGAGAGGTCATCCTGTCGGCGGGCGCGGTCAACTCACCGCATATCTTGCAGCTGTCCGGGGTCGGCGACCCCGAGCATCTCGGCAAGATCGGCGTGCCGGTGATGCATGAGCTGCTCGGCGTCGGTAAGAACATGCAGGACCATTACGTCGTCCGCGTCACCCGCCGCGTTGAGGGCATGTCGACCGCCAACGAGAAGGCACACGGGTTGGGGCTCGCCGGCGAGATGCTGAAATACGTCTTTACCGGCAAGGGCATGCTGACCTACAGCGCGTCGCTCGCAGCGGCCTCCGTTACGGTGCTGCCGGAATCGGCGACGCCCGACATCCAGTGCTCGTTCGCTCCCGGCAGCTTTGTCAACGGCACGGTCGGCCAGCTCGAGCGCGAACCCGGCATCACCGCCGGCATGTGGCAAATGCGGCCGCTGTCGCGCGGCTATGTGATGGCTAAGACCAACCGGCCGGGCGACGCGCCGGCTATCAACCCGCGCTATTTGTCGGAAGACACCGACCGCCGCGCGGTGCTCGGCGGCGTGCGCTATATCCGCCAGCTCTTCGAGCAGCCGGCCTTGGCGAAATACCTGCGCGACGAAAG
>DATMLO010000134.1:0-3590 GCA_035570495.1 Allostellaceae bacterium | reverse complement strand
AGAACGATGTCGGCCATCGCCGCGGTCTCGGTTATGAACTGCTCGTGCACGCAGACGAACAGATCGTCACGGGCAAAGCCCTGCCGCACCAGCCCCGATTCGGGGGCGACGACCATCGGGTTGGTGTTCTGGATGAAGAGTGCCGTCACCGGCGGGCCGTCGCCGAGGTCGCGCCGGTCGCCCATCAGCACCGGGCCGATGCGCGACTGGTCGAGGATGCGGGTTGAGGGGTCGAGCACGTCGAGCCCCTCGATCATGGTGCGGTCGAGCGCCACCAGCCCGTGATTCGACTGCAACGCGCCGCCGCCCTCATATTGCCACGCCCCGGTCACGGTCGGCAGGCAAGTCACCGCGAAGAGCTGCGCCGAGCCGTTGCGCGAGCGTGAAAAGCCGTAGCCGACGCGGATGTAGCTGCGCCTGGCGCCGCCGTAGAGCCGGGCGAAATCGACAATCGCCGCTTCGGACAAGCCGGTGATTGCCGCCGCCCATTCCGGGTCGCGGGCCGCCAGATGCGCTTCGAGGCCGGCGGGGTCGTCGGCGTAGCGCGCCATATACTGGCGGTCGGCGTAGCCTTCCTTGAACAGAATGTGCATGACCGCGCAGGCGAGCGCCCCATCGGTGCCTGGCAGCAGCGCCAGATGCAAATCGGCGGCCGCGGCGCTGGCGGTGCGGTAGGGGTCGACGACGACGAGTTTCGCGCCGCGCTCGCGCCGGGCGATCGCGACATGGGTCATCACATTGATTTGGGTCGAAACCGGGTTGCCGCCCCAGACGACGATCAAATCGGATTTTGCCATCTCGCGGCCGTCGACGCCCCGCCGAGCACCGACCCCGGCGGCCCACCCGGTCGCGGTCAGCATGCTGCAGATCGTCAAATCCTCGCGCGAATAGCCCATCGCGTGGCGCAGCCGGTTGATCCCGTCGCGCTGCACCAGTCCCATCGTGCCGGAATAATAATAGGGCCAGACCGCTTGCGCGCCGTGGCGCTGGGCGGCGCGGGTCAGCCCTTCGGCGACCTCGTCGAGCGCCGCGTCCCACGAGATCGGCGCGAACGCGGCGCGGCCCACGCCCTTGTCGCCGACCCGGCGCAATGGCTGCCACAGGCGGTCCGGGTGATGCTGGCGCTCGGCATAGCGCGCGACCTTGGCGCAGACGACACCCGCCGTGTAGCTCTGGCTGCGGGCGCCGTGCACCCGTCCAATGCGATTGCCGTCGATGCGCTCGACCTCGAGCGCGCAGGCGCTGGGGCAGTCATGCGGACAAACGCTCGGCAGGACGTCGAGAAGCAAAATCATGCTCCATCGGTTTCCCACAGCATATAGGCCGCCGCGCGTCGGGTCGATATGAGCGCAATGCATACGACCTCGGCCGCGGCTGGTGCCCGACGAGACGACGGCGTGGGCCGACGGCGGTTCGATGAGGTGCAGCGGCATCTGGCCGCGAAGGGACCGAAGGCCGCCACCGGCACGATTGCGATGCGACGATCATCGCTGCGCCGTCGTCGACGAAGAACGCCCAATCGCGCTGTCGATCCTCGGCCAGCTTGTCCGACTTGCTGATCCACACCGCGCGGCGACGACCCGACAATTGGCTCAAGGGTCTTTCAAGAGCGAGAGGCCTGTCGGACAGGTTTTAGCCGGTCGGGTGTCGCTTGGATCAACAAATTAGCCTTGACTAATTCATTAGTATCGACTAATCGATGGGCATGACCCAAACCGCCACCGTCGATGCCGTGATGCGAACCCTCGCCGACCCGACGCGGCGTGCCGTGTTCGAGCGGATCGTGAACTCGGAAGAAATAACCGTCGCCGAACTGACGCGCGGCAGCGGGGTGACGCAATCCGCTATCTCGCAGCACCTGCGGTCATTGAGGCAGGCCGGCCTGATTGCCGACCGGCCCGAAGGCCGCAATGTCCATTATCGCGCCGACCCCAAGGGGCTCGCGCCCCTTGTCGACTGGATGGCGCTCTACGCCGTCTTCTGGCGCGAGCGCTTTGCCAATCTCAGAACTCTGTTGAAGGAGATCGATCCATGAACGACGCCGCGTTGAAGCCCGACACGCAAGACATCGTGGTCGACGAGGTCTTCCCACATACGCCGGAGACAATCTGGAAAACGCTGACCACCGGCGAGCTGATCGCCCGCTGGCTTATGATGCCGACGACCGCGTTCGAGCCCGTGGAAGGCAGGCACTTTACGTTCCAGACGGCGCCGGCCGGCGCGTGGGACGGTGTCGTTCACTGCCAGGTGCTGGAGGTGATGCCGAACGAGCGCCTCGTCTATGCCTGGAAAGGCGGACACGACGGAAATGTCGGATACGGCTCGCGCCTCGACACTGTCGTCACGTGGACCCTTTCCAGGGTTGAAAACGGCACGCGCCTTCGCCTTGTCCACTCCGGCTTCGTGCTCCCGCAGAACGATACTGCTTTCAAGAACATGAGCGAAGGTTGGACGAAGGTTGTCCGAAACCTCGACGCCGTCGCTGCGGAACAGCACTCCTCGAAACCGCTGCACTGACGCGCGTTGTGCTGGGAAGCGAGTTCGACCGGCTGACCCGGCTGCTCTACGTATCTCGACAAACAGGAGGCCAACTATGCGGCATCAAGTCGTTTCACGCGCTGAGTGGCTTGCGGCCCGGCTCGGGCTGCTCAAGGAGGAGAAGGAGCTGACGCGGCGCAGCGACGAGCTGGCGCGGCGGCGGCAGGAGCTGCCCTGGGTTCGGATAGACAAGGAGTACCGATTCGAGACCGATGAAGGGAGCGCCTCGCTGGCAGACCTCTTCAAAGGGCGCTCGCAGCTCCTCGTCTACCACTTCATGTTCGGGCCCGACTACAAGGCGGGGTGTCCGTCCTGCTCGGCGATCGCGGACGGGTTCGACGGCTCCGTCGTCCACCTCGCCAATCACGATGTCACGCTTTCGGCGGTGTCGCGGGCGCCGCTTGCCAAGCTGCAGGCGTACTAGCGGCGGATGGGGTGGAATTTTCCCTGGGCGTCCTCGCTCGGCGGCGATTTCAACTTCGACTTCAACGTCTCGTTCACCGGGGAGCAGCAGCGTGAGGGGGGCGTCGATTACAACTACCGGCGCGGCGGCCACGCGATGGACGCGACACCAGCCCCGAAACCCGTCGCCCAGTTCGCGGCCGCATGCGGAACCGACGCGCCCACCTACGCGCGCGAGAGGCCGGGCATGAGCGCGTTCGTGGTCGAGGACGGCGCCGTCTACCACACCTATTCCGCCTTTGCGCGCGGAGTGGACGGCCTCTGGGGTATGTACCAGTGGCTCGACCGAGCGCCAAAGGGCCGCAACGAGGCGGGCGTCTGGTGGCGCCGCCACGACGAGTACGACAAGGGCTGAGCCAAGTCGTTGCGATCCGTTATGAGAGCGCCAACGCGGCCGCCCTCGGCGCAGCCGACTGGCTATGTCTCGCGGCCGCGCCGACCTTCGCAACCTTGGCGCTGCTTACTGGTGTTCTTGGTGGCGCCCTGCCGGAAATGTTCTGCTCAGCCGCGCAAGATGCATCGCCGCTGAGCGGAATGGTCCGATGTACTTGCTCATGAGCGCCTTCCATTCGGTGCCTTGGCTGAAGCTG
>DATMLO010000133.1:0-12830 GCA_035570495.1 Allostellaceae bacterium | reverse complement strand
GCTGGGTCGCTGGTTCGAATCCGGCCCGGGGAGCCATCTTCCAAGACACACCCGCCTCCGGCGGAGCGCCTACGTCCAGCCGCCCCGCGGTCTTTTCTTTCCGACGCACACCAATCCCATCGAGATGACACAGGGCCCCGCGCCATTTCTGCAAATGGGACGCATCGATATTCCGCCGGTCGTCGAGGACGAGTTCAACGATTGGTAGAACACCGCCTACATCCCGTCTTACCTCAAAGTGCCGGGCTGTCTGGGCGCCCGGCGATATGTGGCAATTGAGTCACAGCCCCGATATCTGACGCTCTACGAGTTCGCGAACGAAAAAGTCTCCGAGCATCCCGTCTGGGAACAGGCCCGCGATTCCAACCCGTGGTCTAAGCGAATCCGGCCTTATATGCGCCACGATGTCGGTTCGCCGGGCGTCTACAGGCGGGGTTTTCCAAAAGTGACCTGAAAGCCACACCTCAAGTGGCGAAAATACTACGGTAGTAATTTGCCCAAAGTCGTGGTTTGTCCAACCTCGGTTGGTATATTGTTTGCTTAAGTTCAGGGGTTGCATAAGCAACACAAACACGGCGGGACATACCCGCTGAATTTCGAGGGGACTTGCTTTGCGTCGATTGTTGTTTGCCCTGGGGGGCTGGGGCCTGATTACTCTATCGTGCTTGCCAGCATTGGCGCGGACCTCGCACGACGTTCATCATGGTAGAGCCGCGCACGAAATTCATGGCGGCAATTGTGTCGCCTACGTGCGTGACGTCAGCACCGTTCACCTCGAGGGCAACGCGGCCACCTGGTGGCCCCACGCCGAGGGACGCTACGAGCGCGGCCACAAGCCGGAAGTCGGCGCGATCATGGTGTTCAAGCCCTACGGCCGTATGCATGTCGGTCACGTCGCGGTGGTGTCGCACATCATCAATTCGCGTGAGGTGCTGGTCGATCATGCAAATTGGGTGCGCGGCCGGATCACAAAGGCGAGCTCGGTCATCGACACCTCACCGCTCAATGATTGGACGAGTGTCAAGGTACAAAACCAGGGTGCAAACCAGGACGCACACGGCCGGGAAAACCCGACCTACGGCTTCATTTATCCACGCGAGCTGCCGCATCACGATACCCCGGCGGTCGCTGAAACCGACCACGAAAAGCTCCATGCCACCGCCGCCGACCGTGTCGCGGCGCGCGCCAAGCGCCACAAGAACACCGAGGACGAGGAAGTAGCCGCTTACCGCAACGCCGCCCCGCGCCACGTCGCGGAACGCACGGCCCGTCATCATCCGAAGGCTGACGAGACCCAAGCCGCCGCGCAAACCACCGAGCCGGCGCCGCAACACGTCGCTGGGCACGCGGCGCACCATAAGAGCCACCCGGTGCTCGACGAAGCCAAAGCGGACCCAGCAACCCCGCCCGCGCAGCAGGTCGCCGCGGCGGCGCCGGCGCGTCACAAGCACAAGGCCCCGGACGCCGCGCTCGCCTACGTGTACTAGCGTCCGCCGCCGACACTCGTGCTTTCACCCCGCCGCTGCCCGGCGGCGCTAGTGCTCGCCTCGCCCTCGCGCCTATGATGCCCGCCAGCGATGCAGCTTGAGGGAGCGAGACCATGGCGGACAGCAAGCGGATTGTCGTGTTTGGCGCCGGGGCGATCGGCGGCTATACCGGCGGCAATCTCGCGCATAACGGCTTTGACGTCACCCTCATCGACCCATGGCCCGAGCATATCGAGGCGATCCGCAAGGATGGGCTGGCGCTCGAAGGCGTCACCGAGAGCGAATTTGTCCGCGCCCGGCCAAAGACGCTGCACCTGACCGAGGCGCAGAACCTCGCCAAGGAAAAGCCGATCGACATCTGCTTCATCTCGATGAAGTCGTACGACACTGAATGGGCGACGACGATGATGCGGCAGTATTTGGCGCCGGGCGGCTACATGGTGTCGCTGCAAAACTGCATCAATGAGGAGCGCATCGCCGGCGTCGTCGGCTGGGGAAAGACGGTCGGCGCGATCGCCGCGATCCTCTCGGCCGAACTTTACGCGCCCGGCAAAATCCGCCGCACCGGCGCAAAAAACCCGCCGGGGCACGAGGTCTACCGGGTCGGGGAGGTACACGGCAGACACACCGCGCGGATCGAGGAGCTCGGCGCGATGATCCGCACCGTCGACACCTGCAAGGTCACCGACAACCTCTGGGGCGAACGCTGGTCGAAGCTCTGCGTCAACGGCATGCATAACGGCGTTTCGGCGGCCTCGGGCCTCTCGGGCAACGCGATGCGCCAGGACGACCGCATCCGCCAGGTCATCGTCAAGCTCGGCGGCGAGGCGGTGCGCATCGGCCAGGCGCAGGGCTACCGTCTCGAGGACATCGCCGGCCAGGACGCGGAGAAGCTGGCGCGCGCCTCGGAGGGCGACAAGGGCGCGCTCGAAGAGGTCGAGGCGCTGATGCTGGCGCTGCGCAATTCGCAGGGCCGCAGCGAGGCGCAGCGTCCATCGATGGGCCAGGACATGCAGAAAGGCCGGCGCACCGAGATCGACTACATCAACGGCGTCATCGCCGAGCGCGGCAAGGCGTTGGGGCTAAAGACATCAACGCATGAACAGTTGATCGCCGCCGTGAAGCAGGTCGAGCTCGGCAAGGCGGCGCCGAGCCCGGAACTGCTTTACGCGATCAACTAGCCGCCACGGGCGGTGCCGCCAACCTCGTAGAGCAGCGCCTCCATGGCCTGATAGTTCGCGCGGATGTCGTGAGCCAGGGCGGCGCGACGGGCGTTCGCGGCGAGTTCTGACCTAACCGCCGGATCGCATGTCGTGCGCATCAGCTCGGCCAGCTGGCCCGGGCTCTCGACCTCCTCCAGCACGAGACCGCTCTCGCCGTCGCGAATGGCCGCGACGGCGCCGTTGTGGCGCGTGGTGATGACCGGCAGTCCGCAGGCCAGCGCCTCCAGCACGACGAGGCTGCATGCGTCCCATCGCGTCGGATGAACGAGAACGTCGGCCGCCGCGTATACCGGCCGCATATCGCCGACAAGGCCGAGGAACGTCACCTGACGCTCGATCCCGAGCGCGGCGGCGAGCCGCCGCCAGTTGGCCCCCTCCCCTCCGGCGAACGCCAGATGAACCGGCAAGCCTTGGCGAACAAGCTTGCTCAAGGCGCGAAACGCCGTATCGACACCCTTGAGCGGCGGGTTGTGGGCGACGGCGAGAAACAAGACTTCATCGCGAATGCCGATCGCGTCTCGCGCCGCGGCGCGCAGCGGGGCCACGGTTTCAGGGTCGAAATAGGCGGTGTCCGTCCCGTTCATCACCATGGTGATCTTGCGGGCTGCACGGGGGTGCCTCGTCTCGAGCAGCCCCTGGACGAGCGGCGACACGGCGGCGATACGCAGCGACTGGCGTGCCTGAGCCCGCTCCAGCAGGAACATTTGCGCGCGCTGCAGCTGCAGCTTCGGCGAGCACGCCGCGCGCAACCGCCGACGCGGCGGTTCGGTCCCGACGTGTCGGTCGAGGCTATGCAGATTGGAGCCCGTATGCGGGTGCCAGAGGCAGCGAGCAATCGTGACGCCGGTATCGTAGATCGCGTCGGGATCGATTTCGTTCAGCGCTCGCCGAAAGCGTCGTGACAGAAGAAGCGGCGACCAGCATCGTGCTACTACGTGCGTCGGCATCGACAAGCGATGATCGCCGAAGCCGCAGGCAACGACATGTACCTCGTGCCCCGAGGCGAGCAAATGCTCGGCAAATCCGCGCGTCCAGATCGCTTCGCCGCCGCGCGACGGATCGAACCATTTCAACGTCAGCGCGACCCTCATCGGCGGGCTAGTCTGCACACTGAGATCGGCACACAGCGATGACCGCGCCCGAAGGGACACCGGCGGTCAGCGTCGTGATGCCGATGCGCAATGCTATCGCCTTTCTCGATCAGGCAGTTACCAGCATACTGACCCAAAGCTTTACCGACTTCGAGTTCATCATCGTCGACGACGGCTCGACCGACGGTTCGTTTAATCGCGCCCGTGGCTTTGCCGATCCGCGCCTGCGCATCCACGCGCAGCCGGCGACCGGGATCGTATCGGCGCTCAATGCCGGCATCGCGCTGGCCCGCGCGCCGCTTATCGCGCGCATGGACGCGGACGACATCGCGCTGCCGGATCGACTTCAAAAGCAAGTCTCGCTGCTTGGCGAGCGACCCGATATCGCCGCCGTCGGCAGCGGCTACAGGACGATCGACCCGCACGGAAAGCCGCTGCGGGAAATAACGCTGCCCACCGACCCGGACGAAATCCGGCGCATCCTGCTCGAGACCAACTGTATGGCGCACCCCACAATGGTGATGCGTCGCGACGCGATCGTTCGCGCCGGCGGTTATCGCGACGAGTTCCCGCTGTGCGAGGACTATGACCTCTGGCTGCGGATGTCCGAAAAATCGGCGCTGACCAACATTCCGGAACCTCTGCTGCTGTATCGCGAGCACGACACAAACGCGACTTGGGCGGACCTCGAGCGGCGGCTCCGCTCCGAAGTGGCTCTGTTGCACAGTGCCGCGCTGCGCTGGGACGAGCCAGGCAGGCCGGCACTCTCCGCCGCAACCTTCAGTATGGATGCCGGCACGCTTCGCCGGGAGATGCGCCGTCGCGCATTGAGGGCCGCGGGCGGAGCGATCGGCGAACGCCGCCCGATGGCGGCGCGCGCCGCACTTCGCATCGCCCTTCGCCAGGGATATATGCCGTTGATCGATATCGCGCGGTTGCTGCGGCTCGCCCTTTTCGCGTACACGATTTAGCGCGACGGGCTTGGCACGTTCGCAACCCCTCCAGCGTGACGGTGCGGGCGCAATTGCCGAATTTGTGGGTCGACATCAACGATTTGTTCGATCACGCGGCTGGCGGCGGCCGTATGTCGGGCATCCAACGCGTCGTGATCGAGATATGCCATGCGTTTCGGGAGCTGCCGGCGTCGCAATGGTCTTTGCGGTTCGTTCGGCACGATGGAGCCCATCGAGGCTTCGCCGAGGTATCGGAGGCGATCGCGTTTGAGTTGTTTGGCCGGTTGACCGGTGTGGGCTCCGTCGCGGGCGATATCGTCCTCGACGACACTCCTCCGACATTGCCCGCCGAGCCGAGCCGGCGCTCGCTGGCGCGCCGCGTCGCGCGACGGCTTCCGGCTGACGTCCGGCTGCCCCTGTATCGCGGGCTGAAGCTCCAGACCAAAGCCCTGAGGGAGCTGCGCGAGTTGGCGACCGCGCTCGGCCGTCGCGCGATCGCCATGCCCCGGGCGCGAGCGCAACACCGCGGCTGGTCGCCGGCTGGAAGACCGCAGGATTTTGCCCGATCGGTGACGGCCGGCGACGTGGTCTTCGTCCCCGGTGCACCATGGGCCTACGCCGACTATGCCTCGCTGGTCGTCGCCGTCCGGCAACGATACGGCGTCCGGTTTGCGCTCTTTGTGCACGATCTCCTGCCGGTTCGGCGACCCGAGTTCTTCGCCGAGGAAAGCGCGCCAGTCGCCGAGCGGTGGTTCGTCGCCGTGCTGCCGCAGACCGAGACGCTGCTGACCTTCTCCAAAGCAACGGCCCGAGATTTCGAGGCTTTCATGAAAGAGCGGCAGATCGCCCCGGCGCCCACGGTGCAAGCGATTCCGGGAGGCGCCGGGTTTGTTCGCGCCAGGCAAGGTCCGACGCCGGAAGGCTGGCAATTTGCCGCGCGGCGCGATTATGCGCTTTGCGTATCGACGCTCGAGCCGCGCAAGAATCACGCGCTGCTGTTTCGCGTATGGCAGAAGATGCTCGAGAATATGCCTCGAGCGAAGGTACCGTTGCTGGTCTTTGCCGGGCGGACCGGCTGGCTTGCCGACGATCTGATGCAGCAGATGAAAAACACCGGCTTCGTCGGCGGCAAGATTCAGCTGGTAGAAGACGCCGGCGACGACCAGCTCGCCGAAATCTATCGGCACTGCCTCTTTACGGTGTTCCCGTCATTTGGCGAGGGTTGGGGGCTGCCGGTCAGTGAGAGCCTGGCTTTTGGCAAACCATGTTTTGCGTCCGACGTGCCGGCGATCACCGAGGCCGGCGGCACATTCGCCCGCTATTTCGACCCGAATAACGCTTCGTCCGCCTATGCGTTGATCCGCGCGACGATAGATGATCCACAAGACCTGCAAACGTGGTCAGAGGAAATCGCGCGATCCTACGCGCCGGTCCCCTGGGTGGCGACGGCGGAGGCGCTGGTGGCGGCGCTCGATCGTGTCCTGATCCATCCATGAGCCGGCTCATTCTCGACGTAACCTCTCTGGTGCGCTGGGCCGGTCCACCCGTCGGGATCGTCCGGGTAGAGAGCGAAATCGCCGCCGCCGCGACCGCCGCTTCGCTCCCGTTGGAACTCGCGTTTTTTGACCCGGCGAACCAGGTCTTCCGTTCGCTCGCGCCAGCCTGGGCCGAAGCCCTCCTCAGTTGGCACGCGGCTATCGACTCGTTCGGTCTCGACAGAGTGTTTGTAAAGCATGGGTGGCGCCGTTTGCTGCCGTCGCGCGGTCCGATTATCAGCCGACTCGAACGGATACGCCTGCTCGCGCCCAATCCGCTCGTGGCCAGTTTCATACAAGCGCTGCAAAGGCTGGTGCTTTCGGTCAAGGCGCATGATCTCCCCTTCCTTGATGCCGAAGGCCGGCGAATTTCGCTGGTGCGCTCCGATCTGGCGCTCGCCGGTCGCATTGTGCCGGAGCGAGACGACGTCATCTTGATCGCGTCGGCCGATTGGGGGCGTAAGGACCCACAAAGCCTCGCGGCATTGAAACGGGATTCCGGAGCCCGAATAGCAGCGGTCTGTTACGACCTGATCCCGATCACCCATCCGCAATTCTACCGGTCATCGGATGTCGCGGCATTCCGGCAATATTGGGACGGGATGTTGTCCGTTCTCGATACCGTTATCGTCAACGCCCCGGCGATACGCGACGATGTCATCGCGCATGCACGGAAAATCGGGGTCCCCGCTCCGGCGGTCGCGGTCGTCCCTCTCGGCAGCGAATTCTCGGAGACGACGGGACCACTCGACGCCCCCTTACCTGACGGGCTGGAACAAGATCGCTACGCTCTGTTTGTCAGTACGATCGAGCCACGCAAGAATCACAACATGCTCCTCGACATCTGGGAGCGTCTTCTGGCGCGGGGCATCCCGCAGCAGCATCGCTTCAAACTGGTTTTTGTCGGCCGTAGCGGCTGGATGACGGGGGACGTGATCCGCCGCCTTGGGGCGCCGGCGGCATTCGACGGCACGGTCGTTCATCTGCGGCGCGTCGAGGATGAGCTGCTGCGCGCGTTATACGCAAACGCGGCGTTCTGTCTCTACCCGTCGGTTTACGAAGGCTACGGCCTTCCGGTGGTCGAAGCCTTTGCTCTTGGCAAAGCGGTGATCTCGTCCAATGGCGGTGCGCTGCGCGACGTGGCGGAAGGGCTCTGTCCGAAACTCGATCCCGGCGATACGTCGGGGTGGGAGGCGACGATCGCGGATTGGATCACGAATCCGTCTCTCCGCCGCGCAGCAGAAGAACGGATCAAGCGGGAATTCCGTCCGATCACGTGGTCAGAGACGGCACAGCGCTTCCTGTCCGCCGCCGGTTTCAACGTCGCAGCCGGGTCGAGCGCGCAAGACACTGGAACATGATGCTGTCGAGCGTGCATCGCGTGTTGTGGCAGCGCTTGCCCCGCCGTGCCCGGCGCGCGGCTCTGATGGAAGCGACGCGAAGACTCGCGCCGCGGCCGGACCGTTCGGCGCAGCCGGCGGAGCCGATCATCGTCGCCGGTGCGCTCCGCTCCAGCACCGGGCTGGGTCAATCGGCGCGGCTCTGCTACCGCGCGCTGGAGACCGCCGGCTACGACGTCCGTGGCATCGACATGTCGGCGTTGTTCATGCAGCCGACCGATTTGCCCGGGTTCGCGTATCGCGACGGCACGGGTCTTGAGGGATCCGGAACCCTCATCCTCCACGTCAATTCCCCGTTTCTTCCGCTCGCCCTCTGGTCGCTCGGGAAATCGGTCGTCAGAGGCAAATGGGTGGTCGGCTACTGGGCCTGGGAATTGCCACGGGTCCCCGCCGATTGGAATGTCGGCGCGCCGCTTGTGCACGAAGTGTGGGTGCCGAGCCGGTTCACCGCGGACGCGGTCGTCAGCCGCCTTACCATCGAGAAGCTCGCGGTGGTGCCTCATCCGGTCGCGGTCGAGCGCCCTTGCTCAGGCGAGCGTCGCGGCGATGCCGCGCTCGCCGTCCTCGCGATCGCCGATGCCGCCTCGAGCATGGCGCGCAAGAACCCGTTCGCAGCGGTAAGCGCGTTCAAGAGCGCATTCGGGGCGAGCCCGGACGCGCGGCTGTCGGTCAAGCTCAATCACCCCGACACCTTCCCCGAAGGCGAGCGCGAGCTGCGTCAGCTGATCGGCGACGCGCCGAACATCGCTCTCCTGACCGAGGCGTTGACCGCGGACGAAATGGGCCAGCTTTATGCAAAAGCCGACTGTATCCTCTCGCTTCATCGCGCCGAGGGATTCGGGCTGGTCATCGCCGAAGCGATGCTGCGCGGCTTGCCGGCCGTGTCCACCGACTGGTCGGGGCCAACCGATTTTTTGACCGCCGATCGCGGCGTGCCGGTGCCGTACAGGCTGGTGCCGGCCCGCGACCCCCAGGGCTCCTACGACGACCCCGAGCAACTCTGGGCCGACTGCGACATTGCCGCCGCGGCCAAAGCCCTCGTCGATCTGGCCGACCCGGTGCGGCGCTCGGCGATCGGCGACGCGGCGCGGCGATTTGCCGAGGAATTCTTCTCGCCGGAGCGCTACGCCGCCGCCGTAACCGGACGTCTCGAGCTTGAGCCGCATGGCTGAAGCGCTGGCACCAGAGGCTGCCGAAAAGCGGCAGTCGACCGTGCGACGGGAACCGGGGTATCGTGACCAGCGTTCCTCGACCGCAAGCCGTTCACCTTAAGGTGGAGGGAAGCTCATGCGTCGGTTGCTGACGATCGGCCTTGTATGTGGCGCGCTTGCCGGTTGCGCGATTCCCTCGCCGTTTGGCCCACCGGGCCTGCCCAACGGGCCCGGCAACCTCGCCGCCGATCGCGCGCAGTGCAACAAGAATTTCCCGCAGCGTGTCGGCAACTATCAGGCGCATGCGGGATGCGTCAACGCGGCGGTCGAGCGCGATGCGATCCCGTTCGCCCGTTACCCCGACATCGTGCGGCTTCAGGAACAGCTGCGCACCAAGTATTCGGCGCTGATCGACCAGCGCGCACTATCGCCGCGCGAAGGCGAACGCAAAATGGCCGAAGCCGACGAATTGGTGAGCGCGGCGATCCACGACCGCGATGTCGGGCGGCACCAGGTCGCCGATCGCCGCGTCGATCGTCTTCAGGCGATGCTGGAATAGGACGCGGCAAAAGCCCCCTACTGCCAGGTCATCGTCAACAGATCGCCGCGCATCTCGTAGCTTTGCAGACGCTTTAGGAAGCTCTGACCGAGGAGCGACACGCCGGCATCCTCGGGCATCACGGTCGCCTCGACGCCGTCGACTTCGAGTTGGCCGATGCGCACGCCACCGAGCGTCACCGATGCGGCTTTCGCCGGACCGTTCGCGGTCATCACCGGCAGCGTGTAGTTCAGGTTGCCGGCAACCCCAGCGCGCACCGCGTCTTGATGGGTGAGCGACACCCAGGTCGCTCCGGTATCGACCATGAAGCGGATCGGCGCATTGTTGACGGTCGCCGTGAGGAAGACGTGGCCGTTCTGCTGAGCGCGCAAGGTCAGCGAGTTGGTCACCGTCACCGACTGACCGAGCGGAGCGAACTTGCGGTCTTCCGCGGGCTCCTCGGGCGCGCTTGCCGCAAAGGGGCCGCTGGAAACGGCGCCAGCAGGCGCCGGCTCTGGCGCGGGTGTCGAGCCGGGGAGTTGGCGATTGACGACGACGCAATAGACGATCAAGCCACCGAACAGCCACAGCGCCAGTTGTTTGACGGCCCAGCCGACCATCCCAGTGCTTTTTTCACCTTCGAGAAAGCGGTTGTTTTGCGGCCTTTGCATCGCGATCCCACTGCGGAGGGGGCTGAAATCAGCCGAGCCTACGCAGGCGTGATTAAAAGCCGGTAAAGGGTGCGGAGGGCTTGCTCCGGGAGAATTGGCTGGTTGGCGGTGTCAGCCCTGCCGGTCGTCGACGCGCACCAGCCGCATGCCGGGCGGCAAGACGTCGCTGCTGTTGATCTGGTCCAACTCGGTCTCGATACGGCGGATGGTCGAAGCGCCCTCTTGATCGCCGCGCGTCAGCACGATGCCCTGGACCATGTCGTTGCCGTCGCGGAGACGCGACTCATGCCCCGTGGCCACCGTCGCGACATCCTTGACATGGACTGGGGCACCGTTGCGCGCGATCAGCACCGTGTTGCGCAGATCGTCGAGCGGGCGAATGGGCTCGACGCCGCGCACGACCGCCGATTGCGGCCCGATATTTACCGTCTGGCCGCCGAGATTGGGATTGCCCTTGTTGATGGCCTCGATCACCTGCGGCAGCGTTGCGCCAGAGCCGGCAAGCTTGTCGAGGTCGACCGTGATTTCATAAGCACGGGTCCCCCCGACCCAGCCGCTGACATCGACGACCCCCGGCACTGCCTGAAAGCGGCGCTGCAAAACCCAATTCTGCACCGTTCTGAAGTCGGTCAGCGAATAGTCCGAAGGACCGACGATACGATAGCGATACATCTCGCCGACCGGACTTTGCGACGAAATCTGCGGCGAACCGCCGCCCGGCAACGACGACAGCTGCGATAGCCGGCTCATCACCGACCGCTCCGCTTCATCGCGGGTGAAACCGTCGCCAAACGAGACGCGCACATCGCTCAGGCCGGGAGCCGAGATGGTGTGGATCGCGGTGACGCGCGGGATCCCCGCCATCGCCATTTCGATCGGCACCGTGATGGCGTGTTCGATGTCCTCGGCCGCCGGTCCTTGCACCTGGGTGACGACCTCCACCACCAGCAGGGATGCAGCACGATCGGCCTCGCTGCTCAACTTCGCCGAGGCGGCGTAACCGACGATCAGCGCGAGCACCGCCGCCGCGCCGGCGGCTGTCGTTCGCATCGTCAGCGGCGCCGGCAGGGCTCGCGGTCGTGCCAGGACGGATATCCTCATGCGCGCTACCCGTGCGCTACGCGCGGCAGCGTCACGCGCGCCAAATCGCTGGCGGCGACACGGCGCGGTCCACCAAACCGTCGCCGGTCTGCGTCGCGCGCCCCGGCTATTGCCTGCTCGAACCTGTTGGCGAAACTCCGTGTATCGGGAGCCCAGCGTTCGCCGGGATTGTCGTTGAAGCTCCGGGCGTCATCGCCACGCGCATCACTGAGCCAGTCGCGACCCAGCGGCGTCAGCGCTGTCACACCTTTGAGGATGCAGCCCGCCGCGAGTTCCGGGTCGCCGGTGACACAGATGTCGCCGCGCAGAATATGGTCGGTAACCCAAGCGCCACGATTGACCTGCTGATCCTCGACAAGGATCAGGTGAACATTGCCGTCGACGTCGAGGTAGTCCCGCGTCACGACATAAACTTCGAGCGCGTGCCGCTCTCCAAGCCGCAAGACCAGGGGCAGAACCTTGTGTGCGTCGCTGTCGATGTAAATGTCCATCGCTTGCCTGCGAGCTGTAAAAAAACGGCGACCGAGGCGCGAACACCCCGGCCGCCTTTGGCGCTAGAAGTGGAAGATCATGTCCATCGCGCCGACGACGATCCAGTTACGGTTCGCCGGGATGCCGGCATTGGAGTCGCCATTGAAAGCGTCGGCGCCGTTCGACCTGTAGTAGTCGACCTCCGGCCGGAACTCGATCTGCGGCGACAGCCAATGCTGCCAGCCAAAGCCGAGACCGAAATACTGCGCCGGCGTGCCGGTCCGCTGACCTTGCCAGTCGCCGTACCATTCCGGCCGCAGCGAGAGGTTGTCCAGCGGGTCGGGTGAGTAGTTGATGTACGCAACCGCTCCGGTCGCGTGGGCATAGCAAGTCAACCCGCCGGCGGGGCCGCAATGTGCACCGTTCGGCGCGTTGAACGGCATGAATTGCGGTGAGAACGGAGTGCCGCCCCCGGCAACGATCGCCGCCGTTGTCGGATTATCGACGTTGGCGACATGATCCTGATGCTCGTCATAAAACTCGAAGGAGATGTGCCAGTTGTCATTCCACTTGTGATAGGCGGTGAAGCCGTACCATTGCAGGTTGTTGTAGCCCCACTGTCCGGCGTTGATGCCATTGGCGCAGGCGTTGATGTCGTCCCAGCCGTCATTCCAATTGTAACGAAGACAGGCTGTCGCGGTCGGCATCGAGCCGGGATCCTTCTTGAACGTGGTTCCCGGATAGAGCGGGTTCCCCGGCATCAGGTTCGCCTCGGTGGCGTTCATGTGCCATGGCGCCGCTTCCGTGCCCACGGTCGCGCCGAGCTGCAAGAACAAGTTCTTGGTCATCGCCAGCGTGCCCACCAGTCCTTCGTTGGTGTAGTTGTCGAAGGCATAGGTCAGCGAGTGCGTGTACATGTAGTTGTTCGGAGCGAGCTGCGCTTCGATGTCGGGCAGCGAGATAAAACGGCCGAGGCGCAACATCAGCCCGTCGGCTACTTGCGGGATGTACAGTTCGCCGTACACCATCGGGAAGTCGTAGCCGTTGACGTTGTTCTTCTTCAGCAACTGGTAGCTGGCGATGCCGTAAGCGGTGGTGTAGCGATAGTTCTCGCCGTAGATCCCCGAAAGCCGCATACCCCAATCGATGTGATCGGTCTGCACCGTGTCGGGAAAGCGGTCGATATAAATGACCGCCTGGTCGAGCTGG
>DATMLO010000132.1:0-7624 GCA_035570495.1 Allostellaceae bacterium | reverse complement strand
TGACGGTGCGCACCCGGTCGCCCGGCTCGAATTTTGCCAGCGCCTTTGACGCGCGCTCAAAGTTGCCGCGTATCGGCGCTTTCCGCGCATCCGCCACGGTGACCTTGCGCGGCAGCTTCGCGGCCGCATGCAGCGAATGACCGGCCGCCAGCTCGTCGGCCCCGACCAACCCGTATGAGACGACCCGCTTTTCGAGGCCGAGGAACCAGCGCTGGTAATAGGTGCTGGCAAGATAGGTCGCGGGGTTGAGCGTTTCGAGCGAGGCGCGGCCGCCATCGATGCTCCACAGCTCGGCGGCTCCCATCGCGCGTTGCAGCGCGTGCACGCGGCCTTCCCACGCCGCGTGGAACACCGGCTCGTTCGGTTCCGGCTCGACGGGCCCGAAGCCGTGCATTCCGCCCATGTCGTGGATCGTGTTGCTCATCTAAGCGGCCTCGGGTTTGGGCACGCCGGTGCCGATCATGCAGTCGCGGGTGACGATGTCGGCGAGCCGCTCTTCGCTCCAGTTCTCGGTGCCGGGCGGGCGCATGGGCAGCACGATAAACCGCGTCTCGGCGGTCGAGTCCCAGATGCGGATGTCGGTCTCGGGCGGCAGGCTTACCCCGAAATCGCGTAGCACGCCGCGCGGGTCGATCACCGCGCGCGAGCGGTAGGGCCACGATTTGTACCAGACCGGCGGCAGCCCCAAGACCTCCCACGGGTAGCAGGAGCACAAGGTGCAGACGATGAGGTTGTGTGTCGCCGGTGTGTTCTCGACCGCGATCAGATGGCTGCCGACCGGGCTCACATGTCCGAGCGAATTGGCCGCCTCGGTCGCGTCCTTGAGCAGCGCCGCCTTGAAGTCCGGGTCGATCCAGGCGCGGGCGACGAGCCGCGCGCCGTTTTTCGGGCCGATCTTGGTCTCGTAGCTCTCGACCAGCGCATCGAGCGCGGCCGGATCGACATAGCCCTTTTCGGTCAGGATCGTTTCGAGCGCGCGCACCCGGAGCTGGATATCGGAGAGCTCGGAGTGGTCGTGGTCATGATCGTGCGAGTGATCGGCCATGGTGTCCTCCGCCTGGCGAGCCCAGAATCGCACAGAGGGGAGGCTTGTTTCAACGCTGCCGCCCTCAGGCGGGCGTTGCCGTGGCGGGCACGGCGCCCGACCAACGCGACGCCTCGCGTTCGGGGCGGATCAGCGCCAGTCCGATTGCGCCCGCGACCAACATGATCCAGCCGCAGATGGTGAAGCCGGTGTTGAAGCCGATAAGCGGCGTCGCCGCGTCTTGAACGACGCTGCCCATCACATAAGGCGCCAGCAGCCCGGCCGAGGTGCTGACCGCGGTGCCGATGGCGAGCAGCGCTCCGCGCTGCGCAGCCGGCGTCACCTCGGCAATCACGGCATTGCCAATAACGTAGATAACCGAAGGAAGCGCCACGCCGAAGGTGGTCATCAGGACCTTCGCGGTGATGCCCGGTAGGTACGGCATGGCGATCAAGGCGGCGCCGCCGAGCGCGACCCCAAACCCGGCGAGAACGCCACGCGCCAGCCGGCTGGAGACGCCGGAAGAGAGCAGGCGTTGCGAGAACCAACCTGCGGCAAGCATGACGATGACCGTGCCGCCCGACGGCAACGCTCCCAGAATGCCAATAGAGCCCTGTGTCAGACCGAGCCCCTTGATGAGAAATGCTCCCTGCCAGGAGAGCGCTTGCGACAGTCCCCAATTCGCGCCGAACGCCGCTGCCCAGCAGCCCAGTATGGTCGGGCTCGACAGTAGCGCCGCATAGCTTACGCGGTCCGTTCGCTCTCGACTTTCTGTGGCGCCCGCACCCAGGGTGCCTTCGCGCCCGAGGGCCAGCCACAGCGCGCACCATACGAGACCCACAAAGCCGAGCGCGCCAAAGGCCCAATGCCACGAATAACGAACGATCACCCAGTTCAGCAGCGGCAGCGCGATCATGACGCCGAGCGCACCGCCCTGAACGATGATCGCGGTCGGAAATGTGCGCAACTCGTTGGGGAACCACTTATAGGTCGCATGCAGCGCCACCGGAATTGCCGGGCCCTCGCCAGTGCCGAGCGCGACGCGCGCGGCGATCAGGGTCGCAAACCCGATCTCGCCCATCATCGGAAATTGCGTCAGCGCCCAGACCGCTCCCATCGCCAGCAACAGCCAGCGCGCTGGAAACCGATTGGCGAGAAAGCCGGTCGCGACGGCGGAAACCGCGAACAGCAGATAAAAGCTCGAGCCGACTAGTCCGAATTCGCGCGGACTGAGCTTCAGCTCTTGCATGATCGGAACGGCGGCGATGCCGATCACCGCCTTATCGGCGAAATTGATCAGGGTGAAGAGGAACAGCAGTCCGACAGCCACCCAGGCCATTTTCCGGTCGCTCGAAAGCATGCTGCCTCCCTGGGGCGAAACCCGCTGATGCACAGTGAAACCTGGCTTCGGCGCTAGATAGTCACTATAGAAAAGAAAGTCACTATCAAATCGAACACAATCCCGTTATCGTGATGGTGGAGGTACCGCGCGCCGTGACCGAGCCGTTGACGATTTCTGCGCCCTATTATTGCCCGATCGCGCGATCGCTCGATGTGATCGGCGACCGTTGGACAATCCTGATCCTGCGCGATCTGGTGGTTGACGGGCCGCGCAAGTTCCAGGATTTCGAGCGCTCGTTGCGCCGCATCAGCCCAAACACGCTGTCGGCGCGGCTCAAGCGTCTCGAAGACGCCGGTATCGTCGCGCGCCGGTTTTACGACCAGCATCCGCCGCGCGCCGAATATATGCTGACCGAGGCCGGCGAGGAGCTGCGCCCGGTCTTGAAGGCGCTGCTCACCTGGGGAAGGCGCCACACGCAGTACCGGGCCGCCTCGGTCTAGTCGCGAAAGGTTGCGCCACGGCCGCGCGCGGCGGATCATCTGTCGCGTCAGCGCTGCACCGAGGAGGCGACCATGTCCGTGACGATCCGTCCCCTGACGCCGGTCTTCGCTGGCGAGGTCAGCGGCATCGACTGCACCCGGCCCTTGTCGCCCGATGAGGTCGCCGCGGTCGAGGCCGGCATGGACCGCTACGCCGTGCTCGTCTTCCGCGACCAGGATTTGACCGACGAGCAGCAACTCGCGTTCACTCGGCACTTTGGCGAGCTCGAAAGCTACAAGACCCCTGGCCATATCCGCCGCAACGACGAGCAGCGGCTGGCGACGGCTGGGATCGCCGATTTCTCCAACCTCGATAAGGCCGGCGAGATCATGTCGGCCGAGGATCGCGTCTGGTTCTTCAAGCTGGCCGACCAGCTGTGGCATTCGGACAGTTCGTTTCGCCCGATACCGGCGAAATACTCGCTGCTGTCGGGTCGGGTGATCCCGTCCTGGGGCGCCAACACCGAGTTTGCCGATATGCGCGCCGCCTATGACGAGCTAGACGCGCGGACCAAGGTCGAGGTCGAGCCGCTGGTCTGTCTGCATTCGCTGCGCTACTCGCGTGAGGCAATCGGCTTCACCGAGCTGACCCAGGAGGAGATCGCGGCGTTCCGCCCGACCCGCCAGCGCCTCGTGCGCAGCCATCCGGTGACCGGGCGCAAATCGCTCTTCCTTGCCGCGCATGCCGGCGAGATCGAAGGCTGGACAATCCCCGCGTCGCGCATGTTCCTGCGCGACCTCACCGAGCACGCGACGCAGCGCGAGTTTGTCTATTCGCATGAATGGCGGCTGCACGATCTGGTGATGTGGGACAACCGCCAGACGATGCACCGCGCCCGCCGCTTCGATGACCGCAACGAGGTGCGCGATGTGCGCCGCACGACGCTCGCCGGTGACGTGATCACCATAGAGCAGGTGTCTTGAATCGGCCGATGTCGGTGCAACGTGCTAGAATGAGACATTGTTGAGGGAGGGCTACATGAGCGTCGAACTCAATCACACGATCATCCCGGCGAAGGACAAATGGGTCTCGGCCAAGTTTCTCGCCGACATCCTCAATCTCGAGGCCGGGCCGGCATGGGGCCATTTTGTCCCGGTCAGGACGGCGAACGGCGTGACGCTGGATTTTGACAATCGCGAGCAATTCCGGCCGGGGCATTACGCCTTTCTGGTCAGCGACGCCGAGTTCGACGCGGCGTTCGCCCGCGTCCAGGCGCAGGGCGTCCGCTATTACGCCGATCCGCGGCGCACCAAGCCCGGCGAGATCAATCATCTCCATGGCGGCCGCGGCGTCTATTTCGAGGACCCCGACGGGCACCTGATGGAGATCATCACCCAGCCCTATGGCGACAGCCCGCAGCAGCCATAGCGCCCGCGCGCCGGTGACGGTCCGAGGCTGGCGATGAACCTTGAGCCGTCCGCCCGGCAGCTTGAGTTGATCGCCACGGGCCGCCGCCTGGCCCGGGAGTGCTTTGCGCCCCGCGCCGACCGGCACGACCGGGAAGCGTCCTTCCCGTTTGACGACTACGCCGACCTCCACCGCGAGGGGTTTCTCGGCCTCTGTGTGCCGGAAGCCTATGGCGGGCTCGGCGCCGATTTCGAAACCTACTGCCTTGTCGCGGAGCAGCTGGCGCAAGGCAACGCGTCGACCGCGCTCACCTTCAACATGCATTGCCTGACGATGCTGATGATGGGGCCGATCGCCGACGACATGGCGATGCCGCCCGCCGCGCGCGAGCGCCACGAGGCGCTGCGCGCCGTCAAATATCGTGAGGTCGTGGAGCAGGGGGTGTTCTACGGCCAGCCCCACAGCGAGCCGGTGGAGCAGGGCGAGACCGATACGACGCTCGCCGTCGGCGGCAGGCGATTTGGCACCACCGCGCAAAAGGTCGAGGGCGGCTACGTTGTCAACGGCCGGAAGTTCTTTGTCTCGCTGGGCAACAGCGCGCCGTATTTCGCGACCCCGGCGATCCGGCTCGGCGACGAGCCGTGGATCGAGCGCACGCTCTACCTCAAGGTTCCCAAGGACGCACCGGGCGTGTCGTTTTCCGACGATTGGGACCCGATGGGGATGCGCGCCACGGTCAGCCGCGACATGAGGCTGGAGAATGTCTTCGTCCCCGATGAGGGCGAGGTGCTGCCGCCCGGCATGTTTGGCGCCATGTACAACGCCTTCCCGCATCTTTTCCTGAGCTTTTCCGCGACCTTTCTCGGTCTGATGCAGGCGGCCTATGACGCCGCGATCGCGTATCTGACCGGCCAGATGCCGGGCGCGCCGCCGCTGCACACCGAAATCGCCGCGAAGGGGCCGGCGGTCGCCGAGATGCTCTTCGCGATCGAGGCGGCCCGCGCGCTCTATTACCGTGCCATTTCCGAAGCCAAGGTCGGCGCCGGGCCGGACGCGGTGCAGCGCGCCCGCGCGGCGCATGTCACCGTGCAGCGCAGCGTCGTCGCGGTCACCCAGGAGGCGATCCGCGTCTGCGGCGGACGCGCCTTTCTCAAGCGCTACCCGCTTGAGCGCTACGCCCGCGACGCCCGCGCCGCCGCGCTCATGCGTCCGTGGACGCAGGAGCTGGCGGTGCAGCAGACCTGGGAGGCCGCGCTCAGTTCACCTGCTGCTTGAGTTCGGCCCATTTATCGAGAATGGGCAGGAGTTGGTCGCGCGGCTCGGACATCAGCCCGGTGTTGACCCCGGCGACGCCGAAATCGCGCATCCGCTTCAGATGGTCGGCGTCGAGCGGGCAGCCGCCCATGATCACCGGCAGCTCGGGCCGGTTGCCGTCGGCGCACATCTTTTTGAACGCGGGCAGGATTTCTTCGGGCTTCCCCGACGAGGCATTGGGATACCAGCCGTCGCCGTAGCGCACCGCGCGCCGCGCCGCCCAGGGGAACGCGCCACCGACGATGACCGGCGGGTGCGGCTTCTGCACCGGCTTTGGCCAGGTCATCATTGGCACGACCTCAACCGTCTCGCCGTGATATTCGGCGGTCGATTTGGTCCAGATTTCCTTCATCGCCTCGATCTGCTCGCGCATGTGCAGCATGCGGGTCGCGAACGGCGTGCCGTGGCTCTCGACCTCCTCGACATTCCAGCCGCCGCCGATACCGAAGACAAACCGCCCGCCCGATACCTGGTCGAGCGACGCGACCGATTTCGCGGTCGAGATCGTATCGCGTTGGATCACCAGGCAGATGCCGGTCGCGAGCTTCAATTTCTTGGTGACAGCGCCGCACACCGCCAAGGTTACGAACGGGTCCATCACGTCGTAATAGCGCTTTTGCAGCTCGCCGCCGCCCGGCGGCGGGGTCTTGCGCGGCACCGGGATGTGCGTGTGCTCGGCGACCCATACAGAGTCAAGCCCGCGCTCCTCCAGTGCGATGGCCAGCTCGGCCGGGGAAATCGAATAGTCGGTAAAAAAGATCGTGCAGCCGAATTCCATGAAGAGCCTCCCGACGCGTGTGTGACGTTGGGGACGATCCTAGGCCGATCGCTATGCTCGGTGCTAGCCTTCGCCATGACCCTGATCGGAGAATGAGATGAGCCAAGCCCTCAAAGGCATTCGCGTCATCGATATGACGCACAACCAGGCGGGGCCCGCCTGCGCGCAGATGCTGGCGTTTCTCGGCGCCGACGTCATCAAGCTCGAAGAGCCGCGGGGCGGCGATGTCGCGCGCACCGTCCATGCGGACATCAAGGGCTCGGACAGCCTCTTCTTCCTGCTGTTCAATGCCAACAAGCGCAGCCTGACGCTCAACCTCAAGACCGACGAAGGCAAGCGCCTCTTCAAGGAGGTCATCAAGCAGTCCGACGTGCTGATCGAGAATTTCGGCCCGGGCGCGATGGACCGGCTGGGTCTCGGCTGGGATGTGCTCAAGGAGCTCAACCCGCGCCTCGTCTATTCGACAATCAAGGGCTTTGGCAGCTATGGCCCGCTCTCCCATTTCAAGAGCTACGAGCCGGTGGCTCAGGCGATGGGCGGGGCGATGAGCATCACCGGCTTTCCGGAAAATCCGCCAACCCTGGTGCTGCCGGCGATCGGCGACAGCGGCACCGGCATGCAGATGGCGATCGGCATCCTCGCCGCGATCCACCAGCGCCATTCGACCGGCAAGGGCCAGCATGTCGAGGTGTCGATGCAGGACGCGGTGGTCAACATCATCCGCGTCTCGCTGCGCGATCATCAGCGCCAGGGCAAGCCGATGGAGCGCCACGGCAACCAGCTCGGTCATACCGTTCCTGGGACAACCTATGCCTGCGCGCCCGGCGGGCCGAACGACCATGTGCTGATCTTTGTTCAGCAGCAGATGTGGCAGGCATTCTGCGGCGCGATGGGCCAACTGGCGCTCGCCGACGACCCGCGCTTTGCGACCGCCGACGCGCGCTGGGACAACCGCGCGGTGCTTGAGCCGATGATCGAGGCGTGGACGCGCTCGCACACCAAGCATGAGGTCATGAAAATCCTCGGCGATGCCGGGGTGCCGTGCGGCGCATGCCAGGATACCGGCGAGGTGCTCGCCGACCCGCATCTGAAGGCGCGCGAGATGATCGTCGACATCGACTACCCCGTCCGCGGCACCTATCAGACCGTCGGCTGCCCGGTGAAGCTGTCGGATTCACCGGCCGAGATCAGCCGCCCGCCGCTTTTGGGCGAGCACACCGCCGATCTGCTCGGCGAGCTCTGTGGGGTCGATCCCGACCAGGTCAAACGGCTGAAAGAG
>DATMLO010000131.1:0-3571 GCA_035570495.1 Allostellaceae bacterium | reverse complement strand
TCTCCACCCCGACCGGAAGCTGGATACTGCCCCCGACAAAGTCGATCTGGATCAGCGGCGGCACCCCTCACGCGCTTCTCGTCAAACGGCCTGTCGAACTCACCATTTTATGGGTGGATCGGGACGCTCCCGGCGCGCCACGTTGGACCGGCTGCAATGTCGTGAACGTCTCCCCGCTCATCCGCGAACTGCTTAGCGTCTGTTCGGCGCAGCCTTGGGATTACGCGCCTGCCTCTCGCTCTTCGCGTCTCGCGCAGGTTCTTCTCGAACAACTAGAAGTGCACGAGCAGGCTCCGCTGGAGCTACCCGAGTTGAGCGATCCAAGGGCCGAACGGGTTGCGGCTATGCTCAGGGCGGACCCGGCGGACCGCAGGCCGCTCGCCGAGTTGGCGGCGGCGGCGGGCGCGAGTCACAGGACGATCGAACGCCTCTTCGCTGTCGAAACCGGAATGTCTTTCGGCAGATGGCGCGTGCGGCAGCGGATGGTTACCGCGCTGGAACAGTTGGCACACGGGGACAGCGTCAGCAACGTTGCTGACGCGGTCGGCTACGAAACGCCATCCAGCTTTATAGCGGCTTTCAGGGCGACGTTCGGTACGACGCCGACTGCTTACTTTCAGGATGTGCATGATCGCCGCGCGACATGAGCGAGCGTGCGAGATGAGTCAGCGCACTGCACCCGCCGGCGGGGGAGGGAGTGCGATTGCCGCTAATTCACCGCCGCGATCATCTCGATCTCGAGCAGCGCCTCGGGCTGGGCGAGACCGCTGATCCTGATCGTCGTGCTGGTCGGGGTGGCGACGCCAAAATAGCGCATGCGCACGTCGCGGCACTGCGAGAAGGCGTCGTAATCGACGACGAAGGTATTGGTCTTGATCACGTCGGCCCAGGTGGCGCCGGCGGCCTTCAGACAAGCATCGAGGTTCTTGAAGGTCTGCTCCATCTGCGCGCGCATGCCACCCGGGACGATGTTGCCGGCGGCGTCGCGGCCAAGCTGGCCAGCGATAAAGATGAGCTTGCCGGTGCCCGACACGGTCACGACGTGGCTGTAGGCCGCCTTCCCTTCCTGCGTGCGGATATCCATGCCCGGCGGTTGAAAGCGCTCGATCTTCAAGGCCATGTTGTTCTCCCTGGCTGAATGGGTAGCATCGGTTCCGACACATTAAAGCCCGGGGAGCGAAGCATGGCTATCGAGACCGACGTCGCGCGGCATTACGGCAACGCCGGGATCGCCGATCGCATCGTTGCCGCGCTCAAAGCGGCGCATGGCGCCGACGCGCCGATTACGGTCGACGCACTCTCGGTGCTCGACCATTTTCACGGCCGCGGCATCGTCGCCACCAAGGAGCTGGTCGAGCTCCTAAAGCCCGAGCCGGGCGAGCACATCCTCGATATCGGCTCGGGGATCGGCGGGCCGGCGCGGTGGTTTGCCGCGAAGTGCGAGGTTCGCGTCACCGGGGTCGATTTGACGCCGGAGTTCTGCGCCGCGGCGGAGGCCTTGAACAAGATCACTGGGCTGGCCAGCCGCATCACGATCAGACAAGGCAGCGCGCTGGCGTTGCCCGTCGGCGACGGCGAATTCGACCGCGCCTATTCGCAGAACGTCATCATGAACATCGAGGACAAGCGGCAATTCTACCGCGAGGCCTTTCGCGCGCTAAAACCCGGCGGGGTGCTGGCGCTGTCAAATCTGTGCCGCGGCGAAGATGGCGACTTCCGCTTCCCGGTGCCGTGGGCCGAGACGGCGGCGACAAGCTTTCTGGTGACGCCGGACGAGATGCGCCGGCAGCTCACCGACGCGGGTTTCGAGATCGCGCTGTTTCACGACACGACCGCGGAGACGATGCCGGCGACGATCCGCAATCGCGAGCGGCTGGAGCGCGACGGGCCGGGCGCGCTCGGCACGCACCTCATCCTCGGCGAACGGCTCGTCGAGATGCAGATCAACTCCGCGCGCAACCAGGAAGCCGGGCTCGGACGGACGATCGAGGCGCTTGTGCGCAAGCCGCGCTAGCTATTCGCCGTCGGCGAAGCGGCGGTGCATTTCCTCGGCAAAGACCGAGGGCGGGATGTGCCAGGTCTTCTCAAGCTGCTCGATATGCCCGTCGGCATGCCATTTTTTGATGAGGCCGCCGATAAACGCCGCGAGCTCGGTATCGCCCTGCTTTACCGCCATGCCCCAGGGCTGCAGCATCACCGAGCGCAGCGGCATCTCGTAATCCTCCCAGCCGGGCGTCTGCAGCTGGCCGATCAGCGCGGTATCGTCATAGGCGGCAAAGCATTCGCCCGACTTGACCGCCGCGTAGACTTGGGTGGTGTCCTTGTAGAGGTGCAGGTCGGGGCTGTAGCGGTCCTTGATCTCCGAGACGTAGAACGACCCCTCGACGGTGCAGACCGGCTTGTCGCGCAGCTCCTGCCAGACATGCAGATGCGCCGTTTTTGGCGCCAGTACGTTGACCCCCGAGGCGTAATAGCTCGGCTCGACAAAATCGACCTGCTTGGCGCGTTCGGGCGTGACGTTCATCGTCGCGATGACGAGGTCGAGATCGCCCGATTGCAATAGCGTGATGCGGTTGGTCGCGACGACCGGCACGAGCTTCAGCTTGACGCCCAGCGCCTTGGCGATCTCGGCGGCAAGATCGGGCTCGAAGCCGACCACATTCCCGGCTTCATCGCGGAACCCGAAAGGCCGGTAATCGCCCTTGGTGCCGATGACCACGACGCCGCGCGCGCGGATATCGTCGAGCGCCCCCGCCCGTGCCGGGCTGTACGCACCGAAGACGAGCGCCATGACCATAAGCGGCATGGTCATCTTGAAAAACAGGCGCCGGGCCTCCCGGCGGGAGCCTGTGGCGATCGTCATCTCGGGTCGCCCCTAACGTTGCATTGGCGACATCCATAACCTCGCGATAGTTAATGCTTATTCAACGAAATCATCAGCATTCTTGCAGGCTAGCCCTGGCGGGGGGTCGAGGATCCGCATCGGATGAGTTGGACGAGCATCTATAAACATTGGCCGGCCGCGCTCGCCGCGGCTCTCGGCGTTGTTGCCTCGCTCTCGCTCTTCGATCATGCCCGCACCACGGCGCGGGACCAGCTTTCGGCCGAGTTTTCGGCGCAGGCCGAAGGCCGGGCGCGCGACCTGCAGGAGGTCTTGAGCCGCTACCAGGGCACGATCGAGGGGTTTGCCGCCGCGCTGCCCTACAAGGACCTCACCGCCGACCAGTTCCGCGCATACGCCAAAAACGTCTTCCTCGCCAGCAGCGTGCTGCAATCGGGCGTCGAGAACATCGCCTGGGCGCCGCGCGTCACCGATGAGGGTCGCGCCGCCTTTGAAGCCGCGCTCAGTTCGGAGCGCCACGACGACGCTCTGGTGATCCGCGACAAGACGGCGGACGACAAGCTCGAGGCAGCGCCGCAACAGCAGGCCTACTATCCGCTGCGCTTTGTCGAGCCGCCGCACGCGAGCTCGCCGATCGGGCTCGACTTGACGCAGGTCGGCGCTGGCGCGCTCAGCGAAGCGCTCGCGACCGGCACGATGACCGCGACGCAATCGATGCATATGATCTAC
>DATMLO010000130.1:0-17742 GCA_035570495.1 Allostellaceae bacterium | reverse complement strand
AGCGCTGGAGCCTGCCGAACGACTATCCGATGGTGGCCCCCAACTACGCGCGGCAGCGCAGCCGGCTCGCCAAGGAGATCGGCCTCGGCACAAGGGCGCGCCGCGGGCGCGGCTGACGCGACGTCGAGCGAAGGGGTCGGAGTCTCCGACATAGGCTCATCCGACGGATTTGGTTATAATGAACCGGCGCAATCCGCCGGGACAGCAGCCGTATGATTTCCCGCCTCGAGCAGCTCTGCCTCGACAAGGGTCTCAAGATGACCGAGCAGCGCCGAATCATCGCTCGGGTGCTGTCGGATTCGGCTGATCATCCAGATGTCGAGCAGGTTTATCGCCGCGCGACCGAGATCGATCCGCGCATCTCGATCGCCACGGTGTATCGCACCGTGCGGCTGTTTGAAGAGGCTAACATATTGGCACGCCACGATTTTGGTGACGGCCGCTCGCGCTATGAGGAAATGCCCAGCGCGCACCACGATCACCTGATCGATCTGCAATCGGGGCACGTCATCGAGTTTCGCAATGATGAAATAGAAAAGTTGCAGCATTTCGTCGCCGAGCGCCTCGGCTACGACTTGGTCGGGCATCGGCTGGAGCTCTACGCGATCAAACGTGGCAACCAACGAAAGCCTGAGTAACGTCCTGGATGACGCAAATTTACGGTACCGCTCACCGAAACCATTGGGGTTTCGCGGCGTGATTGTCGGCGCCACAGCCGGCCCGACTGCCCTTCCGCTCGACCCGGCGACGGCGCTCGACCGTTCCGCGGACCAGCGGGCCGGCCCGATTCTCGATGTCGTCAGCGGTCCGTTGCAGGTGCGGCTCGCGATGTCGCCCGAAGACATCGACGCGGTGCAGGCGCTGCGCTACCGAATCTTTTACGAGACGATGGGCGCGCGGCCGTCACCCGGCATGGCGAGGGTGAAGCGCGACGGCGATCCGTTCGACGATATCTGCGACCATCTGATGGTGCTCGACCATGCGCGTGGCCGGGGCGCCGATGCGGTCGTCGGCACCTACCGGCTGATCCGACGCGAGGCGGCGCGGCGCTGCGGGCGGTTCTATTCGGCGGCGGAATACGACATCACCCGGCTCGCGGCCTATCCCGGCCCGGTGCTCGAACTGGGGCGCTCCTGCGTCGACCCGGCCTATCGCGCGCGGGCTGTCATGCCGCTGTTGTGGAGCGGCATCGCTGCCTATGTCTTTCATTACGACATCGAGCTGATGTTCGGCTGCGCGAGCCTGCCGGGTATCGATCCCGAGCAGTTGGCGGGGCCGCTGTCTTACCTCTACCACCACCATCTCGCGCCGCTCGACCTGCGGACGCGGGCGCTGCCCGAGCGCTATGTCGATATGCGACGGCTCGCCCCCGAGGGGATCGATGCCGAGCGGACGCGCAGCCAATTGCCGCCGCTGATCAAGGGCTATCTGCGACTGGGCGGCTTTGTCGGCGACGGCGCGGTCATCGACCATCAGTTCAACACCACGGACGTCTGTGTCGTGGTCAAGACCGATCTCGTCGCCGAGAAATATTCGCGCCATTATGTCCGACAGTCGAAAGACCATTGAGCTAAAGAGGGATGGGCGTGAGGACAAAGGGCAATTGGACACGTTAGAGCAGACGGGTTCGACGGTATTGCGGGTGCGGCGGACGGTCATCTACCTCGTCTGGACCCTCGCGTTGATGCCAGTGCAGGCGATAGGACTTATCCTGCGACAGCCCTGGACGGCGCAGCTGCCGCGTTTCTATCATCGGGTTTGCTGCCGGATTCTCGGTTACGATGTTCGCCAGATCGGCGAGCCGGTCTCGCCGCACCCGGTCCTGTTCGCCTCCAACCACGTTTCCTACACCGACATCACCGTGCTGGGGTCGCTGATCCCCGGCTCGTTCGTGGCCAAGAGCGAGATCGCGGGCTGGCCGTTCTTTGGCTGGCTGGCAAAGCTCCAGCGCTCGGTCTTTGTCGACCGCCAGGTGCGCAGCACCGCGCGGCAGCGTGACGCGATCGCCGAGCGGCTGGCGGCGGGCGACGCGCTGATCCTGTTCCCGGAAGGCACCAGCAGTGACGGTATCTTCGTGCTGCCTTTCAAGAGCGCGCTGTTCAGCGTCGTCTTCAACAAGGAGCAGGCAATCACGGTACAGCCGGTGTCGCTCGCCTATACCCGGCTCGACGGGATGCCGATCGGCCGGCGCCTGCGGCCGTTTTTCGCGTGGTACGGCGACATGGACCTGGCCCCGCATTTGTGGCGGCTGCTCGGCCTCGGCAGGATCGAGGCCGTCGTCGAGTTTCATCCGCCGGTCATGGTCGCCGATTTCGCGTCGCGCAAGGAGCTCGCCGAATTCTGCTACCAGCGGATAAGCCGGGGTGTCAGCCGCTCGCTGACCGGCCGTCACGGCGAGCCGGAAACCCCACTCGCCGTGCCGCAACCCGAACCGGTCGCGGTCGAGCTTCCCGCTGCGGCGGCGGTCGGCTGATGCAGAAGCGTCTCTTCATCAAGACCTATGGCTGCCAGATGAATGTTTACGACTCGGCGCGCATGGCCGAACTCGTAGAGCCGCTCGGCTATGCGCCGTCGGAGACGCCGGACGGCGCCGATCTGGTGATCCTCAACACCTGCCATATCCGCGAAAAGGCCGCGGAAAAGGTTTTTTCCGAACTCGGCGGCATCCGTCGCCTCAAGCGCGCCAGGGAGCGCCAGGGTGAACGCATGTTGGTCGCGGTCGCCGGCTGCGTCGCGCAGGCCGAGGGCGCGGAGATCATGCGGCGGGCGCCGTTTGTCGATATGGTCTTTGGGCCGCAGACCTATCATCGCCTGCCCGAGATGGTGGCGCGGGCGACGCGCGAGGGCGGCGGCGTGCTCGACACCAGCTTCCCGGCCGAGCCGAAATTCGACTACCTGCCGGCGGTTGCCAACGCGCCGGGAGTTACCGCGCTGCTGTCGATCCAGGAAGGCTGCGACAAGTTCTGCACGTTCTGCGTCGTCCCCTACACGCGCGGCGCCGAGTTCTCGCGGCCGGTGGCCCAGGTCATCGCGGAGGCCGAGTGGCTGGTCGCGGCGGGGGCGCGCGAGATCACACTGCTCGGCCAGAACGTCAACGCCTATCACGGCTCCGGGGTCGAGGGCAGCGAGTGGGGCCTGGGCGAGCTGCTGCGGGCGCTGGCGTGTGTGCCCGAGTTGGAGCGTCTGCGCTACACGACTTCGCACCCGTCCGATGTCGACGACGCGCTGATCGCCGCGCATCGCGATGTCGAACAGGTAATGCCGTTTTTGCATCTACCGGTGCAAAGCGGCTCCGACGGTATCCTCGCGACGATGAACCGTCGCCACAGCGCGGATGATTACCGTCGCACGGTCCAGAAATTGCGGCAGGCCCGACCGGACCTTGCCCTGTCTTCGGATTTCATCGTTGGCTACCCGGGAGAAAGCGAATTGGATTTCCGCGCCACGCTCGATCTCGTCACCGAGATCGGCTTCGCTCAGTCATTCTCGTTCAAATACTCGCCGCGGCCCGGCACGCCGGCCGCGAGCGAAAAGCAGCTGCCGGAGACGGTCAAGGCCGAGCGCCTCGCCGAATTGCAGGCGCTGCTCCAGCGGCAGCAGCGCGCGTTCAACGCCGCCTCGGTCGGCAGGACCATGCCGGTGCTGTTCGAAAAGCCGGGCCGGCATGACGGGCAGCTGGTGGGACGCAGCCCGTATCTGCAGCCGGTTCATGCCGACGCCGCACCGGAGATGATCGGCAAGATCGTGCCGGTGCAGATCGTCGGCGCCCAAGCGAACAGCCTCGCGGGGGTCGTTGTGGGTCGCCTTGACGAGGCGGCGCAATGAGCGCGGCACCCTCCGATACCCTCGCCAACCTGCCGGGCGACCAGCGCAGCCAGATCGAATTCGACGACAATTTGCTGCTGCCGCTGCTTTACGGCGAGCGCGACACGCATCTCGACCAGATCGAGCGCCAGCTCGGCGTCGCCCTGGTGCCACGTGGCAATCGCCTGGCGATTTCCGGCTCGGCGTCGGCAACCGAGATCGCGCATTTGGCGCTCACCAATCTTTACGAGCGGCTGAAGCTCGGGCACGAGGTCGACGTCGCCGCGGTTGATGCCGCGTTGCGCTTCGCGCAGACCGACCGCGACGACAAGAATCTCAGCCTGTGGCGCGAGGATGTCGGCTTTCGTACCCGCAAGCGGCGGATCGCCGCGCGCTCGGCCGCACAAGCGCTCTACGTCAAGGCGATGCGCGAGCACGAGCTGGTGTTCGGGCTGGGCCCGGCCGGCACCGGCAAGACTTATCTGGCGGTCGCCGCAGCGGTCGATCTTTTGATGACCGGCCGGGTCGAGCGCATCATCCTGTCTCGACCCGCTGTCGAGGCCGGCGAGCGGCTCGGCTTCCTGCCGGGAGACCTGCGCGAGAAGGTCGACCCCTATTTGCGGCCGCTATTCGACGCGCTTAACGACATGCTGCCGGCCGAGCAGATCGCCAAGCGCATGGGCAGCGGCGAGATCGAGGTCGCGCCGCTCGCCTTTATGCGCGGCCGCACGCTGGCGCGGGCGTTCGTGATCCTCGATGAGGCGCAAAACACGACGCCGATGCAGATGAAGATGTTCCTGACCCGGCTCGGCGAAGGCTCGCGCATGGTGGTGACCGGCGACCCCAGCCAGGTCGATCTGCCGCCGCAGACCAAATCGGGCCTCGTTGACGCGCTCGACGCGGTGGCGGGGGTCGATGGGGTTTCGGTGGTGCGGTTCGGTGAGAAGGACGTCGTGCGCCACCCGCTCGTCGCGAAGATTGTCGGCGCCTACGAGGCGCGCGACAAGAAAGCCAAGCAATGATCGAGGCCACCGTGCTGCCCGGGGAGCTGACGGTCGAGGTGTCGGCGCCCTGCCCCGCCTGGCTGACGGCGTGCGGTGAGGCGGCGGCGCTCGCCGAGCAGGCGGCGCTGTTGGCGTTGCGGCGCGAGCGGGCGCCCGGCGGCTCGGTGGTCGACATCACGCTCGCCGACGACGCCGCGCAACACGCGCTTAACCGCACCTGGCGTGGCAAGGATTCCTCGACCAACGTGCTAGCGTTTCCCGCCGCCGACCCGGCAAACCCCGCGCCGCCTGGCGCGCCGCTGCTGCTGGGCGATGTCGTGCTGGCCTTCGAGACGGTGAGCCGCGAGGCCGCGGAGCAGGACAAGCCGCTTGCCGATCATTTGCGTCATCTCGTCGTGCACGGCGTCCTGCACCTGCTTGGTGACGACCATGTCGACGATCGCGACGCCACGGCGATGGAGGCAAAGGAAATCGCGATCCTGGCGGAATTGGGGGTGCCGAACCCCTATCGCGACACCATGTGAGTCAAAATCCGGATTGTAGAGCTGATGAGCGAAACCGAGCCGCCCAGTAGTGACGGCCACACTGAACATCCTGGGTCGATCAGCCGGCTGCGCCAGCTCCTGCGTCTGTTTCGACGGGCCCCGGAGACGCGCGATGCGATCGACGAACTGATCGCCGCACCAAGCGACGAAGACGAAGAAAGCCCGATCACGGCGCAGGAGCGCGTGCTGATCGGCAATGTGCTGAAAGTGCATGACCGCAGCGCCGCCGACATCATGGTGCCGCGCGTCGATATCGTGGCCTTTGACATCGAGCAGCCGTTCAGCGAGCTCATCAAGCTCCTGATCGAGAATGGGCATTCGCGCGTGCCGGTCTATCGCGAGTCGCTCGACGACGTGGTCGGCTTTGTCCACGTCAAGGATGTGCTCGCGCCGGTCGCCGATCGCCGCACGGCAAAGCTCGCCTCGATGATCCGCAAGGTCCTAGTAGTGGCGCCGTCGCTGCCGGTATTCGATCTGCTCGTCCAGATGCGCCAGTCGCGCACGCACATAGCGATGGTCGTGGACGAGTTTGGCGGCATTGACGGGCTGGTCACGATCGAGGACGTCATCGAGGAAATCGTCGGCGACATCGAGGACGAGCACGATGTCGACGAGACGCCGGCCCTCATCGAGCGGCCCGACGGCAGCTTCATCGCCGACGCGCGGCTGCCGATCGACACATTCGAAGAGCAACATGGCACCCCGCTGCGGCGCAACGGCGATCATGAAGAGGTCGATACGCTGGGCGGGCTCGTATTCGCCCTCGCCGGGCGGGTGCCGCGCCGCGGCGAGGTGATCCCGCACCCCGGCGGCCTTGAATTCGAGGTGCTCGATGCCGATCCGCGCCGCATCAAGCGACTGCGCGTGCGCGGTGCGCCGCTTGCCGGCGGCGAAAGCCGGGGCCTTGCCAGTGCCTGAAACCACGCTGCTGCGGGCCCCACCCGGCGCCCGCACAGCGACCCCGTTGTGCCGGATCGCGCAGGAGATGGCGGCGCAGCAGGGTTGGCGGCGCTACGGCATCGCTTTCCTGCTTGGCGCGTTGATGGCGGCTGCATTGCCGCCGGTCGACCTGACGCCGATCGTCTTCGCGGCGATCCCGCTCTACCTGTGGCTTGACGACGGCAGCCGAACGCCAGGAGCTTCGGGCCGGCTCGCCTATATCTTCGCACTCGGCCATTTTGTCGCCGGCTTGTACTGGATCGCCGCCGCGCTCTTTGTCGATATCGGCCGATACTGGCCGGTATTGCCGTTCGGGCTGTTCGGCATGCCGGCGGTGCTCGCGAGCTTTGTCGGGGTCTGTCTCTATGGCGCGGCGCTAGCGCGGCATCGGTTCAAGCTGACGGGTCTCGCCTGGGTCTGCCTGTTCACCGTCGCGTGGAGCGCCTCCGAGTGGCTGCGCGGCCATCTTTTCACCGGCTTTCCGTGGAACCTCACCGGCTATGTCTGGTCGGGCGGTTTTCCTGGCGCGTTGGCGGTGCTGCAAAGCGCCAGCTGGTTCGGCGTTTACGGGCTTGGTTTTATCACCGTGCTGGCGGCCGCGCTGCTATCGCTGCTCGGCGCGTCGTCGCTGAGCCCGGTCGGACCGTGGCGGCGCGCGATGCCGGCGGTCGCGGCGGCTGCCCTGATCCTCGTTCCGGCAGGCGCCGGCGCGCTCAGGCTGCATCTGATGCCGACCGCGGAGACCGGGGTGTGGCTGCGCCTGGTGCAGCCATCGATCGCCGAGGCCGCGAAATGGGATCCCGAAGCGGCGGAGGCGAATTTCCATCGCCTGATCGAGCTGAGTTCCGCGCCGTCGGAACGCCAGCTGACGGCGGTCATTTGGCCCGAGGCGGCGGCGACCTTTTTTCTCGATCGCGACGAGACGCATCGCAAGGCGATCGCAGGGGTCGCGCCGCAAGGCGGCTATGTGATCACCGGCGCGTTGCGCGGCGAGCCGCGCATCGGGCAGATCGAGCAGGTGTGGAACAGCCTCGAGGTGGTCGATCCGGCCGGGAAGGTCACCGCGCAGTATGACAAAGCGCATCTCGTGCCGTTTGGCGAGTACATGCCATTGAGCGACCTGCTGCCGCTGAAGAAATTCACCCCCGGCAGCATCGACCTCAGCGCCGGCCCCGGGGCGCGAACCTTGACCCTCGAGCGGCTGCCGCCGTTCTCGCCGCTGATCTGCTACGAGGCGATCTTTCCCAACGCCGTGCTCGACAAAAGCGACCGCCCGGCCTGGCTGCTCAATGTGTCGAACGATGCCTGGTACGGGCGCTCCGCCGGGCCCTACCAGCATTTCGCGATGTCGCGCACCCGTGCGGTCGAGGAAGGCCTGCCGCTGGTGCGCGTCGCCAATAACGGCATTTCGGGCGTGGTCGACGCCGAAGGTCGGGTGCTGGCGCATACCAGCCTCGATGCGATCGGCTATGACGACGTGGCCCTGCCCGCCGCGGACGCGCCGACGCCGTATTTCTATCTCGGCGACTGGATTTTCCTCGGGATGCTGGTCATCGCGGTGGTTGCCGGCCTGGCGCCGGCAATGTCGCGCTCGGAGCGATAACTGCCCGACTCTACATACGGTTGTATGAAAACACAGGATTGACCGCCTACAATCGTATGTTATCAAGCCCGCCTTTATGTCAGGCGGCGTACCTACCATGGCGATTACCAGAGCACCGCGGCGCCCCGGCCGCCGCAAATCCGATCGGCCAAACCCGATCGATATTCATGTCGGCTCCCGCGTGCGGCTACGCCGCAATATGCTCGGCCTCAGCCAGGAAAAACTCGGCGAAGCGATCGGCCTCACCTTTCAGCAGGTACAGAAATACGAGCGCGGCGCCAATCGCATCGGGGCCAGCCGGCTGTTGGAGCTGAGCCGGGTGCTGGGCGTGCCGGTTGCGTTTTTTTACGACGAGACCGACCCGGTGCACGCGCCACCGGTTCCGACCGGGTTTGAGGAGTCGCCCCAGGAAGGCTTTGACAGCGACCCCATGCGGAAACGCGAGGCGCTCGAACTGATCGAGGCTTATTACGACATCGACGACGCCGCGACCCGCCGCCGCTTGTTAGACCTGGTGAAGGCCCTGGCCACCGCGAACGACCGCAAGTAGCGGCGGGCGCGTCACCGGGCCACCGCCCAAGTTCGGGCTTGACGGGCGCGACACGACATTCGACAACCACCCGCCGGCGTCCAAGGACTGCGACCGACAAGGAGGGCTTGTGCCTTGCTGAAGCGCGATTTTGTGTTCACCAGCGAGTCGGTGTCCGAAGGCCACCCCGACAAGATCTGCGACCGTATCTCCGACGCCATCGTCGATACCTATCTCACGGCCGAACCGCAGGCGCGCTGCGGGGTCGAGACGCTGGTGACGACCAACCGCGTCGTGCTCGCCGGCGAAACGCGCGGCCCCGCGTCGATCAGCGACGAGCAGCTGATCGAGGTCGCCCGCAAGGCAATTCGCGACATCGGTTACGAACAGGACAATTTCCACTGGCAGCACGCCGACGTCTCCTGCCACATCCACAACCAGTCGGCCGATATCGCGCAGGGTGTCGACATGTCCGGCAATAAGGACGAAGGCGCCGGCGACCAGGGCATGATGTTCGGCTTTGCCTGCAACCACACGCCGGCGCTGATGCCGGCGCCGATCTACTACTCGCACAATATTCTGCGCGCGCTGTCGCAAGCGCGGCACGCCGGCAAAACGCCCGATCTCGGCCCCGACTCAAAGAGCCAGGTGACGCTGCAATATGTCGATGGCAAGCCGGTGCGGGCGACCAAGGTCGTCGTCTCTATCCAGCATTCCGAGCAGGTCGACCAGGCTGAAGTGCGCGAGATCGTGCGGCCGTTCGTGCTCGATGCATTGCCCTCGGGCTGGATGTGCGACGAGGAGAATTTCCTCGTCAACCCGACCGGCCGCTTTGTGATCGGCGGGCCGGACGGTGATGCCGGCGTCACCGGGCGCAAGATCATCGTCGATACCTATGGCGGTTACGCCCCGCATGGTGGCGGCGCGTTTTCCGGCAAGGACCCGACCAAGGTCGACCGCTCCGGCGCCTATGCCGCGCGCTATCTGGCGAAGAATGTGATCGCCGCCGGGCTTGCCGACTTTTGCACCATTCAGGTCGCCTATGCGATCGGCGTCGCCAAGCCGTTGTCGTTTTTTGTCGATACCGGCGACAAGGTCGACGAGGCGAAGCTGGCCCGCGTGCTGCAGGAAATGATGGATCTGTCGCCGCGCGGCATCCGCACCCATCTCAGCCTCAACAAGCCGATCTACACGCCCACCTCGTCCTATGGCCATTTCGGCCGCGACCCCGAGCCGTCGGGGGCGTTTTCATGGGAGCGCACCGACCTCGCCGATGAGCTGCGCCGCGCGTTCTGAGGATTTGGCCGAAGTCTCCGATCACCGCGAGCTGTTTTATGGCCGGCGCCGCGGCCGCCCGTTGCGCGCCGGGCAACGCGAGCGTCAATCGACGCTGCTACCGCAGCTGTCGTTTGCCGTCTCGGAGAGCGGCTGCCTTGACCTGGCCGGCCTTTTTGCCGCGTCGCCGCGCGAGATTTGGCTCGAGATCGGCTTTGGCGGCGGCGAACACTTGGCCGAGCAGGCGGAGCGCCACCCCGCAATCGGCTTTATCGGCTGCGAAGTGTTCGAGAATGGCGTGGCCAAGCTTTTGGGCGAGATCGACCGCCGCGGCCTCGCCAATGTCCGCGTCTACCCGAATGACGCCCGGCCGCTGCTGGCGGCGCTCGCGCCGCGCTCGGTCGGTCGCGTCTTCATCCTGTTTCCCGACCCGTGGCCGAAGGCACGACACCACAAGCGCCGCCTCGTCGCACCAGCAACGCTCGACCGCCTCGCCGAGATCATGGCCGACGGCGGCGAGTTGCGCCTCGCCACCGACGACCCTAGTTACCTGAGCTGGATGCTGGAGCATGCCACCGCCCATCCGGAATTCTCGTGGACCGCACGCCGACCGAGCGACTGGCGCGAGCGCCCGGCGGACTGGCCGGCGACCCGCTACGAGGGAAAAGCGCGCAAAGCCGGCCGCATTCCGGCTTTTCTCCGCTTTGTGCGACGGGCGCGGCGAATTGCCTAGCCGCCCGCCCGTTCTATCCCGGTAAAAGCAACACGATGCGTCAGCCAAACCTTCATGCACCGTCGATCGCGCTTGCCATCGCGATCACAGTGCTCGTCACTGGCTGCCAAGCCCCCACCCAGCCGGCAGCGGCGCCGGCCGCTCCCCTGACCCCGCCGCCTCCCAAATTCGCCGACGAGGTCGTTGTGCTGAAAGGTCAGCGCCTCCTGGAATTGATGCACGACGGCAAGGCCTTCGAGACGTTCTCGATCGCGCTCAGCGACCATTCCACGGGCACCAAGCATCAACTCGGGGACGGCCGCACGCCTGAGGGGCATTACACGATCGATGGGCGGACGATGCACACGAAATGGTCGCGCGAGCTGCACATCTCGTATCCCGATACGAAAGACCGCGCCCGCGCCGCGGCGGCGCACGTCAACCCGGGTGGAGGGATTTTCATCCACGCCATGCCGGCCGATTATGGCCCCTACGATCCACCGCTTTGGGTGAAGGATTGGACCGAGGGATGCGTCGCGGTCGGCAACGCGGCAATCGTCAAAATCTGGGACGCGGTGCCCGACGGAACCCCGATCGACATCCGGCCGTGACCGTCAATACCCGGCCAATACCCTTGCCTTGAGCGAAGATTTGCCTATATAAGCCGCACCAACAAAGTCCCATAATTGAACGTTTGCTGAGTGGGCCGGCGGCCCACTTTTTATTTGCGAATCCGACAGGACGAAAGTTTGACGAGCACTGCGCCGAAAACCGCCGGCGATATCGCGCCGATCATCGAGCCCTCGCTGGAAGCGATGGGCTATCGCCTGGTGCGCGTCGCGTTTCTCGGCGCCAAGCGCGCCACGCTGCAGATCATGGCCGAGCGGGTCGACGGCGCGCCGATGACGGTCGACGACTGCACCGACATCAGCCGCTCGGTCTCGGCGCTACTCGACGTCGCCGACCCGATCGAGAGCGCCTATATGCTCGAAGTCAGCTCGCCCGGCCTCGATCGGCCGCTGACCCGGCCCGAGGATTACGACCGGTTCGCCGGGTTCGAGGCCAAGATCGAGCTGGCGCAGCCGCTCGACGGCCGCAAGCGCTTTAAGGGCCGCATCCTCGGCCGCGCCGAGGACGCCGTTCGGCTGCGCGGCGACGGTGGCGAGGTCTCGCTGCCGCTCGGCGACATCACCAAGGCCAAGCTGGTCATTACCGACGATCTTCTCAAAGCCCACGCCACCCCGCTTCACTGAGGCATCGAAACGCGATGGAAAGCACCCTCACCTACGCCCGCCCCGAACTGTTGCAGGTCGCCGACACGGTCGCGCGCGACAAGGGCATCGACAAGGACGAAGTCCTCGAGGCGATGGAGCAGGCGATCCAGAAGGCCGGCCGCTCGAAATACGGTCAGGAATACGACATCCGTGCCGAGATCGACCGGCGCAATGGCGAGATTCGCCTGTTGCGCTTCCGCGAGGTGGTCGAGACGGTCGAGAACGAGGCGACGCACATCCCGCTTGCCGCGGCAAAGCGGCTGAACGCCGATGCCGAGATCGGCGATTTCATCACCGATCCGCTGCCGCCGATCGATTTCGGCCGCATCGCGGCACAGACCGCGAAGCAAGTCATCGTCCAGAAGGTGCGCGACGCCGAGCGGCAGCGCCAATACAACGAGTTCAAGGACCGCGTCAGCGAGATCGTCAACGGGCTGGTGAAGCGCGTCGAGTTCGGCAATGTCGTCGTCGATCTCGGCCGTGCCGAGGCGATGCTGCGCCGCGACGAGCTGTTGCCGCGCGAGAGCTTCCGCCAGGGCGAGCGGGTGCGCGCCTATATCTACGATGTGCGGCAAGAGCCTCGCGGCCCGCAAATCTTCCTGTCGCGCACGCATCCGCAATACATGGCGAAGCTGTTCGCGCAGGAAGTGCCGGAGATCTATGACGGCATCATCGAAATCCGCGCGGTCGCACGCGACCCGGGCAGCCGCGCCAAGATCGCGGTCATTTCGCGCGACAGCGGCATCGACCCCGTGGGCGCCTGCGTCGGCATGCGCGGCAGCCGCGTGCAAGCCGTGGTCGGCGAGTTGCAGGGCGAGAAAATCGACATCATCCCGTGGTCGCAAGACCCGGCGACCTTTGTCGTCAACGCGCTCGCCCCCGCCGAGGTCACCAAGGTCGTGATGGACGAGGAGCAGAAGCGCATCGAGGTCGTGGTTCCCGACGACCAGCTGAGCCTGGCGATCGGCCGGCGCGGCCAGAACGTGCGGCTCGCCTCGCAGCTCACCGGCTGGGACATCGACATCCTGACCGAGGCCGAGGAGAGCGAGCGACGCACCGAGGAATTCCGCGTGCGCAGCCAGCTCTTCATCGATGCGCTCGACATCGACGACGTCATCGCCCACCTGCTGGTGACCGAAGGGTTCAGCACGCTCGAGGAGGTCGCCTATGTCGCGACCACGGACCTCGCTGGTATCGAGGGATTTGACGAAGACATCGCCGCGGAGCTTCAGGCACGCGCCCGCACCGCGCTCGAACGGCGCGACGAAGAATATGTAGCGCGCTACGCCGAGCTGGGGGTCAGCGACGAGCTGGTCTCGCTTGATGGGCTCACCCCCGGGATACTCGTCACGCTCGGCGAGAAGGGCATCAAGACGCTCGACGACTTCGCCGATCTGGCTGGTGACGAGCTGATCGAAATCCTCACCGCCTCGGACAAAGGTGGTATCGAGCTCGACCTCGACACGGCCAACGACATGATCATGGCGACGCGCAAGCACCTCGGCTGGTTCGGCGATGAAGACGCCGAAGCGCCCGCGGAGAAGGAGTAAGAGACGACGAGCGCCGCCGCGAGGATCGCTCCACCCGCCGCAGATGCGGCGGAAACCGGGCCGCAGCGCCGCTGCATCGTCACCGGCGAGAGCCATGATCGCGCTCTGCTCTTGCGCTGCGTGGTCGGGCCGGACGGAACGATCGTCCCCGATGTCGACGCACGGCTGCCGGGACGGGGTTTGTGGTTGGTGCCTCGGCGGGATATAGTAGAGCGGGCGGTGGCGAAGCGCGTGTTTGCGCGCGCGGCGCGGCGCCCGGTGGTGGTGCCGCCGGAGTTTGCGGACCGTTGCGAGGCCTTGCTGGTTCGGCGCTGCTGCAATGCGCTGGGACTGGCGCGACGGGCCGGGTTGGCGGTAGCGGGCTACGAGCGGGTCGGCGAAGCGGTGCGCCGCGGCAACGCGGCGTTGTTGCTATTAGCCCGCGATGGCGCCGAGGCGGGCCGCCGCCGCATGGCGGCGACCGCGACCGGCGTGGTGTCGACGAGCGTGCTCGACGCCGGGGAATTGAGCGGCGTGTTCGGCCGCGAGAGGGTAGCGTTTGTTGCGGTCGGGCCAGGGCCGTTATGTTCCCGGCTCGAAATGGAGCTGCGGCGGCTTGCCGGTTTTCGGACAGCCACCATGTTCGAAGAATTAGACAACGCGACGGCGGCTACGTCGTCGCGGGATCATGGTACGAGAGCGAATGAGTGACCTAGACCAGGAACAAAAGCGACCTCTGACCCTGCGGACCGGCGGAACGCTCGGCCTTAACCGGCCGGCCGAATCCGGCCAGGTCAAGCAGAGCTTCTCGCATGGCCGATCGAAGACCGTGGCGGTCGAGGTGCGTCCGAAGCGCCGCCTGATCATGCCCGGTCAGGCGCCCGAAGCACCAAAGGCCGAGGCCGCGCCGCCCACGGTTGCCCGCGGACCAGCCGAGACGGCAACGCCGAGCGAGGAGCCGGCGCGGCGCGTTGTCTCGCTGCCGCCGCGAGCGCTGACCGCGGACGAGCGAGCCAGCCGGCTGCGCGTCGTCCAGGACGCCCAGAAAGCCGACGTCGAAGCGCGTCACCGCGCGGTCGTCGCCGAGGAAGATCGCCGGCGCCGTGAGGAGGCTCTCGCTGCCGAAGAGGCAAAGTGGCAAGCCGAGGAAGACGCCCGTCGTCGCGTCGAGGAAGAGGAAGCCAAAAAGCGCGCTGTCGAAGAGGGCAAGCAGCGCTCGGCCGAAGAGGAGACGCGGCGCAAGGAGGAAGAGTCCCGGCGCGAAGTCGCCGAGCGCGCCGGCAAGGCGGCGGCGGCGAAGGTCGCGGCGCTGGCGGCGGCCGGTAAGGTCGCAATGCCGGCCGAGGAAGAGGAAGAAGCCGCGTCGGCGTTCCGCCGAGGACGCCCGGACCTACGACGTCCCGCTGTGCCCGTCCGGCGCGACGAACCCCGTCGCCGCACCGGCAAGCTGACAGTCACCCGCGCGCTGTCCGACGAGGATGAGCGCACGCGCAGCATCGCGTCGGTGCGTCGCGCCCGCGAGCGCGAGCGCATGCGTCTGCACGGCGAGGTCGAGCAGACCAAGATTACCCGCGATGTGGTGATCCCCGAGACCATCACCGTCGCGGAGTTGGCGAACCGCATGGCTGAACGCGGCGCCGATGTGGTCAGGGCCCTGATGAAGATGGGCGTGATGGCGACGGTCAATCAGGTGATCGACGCCGACACCGCCGAACTGGTGGTCAGCGAGTTCGGCCACCGCCCCCGCCGTGTCGCTGAGTCGGATGTGGAGATCGGACTGCGCGGCGAGGCCGATGCCGAAGACGAGCTCGAATCGCGCGCGCCGGTCGTCACGGTGATGGGCCATGTCGACCACGGCAAGACCTCGCTGCTCGACGCGCTGCGCTCAACAGATGTTGCAGCCGGTGAAGCGGGCGGCATCACCCAGCACATCGGCGCTTACCGTGTCACCTTAACCGGCGGCAAGCAGATCGCCTTTATCGATACGCCAGGCCACCAGGCCTTTACCGCGATGCGTGCGCGCGGCGCCAACGCGACCGACATCGTCGTACTGGTCGTCGCCGCCGACGACGGAATTATGGAGCAGACCGTCGAGGCGATCCGCCACGCCAAGGCGGCCGAAGTGCCGATCATCGTGGCGATCAATAAGATGGACCGCCCCGAAGCCAAACCCGATCGCGTTCGGCAGGAATTGCTGCAGCACGAGCTGGTGGTCGAGGAACTCGGCGGCGAGGTGCTCGACGTCGAGGTTTCGGCACTCAAGAAGACCAATCTCGACAAGCTCGAGGAAGCGATCCTGCTCCAGGCCGAGCTGCTGGACCTGAAGGCAAATCCGAACCGGCCGGCGGAAGGCGTCGTGCTCGAAGCGCAATTGGAGCGCGGTCGCGGCGCGATCGCCACCGTGCTGATCCAGCGCGGCACGGCCAAGGTCGGCGACATCTTTGTGGCTGGCAGCGTTTGGGGTCGCGTGCGGGCGCTGGTCAATGACCGCGGCGAGAACTTGCACGAGGCCGGCCCGTCGACCCCGGTCGAAGTCCTTGGCCTCAACGGCGCGCCGATGGCTGGCGACGACTTTGTGGTCGTCGAAAGCGAGAGCCGCGCCCGCGAGATCGCCGAGTACCGCGACCGGCTGCGGCGCGAAAAGGCGTCGGCGCACACTGGGCGCAACACGCTCGAAGAGATGTTCTCGCAGATCGGCGCCGGCACGTTGAAGGAGCTGCCAATCGTCGTCAAAGCCGACGCGCAAGGCTCGGTCGAGGCGATCATCGGCTCGCTCGACAAGCTGTCGACCGACGAGGTAGCGGTGCGTACGCTGCATTCGGGCGTCGGCGGAATCAACGAAAGTGACGTGATCCTCGCCAAGGCGACCGGTGCAGTGATTGTCGGCTTCAATGTCCGTGCCGCTCCGGCTGCGCGCGACCTGGCGCGCCGCGATGGCGTCGAGATCCGCTATTACTCGATCATCTACGATGTGATCGACGACATGAGAGCGGCGCTGTCGGGCATGCTCTCGCCCACCCTGCGCGAGCGCTTCCTCGGCAATGCGTCGATCCGCGAGGTGTTCAACATCACCCGCGTCGGCAAGGTCGCCGGCTGCATGGTCACCGAGGGCACGGTGCGTCGTGGCGCCAAGGTGCGACTGTTGCGCGACAACGTCGTGATTCACGAGGGCAGCCTCAAGACCTTGAAGCGGTTCAAGGACGAGGTGCGCGAGGTGCGTGACGGCTACGAATGCGGCATGGCGTTCGAGAACTACGAGAACATCGCGGTCGGCGACGTGATCGAGTGCTTTGAGGTCGAGGAAGTCGCCCGCACGCTCTAGCGGATCGGCCGTTTAATGGCTCGCCCGGGATTGGACGAAACGTCGGCCGGAGAACGCAGCCAGCGACAGCTGCGCGTCGGCGAGGAAGTGCGCCATGCGCTGGCGCGGCTGCTGCGCCCGGGCGAGCTGCGCGATCCGGCGCTGTTCGACGCCAATGTCACGGTAACCGAGGTGCAGCTCAGCCCCGATCTGCGCAACGCCACGGCATTCGTGATGCCGCTCGGCGGCGCGAACGCCGCCGACATCGTCGCCGGGCTTCGACGCAGTGCGCCCTACCTGAAGGGCCAAATCGCCAAGCTGGTCAGGATGCGGCACGTGCCGAACTTGAGCTTCGCGCTCGATGACGCTTTTGAGAGCGCGGAGCGCATCGGCGCGGTGCTGCGCAGCGAAGCTGTCGCGCGAGACTTGCAAGACAAGGATGACTGAGTTGGGGGCCGGCGGCTGGCTGGTGATCGACAAGCCCGCCGGCATCACCTCGAACCGTGTCGTGACCAAGCTGAAACATGCCACCGGCCTCAAGGCCGGGCATGCCGGCACGCTCGACCCGCTGGCGACGGGCGTGTTGCCGGTCGCGCTCGGCGAGGCGACCAAGACTGTCGCGTTCCTCTCGAAAGCGGAGAAGAGCTACAGCTTTCGCGTTCGTTGGGGCATCGCCACCGACACCGAGGACAGTGACGGCACGGTCACGGCCGAAAGCCCGGCACGCCCCGATGAAGCCGCGATCCGCGCCGAGCTGCCGCGCTTCACGGGGCCGATCGCGCAGCGCCCGCCGGCCTATTCGGCGATCAAGGTCGCCGGCAAGCGATCTTATGCGCTGGCACGCGCCGGCAAGGCGGCACCGCTCGCCGAGCGGCGCGTTACCATCCACAAGCTCGACTTGACCGCCCTCCCCGACCGCGATCACAGCGATCTTGTCGCGACCGTCAGCGAAGGCACCTATATCCGCGCCCTCGCCCGTGATCTCGCCTTGGCGCTGGGCACGCTCGGGCATATCACCGCGTTGCGCCGGCTCAGTGTCGGCCGGTTTGGTGAAGATCAAGCCATTTCACTGGATTTAGCGACGAGTCTTGGGCATAGTCTCGCCGCTTCCGGGCATCTACTGCCGATCGAGGCCGCGCTGGACGACATCCCGGCCCTGGCATTGACGGCAGACGAGGCCGCCCGACTTCGCCACGGCCAAGCGATAAGTTTGACCGAGCATGGTGA
>DATMLO010000129.1:0-7141 GCA_035570495.1 Allostellaceae bacterium | reverse complement strand
GGTCTCGACGACGGCGTCACGGCGCTGCAGCAGCTGGGTATTTTGAAGGCTGCTTGAGCGATGTCCCTCGCCGTCAGAGCACCCCCTATTCCCTGGGCCGGACTTGATGCGGCCATCCACGAACAAAGCTGAAAGTATTCGCCTCCTCTGGTAAAGCCGGGGGAGGCGAAAATTATTGCCCGCCGATCGACCCCGAAACTCGATACAACTTTACCGCTTGCACGTTTTGGTTGCTTCCTGCAAGATCGACAAAACCATATTGACGAAACGAGGCTCGGGGGAAACATGCCCAGCACCATCGTTCGCGCGGAAATTTTGGTCTTTCTGATTTGCGCCGCGGCGATCGTCGGCTGGAAGTTGCTAACCGGCGAAATCAATACGAGCGGCCTGTTCGACACCAAAAGCGGCAGCGGCAATAGCCCGGCGCGCATGCAAATGCTGCTCGCGACGCTAGCGGGTGCCGGCTGGTATCTGGGCCTCGTCGTTAGCGACACCGATCCGACGCGATTGCCGGATGTACCGGACACGCTTCTGCTGTTGTTGGGCGGCAGCCACCTAACCTTTCTCGGCGCCAAGGGCGCAGACCAGCTCGGCTGGTTCACCTCATTATTTAGTGGAAGCAAAAACAGCTAAGGGGGAAAGAGATGACGGATCGTTGGACAGCTTGCTGCTGGCAGTCGGGGGTCGCGATCGTTCTGATTGTCGTTTTGACCGGCGCGCTCCTGTGGGCCGAGGGAGGTACGCCCGACGTCAACAAGGTCCTGACCGCGCTCATCACAGTCATTCTCGGCCTCTTCGCGGCCGTCGTGCTGGCCAAGATGTTTTGCGGCCCGATCGATCTGAAGTTGCTGGTTTCGGAGGACAACGGCAGCGCGAGCATGTCGCGGTTTCAGTTTCTGATCTTCACCTTTGTCATCGCAGGGAGCTATTTGGCGCTTACTTTCGCCGCCGGCAAGTTTGTCGACATCCCGGGCAGTGTCCTTGGCCTGCTCGGGATCAGCGGGGGCAGCTACGTCGGCTCGAAGGTCGTGCAAAAGGCGGCGGAAACCTCCCAAGCCAATGCCGCGACGAATCCAGCTCCTCAGGCTCCGGCCGCCGCTCCGGCGAATCCGGCGCCAGTCTGATCGCCAAAGAAACTCAGGGCCGGCCTATGCAGCGCGGCCCTGAGTTCGCCGGCTGGAAAGGGTAGCCGCCGCTAAAAGCCCTCGATCCCCATGATCTTGTGCAGCGTGCCGCCGAGGATGGCGATCTTGTCGGCGTCGGTGATGTCGGGGATCGACAGGATGTGGTCGACCGGCGCGGTGTTCCACGGGAACGGGTAGTCGGTGCCCATCACCACGTTCTCGACACCCATCTGGTTGATCAGGTGCTTTGTCGCCTCGCCGGTGAACATGATCGTGTCGGCGAGGATCTGGCCGTTGCGCAGATAGTGCGTCGGCTTGTGCTTTGGCGGCGTGCCGACGCGGTTGGGGAAGACGTTGAGCACCGCGTCCGAGCGGTTGGCGTAGCTGGCGAGGAAGCCGGCGCCATGCGCGGCGCAGATCTTGAGGCCGGGGAAGCGGTCGAGCGTGCCCTCGAAGATCAGATGCGACAGCGCGATCGTCGTTTCGAGCGGGTTGCCGATCGTGTTGGTGAGGAGGCCGTTGCCGCCGAGCCGGCCGCTCGGCTCAAGCTCGCGGGTGCCCAGCGGGTGCATGAAGACGAGCACGCCGAGCTCTTCGCATTTCTGCCAGAACGGGTGGAATTTCGGGTCGGCGAGGTCTTGGCTCGCACACGAGCCGGCGACGCCGACGCCTTTCATGCCGAGGCGCTTGACCGCGTGCTCGATCTGTTGCGCGGCGAGGTCGGGGAATTGCAGCGCCGCGGTCGCAAACGCGACAAAGCGGTCGGGGTGGCTCGCGCAAAAGCCGGCGAGCTGCTCGTTCTGAATCTTGATGAGCTCTTCGGCGGCGTCGCGCTCGGCGCGATACCAGAAGGGGTTGATGCTGAGCGCCTCGACATCGACACCCGAATGATCCATGTGCGCGAGCCGCGTGCCGACATCGGTCCACAGCAAGGCCGGCGCCTCGAGCGGGTGGTTGATGACTTTGGCGGCGTCGGGAACGATGCAATGCGCGTGGACATCGACGGTCTTGATGCGCTTGCCGGCGATCACGACCTCCCAGCGCTTATGCGCGTGGGCGTGGCCCGGCGCATGGCCCGAGCCCCCGCCGGCGCTCGCGGCGCCGCCACCGCTAATCTCGCAGCCGGTGAAGAAAAGGCCGCCGGAAAGATCTGGACTGACTGACATGACATCCCTCCCCTTGTTGGACTGAACCCGCGTCGGCGCGGAACCTACTACGGCCCGATTTCAGAATCCCGCTTCTTTCTTGGCGATGCCTGTCATGCGCAATCACGCTTTGGCGATGGGCGGCGCGGCGGTCGATCATGGTGCACAGAAGCCCGTAACGGGCCGCGACGGTCGTCGGACCAGCAGAGAAACGCCATGTTGGAGCTGCTCGAAAGCCAGACGCGGCTGACCCGCAACCAGAAGAAGATCATCGCCGCCGCGGTGATCGGCGACATGCTCGATTATTTCGACTTCGGGCTGATCGGCTACGCACTGGCCTTTATCGTCGGGCCGTGGCACCTGACGTATGGCCAGTCGGCGCTGATCCTGCTGACCTCGGGCCTCGGCGGCGTGCCGGGCGCGCTGTTCTACGGCTGGCTCGCCGACAAGATCGGTCGGCGCACCGTGTTTATCGTCACCGCGCTCAACTTCTCGATCGCCACCGGGATCATGGCGCTGACGCCGGACAATGGCGGGTGGATTTTTCTCAGCGTCTGCCGGTTTTTTGTCGGGTTCGGCGTGGCCGGGCTGTTCACGGTCGACCTGCCGCTGACCCAGGAATTCGTGCCGACCTCGCGGCGCGGTTTTGTCGGCGGACTGGTGACCTCGCTGCTGCCGGTGGGCTCGATGATGGGGGCGCTGCTCGGGGCGTTCGCGACGCCCTATATCGGCTGGCGCGGGCTGTTCGCGATCGGGCTGCTGCCGGCCTTTATCACGCTGCTGATCCGCGCGTGGGTGCCGGAATCGCCACGCTGGCTGATGCGCATGGGGCGGATCGACGAGGCGCGCCGCTCGCTCGCCTGGGCGCTGGAAATCGACCCGGCGGGCATCGAGCTGCCGCCGAGCCTGCCCGAGGCGCCGCGGACAAAATGGAGCGAGCTCTTCGCCTATCCGCGCAGCGCGGTGCTTTCGTGCCTGACTAATTTCGCGACGCAATGCGGCTCGATCGGCATCGGGCTGTGGAGCACGACGCTGCTGGTGCTCCTGCTGAAAGTGTCGCCAGCGCAAGCCTCGTATCTGCTGTTCTGGCCAGCCTTCGCCGGGCTGGCGGGTCGTTTCACGTTCTCCTGGCTGTCGGATGCGATCGGTCGCAAGCCGTCCGGGGTGCTGCTCGGGGTGGGAGCCGCGGCCTCGCTCGCCGCCGCCGGCCACTGGAACGACGTCGCGCTCGGCGGGTTTTCGATGTTCTACCTGATGCTGTTCTTCCAGCGCTTTTTTGGCGATGGCGGCTACGCCGTGGTCGGCCCCTATACGGCCGAGGTTTGGCCCGCCGGGTTGCGGGCGAGCGGCATGGGCTTCGGGTTTGGGATCGGCAATTTCGGCAAGATCGTTGGGCCGCTCGGGCTCGCGCTGATCGTCGGCTCGTCCGATGTCGTCGCACCCAAGGCAACGCTGGCGGCGATCGAGCCGGCAATGCTCTACCTCGCCGGCTGGTACGCGATCGCCGGTCTGGCCTTCCTGGTGCTGGGCATCGAGACCAAAGGCCGCTCGTTCGAGGAGCTCGACGGCGCGTTCGAGACACCGGTGGCCGCGGCCGAGCGGAAATCGCTCGAACCGCTCGGCCAGCGCTAGGAATCTGCTACTCTCAGGCGCGAACAGATAATCCCAGATTCAACCGCAAGCCAGTTTCAACCGGAGAAGGGGACGCAAGATGGCTTTCCAGATCGGACATGTGCACCTGAAGAGCACCGACCCACAAAAGACCGCCGCTTATTACATCGACAATTTCGGCGGCAAGCTCAAGACAGAGATCCCGGGGCGCGGCGTGCAGGTCGATTTGCACGGGCTGCAGCTCAACATCACGGTCAAGATCGACAGCCAGAACCATCCGCAATTCCTCGGCATCGAGCACCTCGCGGTGCAGACCGACGACTATGCCGGCACCATGGCGAAGGCGCGCAAGAACGGGATCAAGGTGCTCGAAGAGCTCAACAATAACGGCCGCCACGTAGCCTTTCTCGAAGCCCCCGACGGCGCGCAGTTCGAGCTGATCGAGAAGGTCTAGCGCCGCAAGAAGGCGAGCAGCAGCTCGGTCACCTTTTTGGACTGCTCCTGCTGCACCCAATGGCCGGCGCCATCGAGCAGATGGACGCCGGTCATGGCGGTGCAGGCGGTTCCGTTCATCTTCTCGACCGCGCCGGGGTTCTGGTAGACGCCCCAATCGGACGAGCCGGAAATAAAGATCGACGGGATGTCGACGGTCTTGCCGGCGAAAAGCTGCAGCTCGGCTTCCCAGGTGCCGCTGGTGCGCGAGCGGTACCAGTTGAGCCCGCCCTGAAACCCGTTGCGGGTGTATTCGCCGGCATAGACCGCGAGCTCATTGTCGGGCAGCCATTTATTGGCGGCGATCTCCGCCGGCGACGGCATTTCCTTTGCCACCGTGGTCGGCATGTCCTCGGCCAGATCCATGATGTAGTAGGTCGGGATCTTGGCCAGTTCGGTCGCGGTCCAGCCGGCGAGCTTGTGCGGCTTGTTGGCCTTCCAGTCGGCGCTTTTGTGGTGGTAATAGGCGCGCAGGAAGTCATGGACGCCCTGCTTGCAATGCCACATCGCGGCATTCGCCGGCCGCGTCGAGTACCACCAGTGATAATGCTTGCGCGGGCGCTGCAAGGCGGCCAGCGCCTCGTGGATCGTCGGGCTTTCCGGCACGCCGGGCGGCTTGCCGTCGGTCGCGAACGGCAGGGCCGGCGGCCCGCCGAAGGGCGCGCTCATCAGCGCTAGCGAGCCGAAGAAATCGGGCCGCGCCAGCGCGCACCACGCCGCGACCGAGGCACCGAAATCATGGCCGATCACCGCTGTCGTGCCGCGATGACCGAGCGCCGAAACGAGACCCATTGCATCGCGCACCGCGTTTAAGAGGCGGAAGGGCCGCTGGTCGTCGTCGTAGACCGCGCTCCACCCTGTCGTGCGGCCGTAACCGCGCAGATCGGGCGCGACGACATGGAAGCCCGCCGCGGCAAGCGGCACCATGATCTTGCGCCAGGAATAGGCGAGCTCGGGAAAGCCGTGCAGCAACAACAGGCACGGCCGGTCGGGCTCTCCGGCTTCGAGGATGTGGACGCGCAGGCCGTTCACGCGCTCGACAAAGCGCGAGCTTATACCGGCGGGCAGGACGGCGGGGTCAAGCGGCTGCGGTAGGGTCATCAGCGGCCTCAGCGATACCAGTCTTCGGACATGATCAGCGGCACCTCTTTGTTCTCGACCGAGTCGCCGCGCATCTCGCTGCCGTCGGGATGGATGCGGCCATGCCGGTCGATGCCGTCGAATGCCGCGGCGCCGATGCGCACCATGACCAGCGGCTCGTCGCCCTTGGCCTTGAACCAGTAGAAGGTGCCGTGCGGCAGCAGTACGCCTTCATTCCTGCCGATGATCTTCTCTTCGTCGTTCGGGCCATAGAAGATCGCCTCGCCCTGCAGCACGACAAAAGTGTGGTCTTCGTTCGGGTGGGCGTGGAGGCCGTTTTCACCGTCGGCCGCGTAGGTCTTCAGCACCACCCACATCTTGTCGGAGGCGGCGACCGGCGTATCGGTGCGGCCCTGCTTTGGCAGCTGCGCCTCAAGCCGGAAAAAGGACGGCTTCGCATCGGCCACCTGCGCCCTGACCTTGGCGCGCAAATCCTCGGGGCTCTGGGCGATAGTCCCTGGGGCGATGACGGGCGAACCGTCGGGCATGGCGACCTCCTGCGAATGGCGCCTGAGGCTACGGCGACGCTTCGCGCCCTGTCAAACACCGCTCCGTCAAGGTCTGCAAATAGCGATCACGCCAAAAAGATACCCTCCGCCCGGCAAGCCGGACGGAGGGTTTGTCGTGTCTGCCCGATTGCTCAGGCGATGACGAGGTCGGACACCATTTCCACGCCCTTGGTCTCCGGCCCGACCAGTAGCGCAGCGGTGAAGTTCACCAGCCCGAACATCGCGCCGATCAGCATCGGAATCGCGAAACCGAGGTTCCAGGCCGGGGACGTCGCGAAGTAGGTCAGGATCGGCGGCACCAGCCCGCCGGCGATCGCACCGACATGGTAGCTGAACGCCGATGCCGTCGCCCGCACCTCGGTCGGATAGCGCTCGTTGAGATAGGCCGGGATCTGGCCGTACATCCCGCCGCCGGCGAAGAGGCCGATCGCCACAAAGCCGCCGACGATCACCAGCGTGTTCGAGGACAAGAGGTAGATCGGCAGGATACCCATCGAGATCACGGCGGGGATGATCATCGCCCAGCGCCGGCCAAAGCGATCGGAGAAGATCCCCCAACTCGAGCTGGCGAGGAACACCAGGACGTTGGCCAGCATGATCGGGGTCGCGATCAGCGCTGTCGTGAGGCCCAGATCCTTTTGCAGATGGGTCGCGAACAGCGAGTTGATCGAGTAGTAGGCGACGAACCCGGCGCACTGGAACCAGCACGCGTTGAGCACGTTGCCGATGATCCCGCGGCGGAAGATCGCGGCGAGCGGCGCCTTGACGACGCGGTTTTCCGCCTTTTGCAGGCGATTGTTCTCGACCCAGACCTCCGGTTCCTTGACGAAAAAGCGGACATAGACGATCGCCAGCGCCGGCAAGATGCCGATCCACAGGCAGCCGCGCCAGCCGAACTTGTCGAACAGCATCCAGTAGCACGCGCTCGACAGCAGGAAGCCAAGACCCCATGAACCCTGCAGCACGCCCGACATAAAGCCGCGCGAGCGGATCGGCCACTGCTCCATCGCCAGCGCCGCGCCGGCGGGCCATTCCGCGCCCATGCCGATGCCCAGAAAGGCGCGGCAGATGAAGAGGAACAGATAGCTCGGCGAAAACCCGGCGACGAAATTGGCCAGGG
>DATMLO010000128.1:0-6727 GCA_035570495.1 Allostellaceae bacterium | reverse complement strand
CCATCGAGACGCTGATCGCCAAGGGCGCGAAGACCGTCGTGATATCGCATTTCGGCCGGCCAAAGGGTGTCGACCCATCGCAATCGCTGAAGCCGCTTGTGGGGCCGCTGAGCCGGGCGATCGGCGGCAAGACCGTGCATTTCGCGAGTGACTGCGTCGGGCCGGAGGCGAAGAAGGTGGTCGACGCGTTGAAGCCCGGCGAGGTGGCGCTGTTGGAGAACCTGCGCTTCCACCCCGAGGAGGAGAAGAACGATCCGGGGTTCGCCAAGGAGCTGGCCGCGCTCGGCGATCTTTATATCGACGACGCGTTTTCGGCGGCGCATCGCGCGCACGCTTCGATCGAGGCGCTGGCGCATCTGTTGCCCAACGCCGCCGGCAAGCTGATGCAGGCCGACCTCGAAGCGCTGGGCGCCGCGCTCGAACACCCGCAAAAGCCGGTTATCGCGCTGATCGGCGGGTCGAAGGTTTCGACCAAGCTCGACCTTTTGAAATTCATCATCTCCAAGGTCGACAGACTGGCGATCGGCGGGGCGATGGCCAACACCTTCCTCTTCGCGCAGGGGCGCGGGGTCGGCCGCTCGTTGTGCGAGAAGGAGATGGCCGATACCGCGCGCGACATCTTGAGCGCGGCCGAAAAGCGCGGCTGCGAGATTATCCTGCCCGATGACGCGGTCACCGCCGACAAGCTCGAGGCCGGCGTGATGACGCGCACGGTCGGAATTAATGCTGTGCCGGTCGACGCGATGATCCTCGATATCGGCCCGGACAGCGTCAAGCGCATCGAGGCCGCGCTGGCGGCAAGCAAGACGCTGGTGTGGAACGGGCCAGTCGGCGCGTTTGAGACAAAGCCGTTCGACCGCGCGACGGTCGCGCTGGCGAGAAAGGTCGCCGAGCTGACGGGGGAGAAGAAGCTGCTCAGTGTCGCCGGCGGCGGCGACACGGTCGCGGCGCTCGGCACGGCCGGGGTCGAAGATAAGCTCAGCTATGTTTCGACCGCCGGCGGCGCGTTTCTCGAATGGCTCGAAGGCCGGGAATTGCCGGGCGTCGCTGCGCTGAGTATCAAATAACCTATTGATATAAAAAGATGTTCTGCATTTTGCACAGCGCGAGAACAGCAAAATAACAGCGGAAGAACAGCGGGTTATCAGCGAGGAAACAGCGGCCATAACGGCGAAACAGCGAGTGATCGACGAGATTTTTGCCATAAGGCTTCGGCCTGAAGCGGATCAGAACATTTAGTGAACGATATCCCAACTTCAAGGGGTGAGCAATGGACGATATCGGCCTGTTCGAGGCGATCCATTCGGCGCGCTCGATCCGCAAGCTGAGCCCCGATCCAGTGCCGGACGCGCTGATCACCCGCGTGCTCGAAGCCGCGACCCAGGCGCCCTCTGCGGGCAACGCCCAGAACTGGGCGTTTGTTGTGGTGCGCGACCCCGAGCTGCGCCGGAAGATCGGTACGGTCTATCGCAAGGGGTCGGACATCGCGGCCCGGGTCTATGCGGCGCGCGGCCGGCCCGAGCATCTGTCGGAGACGCAATACCAGCGCTTTATGGCGAGCGGCGGCTGGCTATGGGACCACCTCGCCGACGCGCCGGTGCTGCTCGTTGTGTGTGTCAGGCCGCGGCCGCAGCCGGCGCGCGAGGCGCTGCCACCGGAGGTCGATTACAACGCGGAGATGGCCTATGCCGACCGCATCCGCGGCGCCAGCATCTACCCGGCGGTGCAGAACATCCTTTTGGCGTGCCGGGCGCTGGGACTCGGGACGGTGCTGACGACCAACCACCTGCGCTGCGAGGACGAGCTGAAGACGCTGCTCGGCATCCCCGATGAGGTGCAGACCTTCGCGCTGATGCCGATCGGCTGGCCGTTACAGAATTTCGGCCCCCTCACCCGCAAGCCGGTGCGCGATGTCGCGTTCGCCGACCGCTGGGGCGAGGCGTGGCCCATTTAGACCGCTGCCTCAGACCCCGGGGTCCTAGGGATTCACCCGTGCGTACACCCCGGCAGAACCCGGTGCATGCGTCATGGCCTCCCGCATGCGCGGCGAGTTGGGCGAGGAATGTGCCTGTTGCTCCTTCCACTCCGGGCTTTCAGGCACCGCCGTGCTGGCAAATTCGTAGACCGTGCCGTAGCCGACGGTACCCTCGACGACCCGATAGCGCCGAGCGCAGATCACTCCTGGCACCTTGCGGTAACCCGGCACATATTCGTTACTGTACCAGGCGTTCCACTCGGCATCGACCTCGGCCGGAACGGACATACGGCCAATCTGCAACACCGGCGCCATGCCGCGCTCCGGCATTTCAATGCCGTCCGGGAAGATCTGTTCGCCGACAATGCGCGTCAAATTCGTCCCGATCACCGAGGGCGAGACTTTCTGTCCCCACGGCGTCCGCGGTCGGCTCGTAAACGCCGGCGTCTTCATCACCGCCACGCTTTCCAGTTCATAGCACGCCAGGTATTTCGGCCCACCCTTGACCGCCTCGTAGCGGGCCGCCGAGAGAATGCCGGGCACCGACAGCAGTTCCGGTAGATGTTCCTTGTTGTACCACTCGTTGAATTCTTGCGCGTGCTGGGCGTCGATATCGACGTACACCATGAAAATTCCGCGACCTTTTTGTGCCATGTTCCCGTCTCCTCCTCTGTTGCAGCGAGCCGTCATCGTTCTGTCTCGTCGGCACCCAGTCCTCACGCCTGGAGGCCAGGAGAGACACGAGACACCAACCACAACCCGAACTGCGTTTGATTGAGAGTAGGGCCGATTCCGCGATGACGCGAGTGGCTTGGGGGTCAGAAGCCGAATTGGAGACTGCCGGGACGAGACGTGGGAGAATTAGCTTAGCGCTGATAGGAAAAACGACGATGACGATCGAAATCAACGGGATGGCGCACGTCATCCTGACGTGAGTCGGTTCGAGGTCGCGCGCGAATTCTATCGCAAGCTGCTTCCGGAACTCGGCCTGAAGCCAGTCTTCGACGGCGACAAGTTCTTCTATTGCGTCGGGGCGCGCACCGCGATCGGCATCGAGCCGTGCGCCCCGGAATTTGCCGGCGAGCGCTTTGTGCAGCAACGCGTGGGGCTGCACCATCTCTGCCTGCGCGCCCGCTCGCGCGAGGATGTCGATCGCTGCGGAGCGCTGCTCAAGGAGATCGGGGCGACGGTCGTGCGCGGGCCGCAGGAAGGAAACTGGGCGCCGGGCTATTATTATGTGCTGTTCGAAGACCCTGACGGCATCAGGCTCGAAGTGAATTTCGTGCCGGGCTCCGGTTTGCTTGCGGAGGGCGCGCAGTTCAAGCCCGAAAGCGGGTACGTCTGAGGGCGAGACTTGGCTGCGATCTTGCTGAGCAGAGGCCGAATACGGCTCGCTCGGCAGGAGGCAAGCCATGGACGAGGCGGAACTGCGCGGTCTGATCCGCGCCGTGCGCAAAAAGCGGCTCGATCGACGAAGTTTTGTGCGGTTTCTGGGCGGGTTCGGTCTATCCGCGCCGTTCGCCAATTTGCTGCTCGCTCACGCAGGGCTGGCGCAAACGGCGGCGCCGGTGTCGTACAAGCCCACCAAGCCGGGTGGCGGCGGTGTGCTCAAAATACTGTCGTGGCAGGGGCCGACGCTGCTCAATCCGCACTTCGCCGTCGGCACCAAGGATCAGGAAGGCTCGCGGCTGTTTTATGAGCCGCTGGCGGCGTGGGACGCCGACGGCAATCTCGTGCCGATCCTAGCGGCCGAGATCCCCAGCGCCGAGGAGGGCGGCGTCGCGGCCGACGGGATGTCCGTCACGTGGAAATTGAAGCGCGGCGTGAAGTGGCACGACGGCGAGCCGTTTACGGCGGACGATGTCGTCTTCAATTGCGAATACGCGTCCGATCCGGCGACGGCGGCGACGACGCTGGCCACCTATCGGGATATCACCGCGGAAAAGCTCGATGACTATGCGGTGCGCGTGCATTTCGCGAAGCCGACGCCGTTCTGGGCGGACGCCTTTGTCGGTCAGCGTGGTCTGATCATCCCAAAGCATTTGTACGCGGCGTTCAAGGGCGCCAGCTCGCGCGACGCGCCGGCCAATCTGGCGCCGGTCGGAACCGGCCCTTACAAGTTCGTCGCGTTCAAGCCCGGCGACCTCGTTCAAGGCGAGCGCTTCGCCGAGTACTACGTGCCGAACCGGCCGTATTTTGATGCGTTCGAGCTGAAAGGCGGCGGCGACGCGATGTCGGCGGCGCGGGCGGTGATCCAGACCGGTGAATACGACTTCGCACAGAACATGCAGGTCGAAGATGAGCTGCTGCGCAAGCTGGAGGCGGGAGACGACACGCGCGGCAAGGTCGTCATCGTGCAGAGCGGCGCGGTCGAGCACATCCAGCTCAACATGACCGACCCGTGGACCGAGGTCGACGGTGAGACTTCGAGCATCAAGACAAAGCACCCGTTGTTCAGCGACCCGGCGGTCGCGCAGGCCATGGCCTTGCTGGTCGATCGCCGCGGGATCGAGGACTTCATCTACGGACGCACCGGCATCGCGACCGGCAACATCCTCAACAACCCGCCATCCGTCGTGTCGAAGAACACGAAGTGGGAATTTAATATCGCCAAGGCTAATGGGCTGCTCGAGGCCGCGGGCTGGAAACGCGGCGGTGACGGGCTGCGCGCCAAAGACGGCAAGACGCTTAAGCTCGTCTTTCACACCTCGATCAACGGCCCCCGGCAGAAGACCCAGGCCATCGTCAAGCGGGCGTGTCAGCAGGCCGGCATCGACATTGAGATCAAGGCGACGGTGGCCCAGGTCTATTTCTCCTCGGATGTCGGCAACGCCGACATTTCGAAGAAATTTCCCGCCGATCTGCAGATGTCGACGGTCAACATGCTGTCGCCCGACCCGGAAGCGTTTATGCGGCAATGGGTGTCCTGGGAAGCGGCGCAAAAGGCGAACAAATGGCAGGGCCTCAACACGACGCGCTGGCAGAATGCCGAATACGACAAGACCTATCGCGCCGCCGAGGGGGAACTCGACCCGGTCAAGCGCGCTGCCTTGTTTATCGCGATGAACGACATGGTGGTGAACGCGCCCGCCGAGATCCCCGTGGTCTATCGGCCCAATGTCAACGCCGTAGCGAACACCCTGCGCCCGGTGCTGAGCGGGTGGGACACGGTGTTCTACAACCTCAAGGACTGGTATCGGGACGGGTGAGCCGGCGCCGGAGATAAACTCCAGCACTTACTGGTTTAGCTGCTTCCACAGATCCGGCGGGTAGCCGCGCGGGTCGGGAGCGAAGAGCTGGCGGGCGATGGTCGGGACGCCCTTATGGCAGACCCAGTCATAGGCGGCCGGGTGGTCGTGGCCCATGACGACCGCCGGGATCGGGCCGTCGGGATCGAGTTTGCAATACTCGCTCATCGCCGGGGTCGGAGCGCGGCTGATATCGGTCTTGCCGCAGATCGGGCTGTTGAGTTGCGCGCAGACCCAGACCGCGCGATTCATGCAACGCCAGGCGAAGGCGCCCTCATGGAGCGCGCCCGGCTCGATCTTGAACAGGTTCGCCGCCTTGGACTCCGGCAGCACCCCGGTGAAGCGGGCATCGAACTGGTCGATCGCGCCGATCGCCGTGCAATAGTCGAAAACATTCGAATAGGTCTGCGGCGCCTGTGCGTGTGCGCGCGCGGCGAACACCGCGAGGCAGAGAAACGCCAACCACGGGGTCTTCATCCGGCCTTTAATCACGCCGTGGCCCTCACTTCGCGGCGAGGATGTCGTCGAGGCGCGCCGGGGCGCCGTCGGCGCGCTCCAAATGCGGGTAGCGCGCCCCACCGTGGTAGTCGAGCGAGACAGTGCGCACATGCTCGTCGTCCTTGACGATCAGCTCGACGGGCTGGCTCGCGGACAGCGAGTTCTTGACCGCGTCCTTGATGCGCTCGGTACTGTAGGTCATGCCGTCGACAGCGATGAGCTGGATGCCAGGCGCCAAGCCAGCCTTGTAGGCCGGGCTGTCCCACATCACGCCCCTGATCTTGCCGGTCTTGTCGAGGCTGATGCCCAGCGAATAGATGAGGCTGGTGATCTCGTTGACCTTCTCGACCGACTCGAAAACCTTGCCGGGCGTATCGCTCCAGGTGAGGCGATAGCCGCCGCGGGTGATGCCGTCGAGCGGGTCGCGGCCGAGGCTGTCGAGCCGGGTGCGCAGGAAACTCGCCCAGTCATAAGGCTGCACCGCGTTGAGCGCGTGCACGACATCGTCAAAGACATAGAGCTTTGGGGTCATGCTGCCGTCGTCGCCGCCAAAAAAGGCGCGGGCGAAATCGTCGAGCGAGCGCTGGCCCTGCGACAGCTCGCGGAGCAGCGTGTCGACATCGAGCCAGAGGAGCACGCCCTCGTTGTAGTAATCCTCGGAGCGGCGCCAGCTCGTCCAGGATTGCGGCTGGAAGCGCGGCGCGATGATCTCGTCGGCGGTCGTGTCCTGCAGGCTGCGCCATTTGCGCCCGGCCTGCGCCTGGTAATAGGCGGCGGCGCCGGCGAGCACATCGAGCGCCTGCTCCTTGCTCCACAGCCCCGAGCGGGTGGTGAGCACCTGACCCCAATACTGGGTCTGGCCCTCGTAGACCCAGAGCAGGCTGTCGCCCATCGGGGTGTTGAAGTTGGGCGTCCATAAATCCTTGGGCCGGCGGAACTTGCCGTTCCAGGAATGGGTATATTCGTGCGGCAGCAGATCGCGACCGACCAGCGCCTTGTCCCAGTC